>NZ_DATIHB010000055.1:0-44759 GCF_035481145.1 Nocardioides sp. | reverse complement strand
CGCATGGACTGCCCGTCCGCTGCGGCCGGTGGGACTGAAGTGACAGCACAACGGGGCGCCCTCCCGCAGGAGGACGCCCCGTCCGGAGCGGCTGGCGTCAGCCGTTGATCATGCCGGCGCCGACGGTCACGCCGGTCGCCTCGTCGATCAGGATGAACGAGCCCGTGGTGCGGTTCTTCGAGTACGGGTCGCACAGCAGCGGCACCGTGCAGCGCAGCTGGACGCGACCGATCTCGTTGACGCCGAGCTCCTTGGTCTCCTGGTCACGGTGGAGGGTGTTGACGTCCAGGCGGTACTGGATGTCCTTCACCATCACGCGACCGGTGCGCGTCGTGTGCTTGATCGCGAGCTTCTGCTTGGGGCGCAGCGGAGCGGTCGTCATCCAGCAGACCATCGCGTCGATGTCCTGCGTGGCGGTCGGCGCGTTGCGGACCCGGGCGATCATGTCGCCGCGCGAGACGTCGACGTCGTCCTCGAGGCGGACGGTGACCGACATCGGCGGGAACGCCAGGTCGATCTCCTTGTCGAAGAGGTCGATGCCGGCAATCGTCGAGGTCATGCCGGAGGGGAGGACGACGACCTCGTCGCCCTTCTTCAGCACGCCGCCGGCGACCTGGCCGCCGTAGCCGCGGTAGTCGTGGAACTCGTCCGACTTCGGACGCACGACGTACTGCACGGGGAAGCGGGCGTCGATCAGGTCGCGGTCGGAGGCGACGTGGACGTGCTCGAGGTGGTGCATGAGCGTCGGGCCCTGGTACCACTTCATGTTGTCGGAGCGGTTGACCACGTTGTCGCCGGCGAGCGCGGAGATCGGGATGACCTCGAGGTCGGGGATGTTGAGCTTCGTCGCGAACTGCGTGAACTCGGCGTGGATCTTGTCGTAGACCTCCTCGGAGAAGTCGACGAGGTCCATCTTGTTGACCGCGAGCACGAGGTGCGGGACGCGGAGCAGCGAGAGGATCAGCGCGTGGCGTCGCGACTGCTCGGTCAGGCCCTGGCGGGCGTCGACCAGCACGAGGCCGAGGTCGGCCGTCGAGGCGCCGGTGACCATGTTGCGCGTGTACTGCACGTGGCCCGGGGTGTCCGCGATGATGAACTTGCGGTTGGGGGTCGCGAAGTAGCGGTACGCCACGTCGATCGTGATGCCCTGCTCGCGCTCGGAGCGGAGGCCGTCCGTCAGCAGTGCGAGGTCGGTGTAGTCGTAGCCCTTCGACTGCGAGGTCGCCTCGACAGCCTCGAGCTGGTCCTCGAAGATCGACTTGGAGTCGAGCAGCAGGCGACCGATGAGGGTCGACTTGCCGTCGTCGACGGAGCCGGCCGTGGCGAACCGGAGCAGGTCCATGGGCTTGTTCTGAGCGGTGGCCATCAGAAGTAGCCCTCCTTCTTGCGGTCTTCCATGGCGGCCTCGGAGAAGCGGTCGTCGCCGCGGGTGGCGCCGCGCTCGGTCTTCCGGGCGATCGCCACCTCCTCGATGATCTCCTCGATGGTCGAGGCGGTGGACTCGACACAGCCGGTGAGCGTGATGTCACCGCAGGTGCGGAAGCGCACGGTCCGCTCGGAGGCGACCTCGCCCTCGCGCATCGGGTTGAGCGGCGTCTCGGTCATCAGCATCCCGTCGCGCTCGAAGACACGGCGCTGGTGGCTGAAGTAGATGTTGGGGATCTCGATCTGCTCGCGGCCGATGTAGTCCCAGACGTCGAGCTCGGTCCAGTTGGAGATCGGGAAGATCCGCATGTGCTCACCCTCGTGGAGGCGACCGTTGTACAGGCTCCAGAGCTCGGGGCGCTGGTTCTTCGGGTCCCACTGGCCGAACTCGTCGCGGTGGGAGTAGACGCGCTCCTTGGCGCGGGCCTTCTCCTCGTCACGACGGCCGCCACCGAAGGCGGCGGTGAAGCCGTTCTCCTCGATGGCGTTGAGCAGCGTCGGGATCTGCAGGCGGTTGCGGCTGATCTTCGCGGCGTCGGGGATGATGCCGTTCTTGATCGCGTCGTCGATGGAGGCCACCACGAGGTTGACGCCCAGGCGCTCGACCCAGCGGTCACGCGTCTCGGTGACCTCGGGGAAGTCGAGCCCGGTGTCGACCTGGAGGATCGAGAACGGGATCTTCGCGGGGTAGAACGCCTTCTCCGCGAGGCGGAGCATGACGATCGAGTCCTTGCCACCGGAGAACATCAGGACCGGCTTCTCGAACTCGGCGGCGACCTCACGGAAGATGTGGATCGACTCCGCCTCCAGCTGGTCGAGCTGACTCAGCTGGTAGTCGGCGTGCGTTTCTGTCATGAGCTTGGGGTGACCTCTCGTCGCTTATGGCAACCAGCATCGTAACGGTGCGCGCGCTCGGGGCCTGCACCCGCGCACACCGTGGGCACGGGCTGCCCGTTCGTTATCCACAATCCTGACTGAGCCAGTAAGGTTTGCGACCACGCGCGATGAGCAGGGGGCTGGACGCAGCTCGCGCATCATGTCGCCTAGCGAACGAGGATGGATCCGTGGCCGAGCTCATGTCGGACCAGTTCTTCTCGATCCTGATTGCCGGCTTCCTGGTCGGCATCGTGGTCGGGCTCACCGGCATGGGCGGAGGTGCGCTGATGACGCCCGCCCTGATCTTCCTGGGCGTCGGGCACACGGCGGCGATCGTCACGGTCGACCTCACTGCCGCGGCGATCTACAAGACCGGCGGCGCGATCGCGCACTGGCGCGAGGGCTCACCCAACCTCACCCTGGCGAAGTGGCTGATCCTCGGGTCGGTGCCCATGGCCTTCCTCGGGCCGTGGCTGGTCAGTGGCCTGACCGATGACCCGGAGACGCTCGAGAAGACCCTCAAGCTCTGCATCGGCGTCGCGCTGCTCTTCGCCGCGTCGACGTACGCGCTGCGGCTCTACATCAACCTCAGGAACGTACGCAGCGGCGGCGTGCTGCCCGACGACAACCCGCCGATCCGCCCGATCCCCACGCTCCTGGTCGGCATGCTCGGCGGCCTGCTCGTCGGCATCACCAGCGTGGGCTCCGGCTCGGTCATCATGATCGCGCTGCTGATGCTCTACCCGGGCCTCTCCGCGGTGAAGCTGGTCGGCACCGACCTGGTGCAGGCCGTCCCGCTGGTCCTCGCCGCCGCGGTCGCCAACATCGCCATCCATGGCCTCGAGTGGGACCTGCTCATCCCGCTGGTCATCGGCTCGGTGCCGGGCACGCTGCTCGGCGCCCGGATCGCCCCGCGGGTGGCGCAGTCGATCATCCGGCGCGGCATCGTCGTCGTGCTGACCATGTCGGGCGTCGCGTTGCTCTTCAAGGCGGGCCTCCACCCGTACGGCGAGGGCCAGGAGACGCTCGAGGCGATCACGGTCGCGCTGGTCGGCCTGGCGATGCTCTGCCTGGTCCCGCTGGTCTGGGGTGTCCTGCGCAAGCAGAACGGTCTGCCGATGTTCGGCGCGCCGACCGTGGCCGAGCTCGAAGAGGCACGGCCCCGCCCCCAGTCCTGAGCGCGCCGGCGCGAGCCAGCACGTCTGCTGAGGTCGGACTACTTGACCTGGTTCGGCGGGGGCAGCGTCTCGACGGTGTGGTCGGCGACGTACGAGATGAACTTGTCGCGCTGCATCGCGTCGAAGAGGGCGATCGCCTCCTTCATCCGGACGAGCACGACGGACTGGTCGCCGACCATCGCGGCGCCCTCGTAGGGGATCGTCGCGAAGGACATGTTCCCCAGGCCCATCCGCAGTCCTGCGTAGGCGAGCTTCATGACCTCGCTGTCCGTCATGCCGTTGTCCATCGCGACGTGCCCGGTGGTCTCGGTGACCAGCCGGCTCAGCCGGAACGGGTTCGCCAGGACAGACATGTCGCGCGTGCGCTCGACGACGGCCCGCAGGAAGTTCTGGTGCCGCTGCACGCGGTCGAAGTCGCCGCGTGCGAGACCGTAGCGAGTGCGGACGTAGGCGAGGGCGCGCTCGCCCTCGATGGTCTGCCAGCCCTTCTGCCACGCGACCGTGCCGGTGCGGCTGTCGACGAGGTCGTTGGGCACGTAGACCTGGACGCCGCCGAGGGCCTCGGTGATCCCGCGGAAGCCGCCGAAGTCGGTGACCACCATGTGGGTGAGGTGGATCTTGAAGTTCTGCTCGATGGTGCGGCCGAGGAGGTTGGGGCCACCGTAGGAGAAGGCGGCGTTGATCTTGGTCCGGCCGTGGCCGTCGACCTCGACGTAGGAGTCGCGGGGGATCGACACCACCTGCGCGTGCTGACCGTCCTCGGTGACGTGGAGGACCATGATCACGTCGCTGCGGACGCCGGTGGACCGAAGGTCGCCGGAGTCGATGCGCGAGAGGTCGATCTTGTCGTCGTTGCCGCTGCATGCGCGCAGCCGGTTGCTCTCCGGCGCCTCCTCGTCGCAGTCGAGCCCGACGAGCAGGATGTTCTCACCCCCGAGGAACGGCGGGCGGTTGTCGCCGAGGTCGGCGTCGAAGCCGGGCGCGCGGTGCAGGTGGAGCCAGAGCCAGAGCAGCCAGAGCAGGATGATCAGGAGCAGCAGCAGGAGCAGGCCGACGATCGCGGCGAGCGCAGGATTGTCGTCGATCCACTTGCGCAGCCGAGCGGGAACCACGCGCACGTAGACGCGACGCAGCGTCTTGAAGCGCCGGTGCCTGCGCCGCCTGCGCTGGCGCTGCGGGCGGTCGAAGTCGATGCCGCCGAAGATCGACCCGTCGTCCGTCATCTCCGCTCCTCCAGCGCCGGCATGACGACCGCCAGCAGCTCGTCGATCTGGGCGGCGGCAGCTGCGGCGGCGCGACGCCCCCGACGGTAGGGGTCGGCGACGTCGGCGCGGACCTGGGCGACCCCGCTCGTGGTCGCCACAGTGTCCACCAGATCCAGCCCGCTGAGGGTGGAATCCACGCGCCGGACCCCCGCAGCGAACTGACCGAGCGAGAAGACCTTGCGGAACGCCGCCGGGTGCTCGGTGAGGATGAACTGGCGCTGCTCCGACTCGGCGGTGAGGACCAGGTCGGCCTTCTCCACGAGCTCGGAGGTGAGTCGCCTGCTGCGGAACGCCGCGATCTGCTCCGGGGTGACCTCGGGGCTGTGCTCCAGGGCCGTCGCCATCGTCGGGTCCATCGGCTTGTCGATGAAGCCGAGGGTGCCGGCGGAGGAGAGCTCCACCGTGGTCTCCGGCCCGAGCATGGCCCGCCCCGCGAGCTCCATGTACGGCGAGCGACAGATGTTCGCCGAGCACACGAAGAGGAGGGTGGCCATCACACCTCCAGCAGGCCGGCAGCGGCGAGCGCCTTCTCGACGTCCGCGAGCGCGTCCTCGACGGTGCGACCGGTGGTGTCGACCCGGACGTCGGCGTCCTCCGGGACCTCGTAGGGGCTGGAGATGCCGGTGAACTCCGGGATGAGCCCCTGACGGGCCTTCGCGTAGAGGCCCTTGCGGTCGCGTCGCTCGCACTCCTCCAGAGGCGTGGCGACGTGCACCAGGAAGAAGGTGCCGCCCGCCTCCTCGACGTAGCGGCGCACGTCCTGGCGCGTGGAGTCGAACGGCGCGATCGGGGAGACGACCGCGACCCCACCGTGGCGGGCGATCTCGGCAGCGACCCAGCCGATACGACGGATGTTGGTCTCGCGGTCGGCCTTGCTGAAGGTGAGGCCGGCGCTGAGGTTGCGGCGTACGACGTCGCCGTCGAGGCTCGTGACGGTGCGCTCACCCTGCTCGAGGAGCTTGTCGAGCAGCGCCCGTGCCAGCGTCGACTTGCCCGAGCCCGAGAGCCCGGTGAAGAAGAGGACCAGCCCGCGTCGGTCGAGCGGCGGCCGGTCGAAATCGACGATCTCCGCCACCTTGCCGCCGAAGTGTGGCTTGTGGCCTGTCGAAGTGGGGCTTGTGGTCACGCGAAGGGGGAGTTGTGGATCGCCGGCGGCGTAGGTGGCCAGCACCTGCAGCGCCAGGTCCTCGTCCGCCGCGCTGCTCCCGTGGGACGCCAGGGGCACCGCGACCACCGCGGTGTCGCCGATCTCCTCGGCTGCGGCCAGGCTCGCGCGGACCAAGCCGACCGGGGAGAGCTCGGGAGCGAAGCCGTGTCCGGTGAAGGCGACCAGCACCTTCGCTCCCGCGATCGCGGCGAGCTCGGTGATCTCGCCGGGCGTCAGCGCGTCGTGGACCGGGACCCAGGTCCTGCCGGCGTACGCCTCGCGCGCCTGCCCGGGCGAGAGGTGGAGCCTCCGGAACGGCCCGTACGCCGGGGTCCCCAGCGCCGTGGGCACCCAGCGACCGTCCTCGCGGGTCACCGTGGCGAGCGGGAGGCCCTCCGGATCGACCAGCTCGACCGTGGCTTCACCCGCGAGCGCGTCCGGGAGCGTGAGCGTGACGGGCGACCCGGGCTCGTCGTACGCGGAGATCGGGGCGAGCGCTCCGGAGAGGAGCAGCTCGAGGTCGTCGAGCTCGCGGGGCGAAGGACAGTGCTGGGGGACGGGCTGGTTTGCAGTGCTGGACACGGCCGTCATCCTCCCATGCGTGCCCGCACGCGCGCCGTGCTCGCCGAGCAGCCTTGGTGACGAGTGCTTGCTAACTGCTTGCTTGCATGGTTTGCATGCCATGGTTAGCACCCGAGACATGTCGCGTTTCGCCTTGTTTTGAAGGGGAATCCGGTACTTCCGTGTGCCAGTTCACACCGCTTGCCGTTGCAATCGCTAACAAAAGTTAGCAATACTTGGGCCATGGCAAAGGGCGTGGTCGGCAAGACGGTCGACAACCTGGGGGAGTACCTCAAGGAGCAGCGGACGGCTTCCAAGCTGTCGCTGCGCCAGCTCTCCGAGGTTGCCGGTGTGTCGAACCCCTACCTCTCGCAGATCGAGCGTGGTCTGCGCAAGCCCTCCGCCGACGTGCTTCAGCAGATCGCGAAGGCCCTGCGGATCTCCGCGGAGCAGCTCTACATCCGCGCCGGCATCCTCTCTCCGGAGGACGGTCTGGGCGGGTCCGTGGAGCTGGCCGTGCTGGCCGACCCGGGCCTGACCGAGCGGCAGAAGCAGTCCTTGCTCGACGTCTACGCGTCGTTCCTCGCCATCAACGCGGCGGAGAGCGACGAGGGCGAGAGCTGACCCACCCCCAAGGTGTGGCGGCCCCGCCCACCGAATCTCGCGACCGTCGTCGGTCGTGCATCAACCAGAAGGAGCCAGTCATGGCCAAGAAGTTCGACGTGAAGAAGCTCGTTGCCGACCTGCAGGAGAAGGTTGCGGACGTCCAGAAGGACGCCACCTCGACCGCCAAGGACGCGCAGGCGAAGGTCACCGCTCAGGTCAAGGACCTGCAGGCCGCCATCGAGGCCGCCCCGGGCAAGATCGAGGCGTCGGTCAAGGAGACCCAGGCCGACATCCTCGCCAAGGTCGCCGAGCTCCAGAACGCTGCCAAGGCCCTCCCGGCCAAGGCCCAGGAGCAGGTCAACGCCCGCCTCGCCGAGCTGACCAAGTCGGTCGAGGAGCTCACCGCCAAGGCGCAGAAGCTCGTCGAGAAGTACATCCCGGCCGCGAAGAAGGCCGCCCCGGCCAAGGTCGAGGAGACCGTCGAGGCTGCTCCGGCCGCCCCCGCGAAGAAGGCTCCGGCCAAGAAGGCTGCTGCCAAGAAGGCTCCGGCCAAGAAGGCTGCCGCGAAGAAGGCTCCGGCCAAGAAGGCCGCCGCGAAGAAGGCCTGACCCTTCGGGATCACCTCTTCCAGCACTCAGCCCGCCTGCGCTTCGGCGCAGGCGGGCTGAGTCATTTGTCAGCCAGTCACAGGCCGGGTCACTCGGGGTAGAGCGTTGCGTCCGCGGACGGCTCCGGCGTGACGCCGGGCGTGGGAGCCTCGGTGGGCGGGGCTTCGCCCGGACGCCAGCCCTTGAGCTTCTCCCGGTCGAAGCGGTAGACGCGCCACCACTGGCTGATCTTCCACTCGCCGTCGTGCTGCGTCCACGCCAGGCCGAGCACGCTCTTCGCCGCGACGCGGTACTCCTTGCCCTGCCCGATCAGCCGGTACTTGGTCGAGATCGGCAGGATCACGCCGAACTGCCCGTTCGCGCTCAGCATCAGCGGGTCCTCGATCCGCACCGGCGTCATCATCGGGTTGTCCCAGCCGCGGTCGGCGCGGAGCGGCACCATGAAGGTGACCAGCTGCTCGATGGGGAGCTGGCGCTTGGGCTGGGTGCGCCAGCAGTCGGTGTAGGGGCGGGCGTAGCACCTGAGCGCCCTGTGCGCCTGCTTCCGCCAGAGCGCGGCCGCCTCGGGCGTCATCAGCTTCGTGATGCCGTCGAGCTCACGTACCGACCGCACCGGGTGGCGCTGCATGTGCTTCGGGTTGAGCAGCCAGTCGGAGACCACGTCGAGGGACTGCTGCCAGACCTGGTCGGCCGAGGCCTGGCTCACCCCGCTGAGGTACGTCTCCGGATCGTCGGCGACGATCTTCGGCTTCGGCTGCTTCTTCAGCTTCGGCTTCGCCGGCAGGGTCGACGGCACGTCCTCCGCGCCAGGCGGCGGCGGTGTCGGGCTGTCGGCGCAGCCGGCGAGGAGTGCGAGCGACAGCGCCAGGCCACCCGCGAACGACGTACGGCGGCGCGACCGGCTCATGACTGCAGCTCCAGATCGGTGTCGACCATCTGCTTCACGATCTCGGGGAAGGCGAGCGTCGGCGCCCAGCCCAGCTGCGTGCGCGCCTTGGTCGCGTCGCCCGTCAGGTCGGTCGGGTCGGTGGGGCGCAGGAGTGCAGGGTCGACCCGCACCCGCCGCTCCCAGTTGGTCACGCCCGCGTGGGAGAAGGCCGCGGCCACGAATTCGCGGACGCTGTGCGAGGTGCCGGTGGCGACCACGTAGTCATCGCCGTCGTGGTGCCGGGCCGCGCGGACCATGGCGTCGACGACATCCGGGGCCCAGCCGAAGTCACGGCGGGCGTCGAGGTTGCCCAGCACCAGCTCCTCCGCCCGTCCGGTCGCGATGGCCGCCACCGTCGAGGTGATCTTGCGGGTGACGAAGCGGGGGGAGCGGCGGGGGGACTCATGGTTGTAGAGGACCAGACTCGAGGCGTGCAGGCCGCGACTGCGGTAGACCCCGGTCATGAGGTGGGCGTAGGCCTTGGCCGCGCCGTACGGGTTGACGGGGCGGAGCGGCGTCGCCTCGCTCTGCGGCGACTCCGCCGGCTCGCCGAAGATCTCCGCGCTCGAGCACTGCACGAAGGCAACCTGTTTGTCGCGTGCCCGGGCGACCTGCCAGGCCGACTCGAGGAGCGCGACGGCGGCCGCGCCGTTGACGGCCGCACTGAGGTCGGGGTCCTCCCACGACGCTGCCACCGAGGACAGCGCGGCGAGGTTGTAGATCTCGTCCGGCGCCAGGTCCGTGAGCAGGGCTCGCGTCGCCGGCACGTCGCAGAGGTCGCCGTGGTGGATCACGACCTCCGGGGGCAGGTGCTCCGACACCTCTCCGGAGAGGGTCAGGGCGTGCACCTCGACACCGTCGCCGAGCAGTCGCTCGGCGAGGTAGCTGCCGTCCTGCCCGGAGGCACCGGTGACGAACGCCCGCGAGACTCCCATGTCAGAGGCCGGCGAGCTTCTTCTGCTCGGCGAGGTCGGAGTCGACCATCATCGCGACCAGCTCGGGGAAGGAGACCTTCGGCTTCCAGCCGAGGACCTCACGGGCCTTGGTGGAGTCGCCGATGAGCAGGTCGACCTCGGCCGGACGCATGAACGCCGGGTCCTGGCGCACGTAGCGCTCCCAGTCGTCGATCCCGACGTGCGCGAAGGCGAGGTCGAGGAGCTCGCGGATCGTGTGTGTCTCGTCGGTGGAGACCACGTAGTCGTCGCCGTTCTCCTGCTGGAGCATCAGCCACATCGCCTCGACGTAGTCACCGGCGAAGCCCCAGTCGCGCTGGGCGTCGAGGTTGCCCATGACCAGCTCGTCCTGCAGGCCGAGCTTGATGCGGGCGACCGCTCGGCTCACCTTGCGGGTGACGAACTCGGGCCCGCGGCGCGGTGACTCGTGGTTGAAGAGGATGCCGCTCGAGGCGTGCATGCCGTACGACTCGCGGTAGTTGATCGTCATGTAGTGGCCGTAGACCTTGCTCACGCCATAGGGCGAGCGCGGCCAGAGAAGGGTGTCCTCGGTCTGCGGCACCTGCTGCACCTTGCCGAACATCTCGGAGGAGGAGGCCTGGTAGAAGCGGACCTTCTTCGGGTCGTCGCCGCAGTGGAGGCGGACCGCCTCGAGGAGGTTGAGCACGCCCATGCCGGTCACGTCGGAGGTGACCTTGGCGTTCTCCCAGGAGTACGCCACGAACGAGATCGCGCCGAGGTTGTAGACCTCGTCCGGCTGGGCCTCACGCAGAGCCCGCAGCAGGCTGGACTGGTCGGTGAGGTCGCCGGTCAGGATCTTGACGAACGGCAGCTCGCGCTCGACCATCTCGCGCTTGGGGTTGTTCTGCCCGCGCATGAGGCCGTAGACGTCGTAGCCCTTCTCGTGGAGGAGTTCCGCGAGATACGGACCGTCCTGGCCGGTGATTCCCGTGATGAGGGCAGAAGGCATGGCGCGGATTCTGCCAGAGCCTCAGGCACGTGTGGTCGCGTGCACCGCCGTCTCGCTGGTCGGCACGACGGCCTTCTTGCGGGCGAGCGCCGGCATCTCGACGAACCGGTAGGTCACCTCGGACAGCACCCAGCACAGCGGGAGCGTCGCGAGGGCGGCGACGAGGAAGCCGCCGAGGCTGGTGTAGCGCAGGTCCGGGAAGTGCTTTGCGAGGAAGAGCATGACCGGGTAGTGCCAGAGGTAGAGGCTCAGCGAGATGGTGCCGGCGCGGTCGAGCGGCTTCCACTCCGCAACCTTCAGCCACAGCCCGGCGAGCCGTCCGCGATGGGGGAGCACCGTATAGGGCATGAGCGCCGCCATTGCCGGGGCCATCACGACGAGGTCCTGGCCGAGCACACGGGCCGGCAGGTAGGTGACGACGCCGAACACGACCAGCGCGACGCAGACCCGGCGCACGCGGCGTACGGCGACGGGGTCGGGGGCCTGGCCCAGGCGGGCGACGACGACCGCCGCGATCATGCCGTAGCCGAACGCCGAGCAGACCGCCACGAAGGAGTGGTAGAGCCGGGACGGACCGGTCTCGACGTGGATGCCCTGCGCGTCCGCGACGAGCAGGTGGTGGGCGACCTCGTAGCCGATCAGGCCCACGACGACGAGCAGGAGACCCGGCAGGAGGGCGGCCATCAGGCTGTCCTGCTTCGTCGAGCGGCGGCCGCTAGCCAGCAGCGGGAGCACCGCCAGGAAGAGCAGCGGCAGGATCGCGTAGAACGCGAGCTCCGGCACCAGCGACCACGACGGCGGGATGCCGCGCGGCACCTCGGTCGTGTAGCCGTGCAGCAGGGTGAAGTCGGTGAAGAGCTGCAGCGGGTTGGTGAGGTAGCCGATCGCCTCGGTCTGGTAGGTCTCGCCGGCCGACTGCTGACTGGTCTCGACCACGGTCGCGCCGAGCACGAATCCGGCGACGGCGAGGATGACCCAGTAGCCGGGGAAGACCCGCAGCACGCGGTTGCGGTAGAACGCCCGGATGCTCGGGCGGCGCGGTCCGCCGAGCAGGTAGGTCGCGAACGGCTTGTAGAGCAGGTAGCCCGAGAGTGCGAAGAAGAACGTCAGCGCGTGGTTGGCGGCGAGCAGGCCCTCGCCGATGATGGCGTCGACCGTGGACGCAGCCCGGCCGTCGATCACCGTGTAGAGCAGCACCAGGTGGGCCACGACCACCGTGAGGCAGGCAGCTCCGCGAAGGCCCTCGAGGCCCCTGTCCCTGCGCATCCCCATGATGCGACTCCCTCCGGGGCCCCATGCCCACGTCGTTCTCCCCGAACGGGTGGAGCATACAAGCGGAGAGCAGCAAGCGGACCAGACCTAAGTCGGACGCCAGATGCCTGGCGATGTGGCAGTCAGGCGGACCGCGCGGGCCGAGGGGAGAGGGCCGGAGCGGCCGCGCTACGTGGCCCGGTCAGCCCGGGTAGGAGTCGCCGGCCTTCTGCCGCGCCTCCCAGGCCGAAGCCACCATCTGTTGGAGGGTGTGCCGCATCTGCCAGCCCAGGTCGCGCGCGGCGAGCTCGCCCGTCGCCACGATCCGGTCGGGGTCGCCCGGACGCCGCGGGTGCAGCTCCGGCTCGAAGTCGATGCCGGTCACCTCGCGGATGGTGTCCATGATCTGCCGGACGCTGGAGCCCTCCCCGCTGCCGAGGTTGTAGATCGGCTCGATCTCCTGGCCCGCCGCGAGGCGCTGGGCCGCTGCGACGTGGGCCTCGGCGAGGTCCGAGACGTGGATGTAGTCACGGACGCAGGTGCCGTCGGGCGTGTCGTAGTCAGTGCCGAAGATCTTCGGGGTGCGGCCGTTGACCAGCGCGTCGAAGACCAGGGGGAAGAGGTTGTGCGGGCTCGCGTCGTAGAGTTCCGGCGTGCCCGAGCCGACCACGTTGAAGTAGCGCAGGCTGGTGTGCTGGAGCCCGTTCGCGCGGCCGACGTCCGCGAGCAGCCACTCGCCGATCAGCTTGCTCTCGCCGTACGGCGACTCCGGCCGCGTCGCGGTCGTCTCGGTGACCAGGTCGACGTCGGGAACGCCGAAGGTGGCTGCGCTGGAGCTGAAGACCAGCTTGTCGACGCCGGCCTCGAGCATCTCCTGCAGCAGGATCACCATCGCCGAGACGTTCTGCTCGTAGGTGTGCAGCGGCCGCTGGACCGAGACTCCGGCGTACTTGAAGCCGGCGACGTGGACCACGCCGTCGATCCCGTGCAGCGCCTCACGCACGGCTGCGCGGTCGAGCAGGGACGCGCGGACGACCGGCACGCCGTCGGGCACGAAGGAGCTGATGCCGGACGAGAGGTCGTCGAGCACGGTCGCCTCGATGCCGGCAGCCTGGAACGCCCGCACCACGTGCGCACCGATGTAGCCCGCGCCTCCGGTCACCAGCCAGCCCATGCCCACTCCTTCGTCGTCGTACGTCGTGGGGTGCGCGGCCTGATGACCGCGGCATCCACCGCGTGCAGCCTAGCCACGCCTGTGTGCGACCTCCGCCGCCCACCACGTAGAGGCGGCGCGAACCTGCACGGTGGGGGTGCCGAGGCGGCGCGAACCTGCACGGTCAGGGTGCCGAGGCGGCGCGAACTCACGCCGCCTCGGAACTCAGCGGGGGGCGAGCCGGATGGCGCCGTCCATCCGGATGACCTCACCGTTGAGGTAGTCGTGCTCGACGATGAACGTCGCGAGCTGGGCGTACTCCTCCGGACGGCCGAGGCGCTTCGGGAACGGGACGCCCGCGGCGAGGGTCTTCTGGAACTCCTCGTTGACGCCGGCGAGCATGGGCGTCTCCACGATGCCCGGTGCGATCGTGCAGACGCGGATGCCGTACGTCGCGAGGTCGCGCGCCGCGGGAAGCATGAGCCCGACGACGCCACCCTTGGACGAGCTGTAGGCGGCCTGGCCGACCTGGCCCTCGAAGGCGGCGACGGAGGCGGTGTTGATGATGACGCCGCGGGCGTCGTGCTCGAGCGGGGCGGTCTTCGCGATCTGCTCGGCGGCGAGCGCGAGCACGTTGTAGGAGCCGACCAGGTTGATGTTGACGACCATCGCGTACTTGGCGAGGTCGCCGACCGAGCCGTCCTTGTTGAGGATCCGGCCGGCGGTCCCGACGCCGGCGCAGTTGACCACGGTGCGGAGCGGGACGCCCGCGTTGGCAGCCGTCGCGACGGCCTCGCGGACCTGCTCGGCGTCGGTCACGTCGACCGGCACGTAGTGGACACCGGCCACCTCGGGGGCCTTCTCGATCGAGCCGGCCAGGTCGAACGCGAAGACCGTCGCGCCCTTCTCGGCGAGTGCCTTCGCGGTCGCGGCACCCAGGCCGGACGCGCCACCCGTGACGATCGCCGCGGTGTTCTCTACCTGCATCTGTCTCTCCTCCTGAGGTCTGCTGCGGGCCATTCTGGCGTGCCCGTGCAGAGCGGGTACGCCCGGTCCCCGGGCGCTGAGACGCGGGCAGCGATCAAGCCCCTCCCCGTTCGACGTACACCCGCGGCTGGCGAGCGGCTCGGCCCCGCGGTCTGGCTGCGGGCCCGAGCCATGCCGGCACCGCGGTGTACGTCGAACGGGGGAGCGGGGCCTGTGGAGAGCCGTTCGCGCCCGCCCACGCGGCCACCCCACGATTGCCCCATGACGAAGCTGACCGGCGACCCGGTGCGCGTGCTGACCCGTTTCGGCGGCGTGGCCACCGCCGGACAGCTCCGCGCTGCGTGCGACCCATGGGCGATCCGCAAGGCAGTGCGGGCCGGCGTGATCCTCCGGTCGGGTCCGCGTCGCTACGCATTGCCCACTGCCGCCGAGGGACTCGCGGCTGCCGCCCGGGTGGGTGGGATCCTCGCCGGCCCGAGCGCCGCGGCGTACTGGGGGTGGGCGCTGAAGGAGCAGCCCAGCGAGCCCTGGGTGCTCTTCCGGCGTGGGTGGAAGCGCCCGGGGCTCGATCGTGCCGGACTCGTCATCCGGTGGTCGCGGATTCCCGACGAGGAGGTGTACGACGGGCGCGTGACGTCGCCGCTGCGCACGGTCGTCGACTGCCTGCGGTGGCTGCCCGAACCCGATGCACTCTGCGTCGCGGACTCGGCGATCCGCAGTCGTCGGGTGGATCGCCCGGCGCTGATCGCGGCGCTCGAGGAGGGTCCCGCCTACCAGCGTCCGAGGGCTCTACGCCTCGCGACCATGGCCGACGGCAGGGCCGCAAACCCCTTCGAGAGCGTGCTCCGCTGGACAGCGTCCGCGGTGCCGGGCCTCGAGCTGGAGCCGCAGGGTGACGTCGACGGCATCGGTCACGGAGACCTGGTCGACAAACGCCTGCGCCTGGTCATCGAGGCGGAGTCCCACGAGTTCCACACCGAGAAGTCCGCCTTCCGCTACGACTGCCGGCGCTACACCGCGATGGTGCGGGCAGCGTGGCGCGTGGTGCGGTTCGTGTACGAGGACGTCATGGGCAAGCCGGACTACGTGCGCGACGTCTTGCGCGACGTGGTCGCCCTCGGCCCCCAGACGACGTACAGCAACCATGCTCCCGGCATCGACCGCCGGGTCATGGGTGGCATCTGACGACAGAGCTGTACGTCGAGCGGGGGATGCGCGAAGGGGCGCCGCATCCAACCGGATGCAGCGCCCCTCGGCGTACGACGGATCAGCCCTTGCGGGCCCGCGAAGCCGCCTGCCCTCGCTTCGCTCGGGCGGCGGCTTCGCCTCGCAGAAGACGCGCGGAAGAACCTCTCCGCTCGTTCCTCGCTACGAGGCTCTTCCTCACGCCTTACGCGCTCGGCTCGCCGCCTTCGCCCGCTCGTTCTTGTCGAGGACGACCTTGCGGATGCGGGTCATCTCCGGGGTGACCTCGACGCACTCGTCGTCGCGGCAGAACTCCAGGCACTGCTCGAGCGAGAGCTCCTTCGGCGGGGTGAGCTTCTCGAAGTTGTCGGAGGTCGCGGACCGGATGTTGGTCTGCTGCTTCTCCTTGGTGATGTTGACGTCCATGTCGTCCTGGCGGGAGTTCTCGCCGATGATCATGCCCTCGTAGACCTCGGTGCCCGGCTTCACGAAGATCGTGCCGCGCTCCTGCAGGGACGTCATGGCGTGCGCGGTGGCCGCACCGGCGCGGTCCGCGACGAGCGAGCCGTTGTTGCGGGCGCGGATCTCGCCGGCCCACGGCATCATGCCCTCGGAGATCGACGACGCCATGCCGGTGCCGCGGGTCTCGGTGAGGAAGTCGGTGCGGAAGCCGATCAGGCCACGGGCGGGGACGACGAAGTCCATGCGGACCCAGCCGGTGCCGTGGTTGGTCATGTTCTCCATACGGCCCTTGCGGACGGCGAGGAGCTCGGTGATCGCGCCGAGGTACTCCTCCGGGGCGTCGATCGTGAGGCGCTCGACGGGCTCGTGGCGCTTGCCGTCGATCTCCTGCGTGACGACCTGCGGCTTGCCGACGGTCAGCTCGTAGCCCTCACGACGCATCTGCTCGACGAGGATCGCGAGCGCCAGCTCGCCACGGCCCTGGACCTCCCAGGCGTCGGGGCGCTCGGTCGGGAGGACCTTGAGCGACACGTTGCCGATGAGCTCGGAGTCGAGGCGGTCCTTGACCATGCGGGCGGTGACCTTGGCGCCCTTGACCTTGCCGACGAGCGGCGAGGTGTTGGTGCCGATGGTCATCGAGATCGCCGGGTCGTCGACCTTGATCAGCGGGAGCGCGATCGGGTTCTCCGGGTCGGCGATCGTCTCGCCGATCATGATGTCCGGGATGCCCGCGATGGCGACGATGTCACCCGGGCCGGCCTGCTCGCCGGGGACGCGCTCGAGGCCCTCGGTGATCAGGAGCTCGGTGAGCTTCATGTTCTTGATGGTGCCGTCGGCCTTCATCCAGGCGACCTGCTGGCCCTTCTTCAGCGTGCCCTGCTTGATGCGGAGCAGCGCGAGACGGCCGAGGAACGGCGACGCGTCGAGGTTGGTGACGTGGGCCTGCAGCGGCGCCTCGTCGTCGTACGTCGGAGCGGGGATGGTGTCGAGGATCGTCTTGAAGAGCGGCTCGAGGTTCTCACCCGCGGGGAGCGTGCCGTTGTCCGGCTTCTCGGTGGAGGCGATGCCGGCCTTGCCCGAGGCGTAGATGACCGGGAAGTCGAGCGCGTCGTGGCTGTGGGAGTCGTCGAGCAGGTCCATGAAGAGCTCGTAGCACTCGTCGACGACCTCGTCGATGCGGGCGTCGGAGCGGTCGGTCTTGTTGACGACCAGGACGACCGGCATGTCGGCGTTGAGCGCCTTGCGCAGCACGAAGCGGGTCTGCGGGAGCGGGCCCTCGGACGCGTCGACGAGGAGGACGATGCCGTCGACCATCGACAGGCCGCGCTCGACCTCGCCACCGAAGTCGGCGTGACCGGGGGTGTCGATGATGTTGATGACCATGCCGCCCTCGGGCGCGTGCTCACCGTTGTAGGAGATCGCGGTGTTCTTCGCGAGGATCGTGATGCCCTTCTCGCGCTCGAGGTCGCCGGAGTCCATGACCCGGTCGTCCACACCCGACTCCATGTGGTGGGCGCTGAACGCACCGCCCTGCTTGAGCATGGCGTCGACGAGGGTCGTCTTGCCGTGGTCGACGTGGGCAACGATGGCGACGTTGCGGAGGTCGTTGCGGGTGGCTGCGGACATGCGGTGGCGACTCGTTTCGCTTCAGGGAAGGCTGCCCGGACAGATGGGCAACCGCGCGAGTCTATCGGCGGGAGGGCGGCCTCTCCGAATCGTGCAGAGGCCGTACGGCGTGACATGGCGCACGCCCTCGTCGCCTGTGAGTGCGCACGTGTTGCCGGCGAGTGGCCACCCGTCGTACGGCGAGTGGCCATGGGTGGACGAGTGAGTGCGCACCACCGTCAGGCGAAGCCGGGCGCGTGCTCCTCGAGCAGGCCGCGGAAGCCGATCTCCACCTCGAGCTGGCACAGGACGCCGATGCCGCCCATCCAGACCCGGTGGATCAGCATGTACTCCGGCGGCAGGTTGATCTTGAACGCGCGGCTCAGGTTCTCCGGGGTCGGGATCGCGACCCGGGTGGCCTCTCCCCGCAGCCAGTCGCGCGAGAAGGAGAAGACGGGCTCACGGGCAGGTGCCAGCAGGGGTCGCAGGTAGTCGCGCAGCGCGTCGCTCTCGAAGCGGGTGTGGGGGAGCAGCCAGCCCTGGGCGCGCATCTCGTCGGCCACGCCCTCCCAGTCGTCCTCCGCGGCCAGCCGCAGCAGGCCGCCGAGGGGCGCCGGCAGGCCGTCGGGCAGGCGCGCGGCCGCGCCGAAGTCGACGACGCCGAGCCGGCCGTCCGTCATCACCCGGAAGTTGCCCGGGTGGGGATCCGCGTGGAGCAGGCCGGTGCGTGCGGGACCGCTGATCAGGAAGCGGGCGTACTGCTCGCCGACGCGGCGGCGTTCCTCGGGGGTGCCGGCCTTGATGACGTGGGCGAGCGAGTGCGGGCTGTCGAGCCAGGTCGTGATGAGCACGCGGCGGCTGGCGTGGATGACCGACGGCACCGTGACCGACGCGTCGCCGGCGAACTCCGCGGCGAAGACCCGCTGGGCCGAGGCCTCGAGCTCGTAGTCGAGCTCCTCCTGGGCGCGGTCGGCGATCTCCTCGAGCAGCGGCTTGATGTCGACACCGGGGGCGAGCAGCCCGATCAGCCGGGCCACGCGGGAGAGCGTGCGCAGGTCGGAGGCGAGCGCCTTGGCGGCGCCGGGGTACTGCACCTTGACCGCGACGGGCGTGCCGTCGGACCAGACGGCCTTGTGCACCTGGCCCAGGCTGGCAGCCGCTGCGGGCCCGTCGTCGAAGCTCGCGAACTCCTCGCGCCAGCCCGGTCCGAGCTCCTCGGAGAGCACCTCGTCGAGCATCCGGATCGTCATCGGGGGCGCAGCGTCCTGCAGCTTGGTCAGCACCTCGCGATACGGCCCCGCGATCTCCTCCGGCAGCGCCGACTCGAAGATCGACAGCGCCTGGCCGAGCTTCATCGCGCCGCCCTTGAGCTCGCCCAGGACGGTGAAGAGCTGATCCGCGGTGCGCCGCTGCACCTCGCTCAGCACCGCCTCCGCCGGCTTTCCGCCGATCCGCTTGCCGACCCCGAGGGCCGTGCGACCGGCGTACGCCGCAGGCAGGGCCGCGAGCCGCGCCGTACGGCCGAAGGAGCTCTTGCGCATCCGCTGCCGCTCGTCATCCGCCATGCCTTCGAGTATGCCGAGGTGGGCCTCGTGGCGCGCCGAAGTGTGGCTTGTGGTCACGCGAGAAGGGAGTTGTGGTCATGGAAGGATGTGCGCCCGTGACGATCATCGCGGCAGCAGACGGTTCGGCCCTCGGCAACCCCGGCCCGGCGGGCTGGGCGTGGTACGTCGACGAGGAGCACTGGGCCTGCGGCGGCTGGGCGCACGGCACCAACAACATGGGGGAGCTGACCGGCGTCCTCGACCTGCTCCAGCAGACCGCGCACCTCGACGAGGACCTGCTGGTCTACTGCGACAGCCGCTACGCGATCGACTCGATCACGAAGTGGATGCCGGGCTGGAAGCGCAAGGGCTGGAAGAAGGCCGACGGCAAGCCGGTCATGAACGTCGAGATCATGAAGGCGCTCGATGCCGCGATGCGTCCCAACGTCCGCTTCGAGTGGGTCAAGGGCCACGCCGGCCACGAGCTCAACGAGGCCGCCGACAAGCTCGCGAACGCCGCCGCCGCGTCCTGGAAGCTCGGCGTCGCGCCCGACCCGGGGCCCGGCTACAGCGGCACCGGTGTCGCGGAGGCGGCGCGCGGCGGGGCGCACGCGGCGTACGCCCCGACGGTGATCGAGCCGGAGCCGGACCTCTTCGGTCAGGTCGTCATGACCGACGAGGAGCAGGTGGTGGCGCTCGAGCGCTCCCTCCTCACCGATGAGGTACGCCGCGACCCGGCCGCCGTCGCCGGCCTGCTGCACCCCGACTGGTCCGAGATCGGCGCCTCGGGCCGGGTGTGGACGCGCGAGGAGCTGCTCAGCGAGATCGCTCCGCTCAAGGAGGAGACCAGCCTCGATGTCGTCAGCATCGAGCGCCTCGCGCCAGGTGCCATCCTGCTGCTCTGGCGCTCGGTCAGCGTGAGCGGCTCGAGCCTGCGCAGCTCACTCTGGCTGCGGGCAGGTCACACCTGGGTGCAGCGCTTCCACCAGGGCACGCCGGAGGCCTGATCAAGAAGCGTCACGCGGCGCAGACCGAGCTTGCTCGGCTCTGCCGAGGCGATTGAAGGCAGCAGCGCAGCTGCAGGCCTGACCACAAGCCCCACCTCGACTGACCACAAGCCCCACCTCGGCGGGGAGGCCACGGAGTCAGGCGAGGGCGCGGTCGAGCGCGGCGCCGACGTGCAGCGTGGTGCCGGGGAAGACGGGGACATCGACGTCGGACTGCTTCACGAGCAGCTCGAGCTCGGTGCAACCGAGGATGACGCCGCCGGCGCCCTGCTCCCACAGGCTGTCGATGAGCTTGACGGCCCGCTTGCGCGAGGAGTCGACGACCTTGCCGTGGACCAGCTCGTCGTAGATGACGCGGTTGATCTCCTCGTGGTGCTCCGCCGAGGGCACGATCACCTCGAGGCCGTGGGAGGCGATGCGATCGGTGAAGAACGTGCGCGACATCGCGAAGGTGGTGCCGATCAGGGCGACCTTCTCGATGCCCTGGTCCTTGACCGCCGACGCCACGACGTCACCCAGGTGGAGAAGCGGGATGTCGACTGCGTCCGAGACCTGCTCGGCCACGCGGTGGAACGTCGTCGTGCAGAGCATCAGGAAGTCGGCGCCAGCGGCCTCGACGCCGCGCGCGGCGTTGGCCAGGATCGCGGCGACGTCGTCCCAGCGCTCTTCTTCCTGGAGGGCCGTCAGCTCGGCGAACTCGACCGACGCCATCACCGTCTTGGCCGAGTGCAGGCCGCCCAGGCGTGACTCCACGCCCGTGTTGAGCAGCTTGTAGTACTCCGCGCTGGACTCCCAGCTCATGCCACCGACAAGACCGATCGTCTGCATGCGGGGGAGTCTGCCAGATCCTCGCTACTGGGTGATCCGGAACCTCACCCACGGACCCGCCTGCGCCGCGCTCACGATGTCCCCGCGCCAGATCGGCCGCATGCGCAACCGGTGCCCCGCCTGCCACGTGCCGTTGAGCCAGTCGCGACGGGCTGTGCTGGTGGCGTCGAGGCGGTCCAGGCAGTCGGAGAGCTCGATGCGCCGCCAGCTGCCGTTCACGAGCCGCTGCAGCTCGAAGTCGATGCAGTCGCCGGCATGGTTGGGTGCCACCGTGGCGCGGTCCCAGATCCGTCCCGTGTGGTCGTGAACGAGGTACCACCCGTCACGGCGGTCGTAGGCACCCACGATCGCGTGCGTGACACGGGCGCGCACCGCAACCGTGCGGGTGCCCTCCACATGGTCGGGGGTGCTCGCGGAGACCGCGCGGAAGGTCGTTCGGCGGCGCAGCGATGGCACCGCGAAGAGGGCGCGGCCCGTGGAGTCGACGGTCGCCGTGCCGACGTACGACTCCGCGCCGCCGAGGGGGCGCTGGTAGAGCCGGACCCGGCGGTATGGCGTGTCGTTGGTGACGCGGACGGCGACCCGCGCAGCCGCGTTGTGGGTGTACGTCGTGGCGTCGGTGCCGACCGTGAGCCGGGGCGGCAGGGGAGGGGGTGCGACCGAGGCGTGCCAGGCAACCGTGCCGTAGAGCCACCCCGAGTCCTCGGTGCAGCGCCCCTTCCACGAGGCGCTCAGCCGCGCGAGGTCGCCCCAGCCGTCGAAGGCGATCTCGTGGACGGTGAACTCGCCGGTCGAGGTGTTGCATCCGCGGCTGTGTGCGGACATGTCGAGACCGGCATGCGTCTCGTCGGCGAAGCGCTGCGCGAGGCGGTACGTCGTGCCGGCGGCGAGCGTCTGGCCGACGGGTGCGGTGAGGTCGACACCCACCTCGCGGTCGATGTCGACGCGGACTCCTCCCGGCTCTCCGTCGGTCGTGAACATCGCGGGCGGCCGGTATGTCTCGTCGAGTCCGCGGCCGAGTGAGCTGTCGGGCTGGCTCCGTGTGCTCCAACGGGTCAGTCCGGCGATCCCGATGCCGGTGAGGGAGACCGTGTGCGTGCCGGCTGCGGTGTCCGCGGCCAGCGTCAGCCGGCCGGTGTGTGCGCCTGGCGCCGTCGGTCGGAACGCAACACCGACGGAGCAGCTGGTGCCCGCCGCCAGCGTGCCGCAGCTGCTGGAGACCAGACGGAAGCCGCTGCCGCTGACGGAGGCACCGGTGAGGTGAACGGTGCGCTCGCTCGTGTTCGCGACGCGGACCCGGTGCGTGTGCGTCGACAGCCCTGGATGGGTGTCGCGGAAGGTGAGCCGCTTGGCGGAGGTGAGGAGGTCGCTGTCGCCGGGGATGCCGACGCGGATCTCGCCGGTCGTCCAGGCGTTCCAGATGCCGCACCTGTGCTGCCAGGTCAGGTGGAGGCGGCCCGCGGCCGTGTCGATCAGGTGGATCCGGAAGCGCATGCGCTGCTCGTGGCAGCCGCTGCTGCCGAGGCTGAGGCTGACGCGGGCGCGCGTCGTCACCAGCGGGTCCTCCGCGGCGCTGTAGTCGCCGGGGACGAAGGTGGTGCCGGCCTGGGGCTGGAGGATCAGGGCGAACGCGTGCTCAGCGTCGCGTGGCTCCGTCCAGACCTGGATCTCCTCGCCCGCGATCCGGGACTGCACCTGCCCGAGGTCGCCCCGCCAGAAGAAGCTGGCGCCGCCGGTCCAGGTGTCAGGCTCGCCCCACATCGCCACCGTCGTGACCGAGGTCGAGGCCGCGGAGGCAGGCAGGGGGAGGGAGAAGCCCGCCCCCGCCAGCAGCAGGCACAAGGTGATGATGAGGCGGCGCACGGTTCTCCTTCGTCGGTGCGCGAAGTGTAAGGAGATCTGTCGCCTTCCTCCCACTTGCGCGTGACGCAGATCGCGGCGACTTTGGTAAGCCTTGCCTTCTAGAATTCGGACATGTCCGTCGTCCATCCCCTCGAGCGGTCGGCCGGTGAACGCCGCGTCGCACCGCTCGTGCGCATGCTCGCCGCCCACGGCGAGCGCGTCGCGTTGCGCGGAGAGGGAGCCGACGACGGCATCACGTACGCCGACCTGGCCGGCCGGGTCGCCACCTTCGCCGCCACCCTCGGCCCGGTCCGCCGCCTGGTGCTCCTCGAGGGCCGCAACGACACCGACACGCTCGTCGCCTGGCTCGGCTCGGTCGCGGCCGGCAGCCCCGTGCTCCTCACCGGCCCGGGCGCCGCGCGCGACGCCCTCGCCGCGGCGTACGACCCGGACGTGGTCTGGGACGGCCGCCTGCACACGCTGCGCGACACCAGCGCGCACGACCTCCACCCGGACCTCGCGCTGCTGCTCTCGACGAGCGGCAGCACCGGCAGCCCCAAGCTGGTCCGACTCAGCCACACCAACCTGCTCGCCAACGCCCGCGCGATCGCCGACTACCTGGGCATCCGCGACACCGACGTCGCCGCGACCACCCTCCCGATCCACTACTGCTACGGACTGAGCGTCGTGCACAGTCACCTCGTCGCGGGGGCCACCGTCCACCTGACCGGTCGCAGCGTGACCGAACCGGCGTTCTGGGAGGAGGCGCGCGCCACCGGGGTGACGACGTTCCCCGGCGTACCGCACACCTTCGAGATGCTCGACGCGCTCGGGTTCACCGGCGCGGAGCTGCCGACGCTGCGCTACCTGACCCAGGCCGGTGGCAAGCTCGCTCCCGACGCCGTACGCCGCCACGCAGCGCGCGGAGCGGCCAACGGCTGGGACCTCGTCGTCATGTACGGCGCGACCGAGGCCACCGCGCGCATGGCCTGGCTGCCTCCGCACCTCGCCGAGACCGCCGCCGAGACGATCGGCATCCCGATCCCGGGCGGCTCCCTCACCGTCGAGCCGCGGCCCGATCTGGAGAGCGATCCGGAGATCGGCGAGCTCGTCTACCGCGGTGACAACGTCATGCTCGGCTACGCCACGACGCCCGAGGAGCTGGCGCTGGGCCGCACGGTCCACGAACTGCGCACGGGCGACCTGGGCCGGCAGCGCGACGACGGCCTCTTCGAGGTGGTCGGTCGCTGCTCGCGGATCGCGAAGGTCTTCGGCCTCCGCGTCGACCTCGACCGGGTCGAGCGCTCCCTCCTTGCCGACGGGATCGTCGCAGCCGTTGCCGACGGCGGAGACGCCCTCGTCGTCGCGGTCGCCGCCGGGGCCGCAGCCGTCGACACCACGGCGGTGCGCGCGGCGGTGCGCGAGGTGACCGGCCTGCCGGCCGCAGGCGTCCGCGTCGTCACGCCCGCCGACCTCCCGCGGCTGCCCAACGGCAAGGTCGACTACCGCACGGTCGCCGCCTCGGGTGCCGCCACCGCGACGCGCGAAGTGCCTCGCAGCGTCAGCGGCCGCCACGTCGCCGCGATCTTCGGTGAGCTGCTCGGCAAGGCGGCCACCCCCGACCACTCCTTCCGCGCCCTCGGCGGCGACTCGCTCTCGTACGTCGAGGCGTCGCTCCGGCTCGAGCAGCTGCTCGGCACGCTGCCTGCCGACTGGACCGCCCGCACCGCGGCCGACCTCGCCGGCGCGGCGCTGCCGCACGCCACGCGTCTGCGCCGGGCTGCGCCGCCCCGGGGGCTGGCGCGCCTGCTCGGGGCGCGCCGTACGGTCGAGACCAGCGTGCTGCTGCGGGCCCTCGCGATCGTCAGCATCGTCGGCACCCACGCCAACCTCTTCGTGCTGCTCGGCGGCGCGCACACCCTCTTCGCCGTGCTCGGCTTCAACTTCGCGCGCTTCCACGCGGCCCTTCCGCGGGTCGAGCGCACGCGCGCCGTTGCACGCAGCCTGGCCAGGATCGTGCTGCCGGCCATGCTCGTCATCGGCGTCGTCGCGACCTACCACCAGGGCGTCACCTGGAAGCAGATCTTCCTGCTCAACTGGCTCACCGGGCCAGGGGAGTGGGAGAACCCGATGTGGCGCTACTGGTTCATCGAGGTGGCGGTCGTCCTCACCGCGGTCGCCACGCTCGTGCTCGCGGTGCCCGCGGTCTCGCGGGTGGCCCGACGACACCCGTTCGCGCTTCCTCTTGGCCTCGCTGTTGCCGGCCTGCTGCCGCGGTTCGCGCTGCGCACCACGGCGTACGACGCGGAGGAGGGGGGCTTCGACGTCGTCGAGCGCAGCCTGTCAGTCGGCCCGATGGGCATCGGGGGTGGCGACTTCCTCCACGAGCCGCACACGGTCTTCTGGCTCTTCGCGCTCGGCTGGGCGGCTGCAGGTGCGACCACGGTCGGCCAAAGGCTCCTGTTGACCGCACTCGCGGCGGTCGGCACCGTCGGCTTCTTCCTCGGCGAGCCCGGGCGCGAGGCCTACATCGTCCTCGGCATCGTCGCGCTGACCTGGGTGCGGCAGGTGCAGGTGCCCGACCGGGTGGCGCGGACGGCCGGCGTGCTCGCGTCGGCGTCCATGTGGATCTACCTCGTCCACTGGGAGGTCTACCCCCACCTCGAGCACCGGATCCCGCTGCTCGCCACTGTCCTTTCGCTCGCCGCGGGCGTCCTCGCGTGGCAGGCCTGGGGTCGCGCGGAGGCGGCATTCAAGCGGCGTACAGCATGATGGGGTCCGCCATGGACCGCTACGTGCTCACCCTTCGCTGCTCCGACCAGCCCGGCATCATCCGCGCCTTCGCCGAGGGCGTGGTGCAGGCGCAGGGCAACATCGTCGACAACAAGCAGTACTCCGACCCCGACACCGGCACGTTCATCATGCGCACGGAGTTCGACAGTCCCCTGGCGGACGTCGGTGCGGTGCGGAGCATCGTCGACGAGGCGCTCGCGGCGTACGACGTGACGATCACGCTGCGGCCCGCGGCGCAGCGGCGGCGGGTGCTGCTGATGGTGAGCAAGGCCGACCACTGCCTGCTCGACCTGCTCTACCGCTGGGAGAACGGCGAGCTTCCGGTCGACATCCCGGTGATCGTCTCCAATCACACGGACCTGCAGCCGATCGCGGAGCGCCATGGCATCCCGTTCGTGCACGTGCCGGTGACGCCCTCGAACAAGCCGGATGCCGAGGCGCGGCTGCTCGAGCTGGTCGAGGAGCACGACGTCGACTTCGTGGTGCTGGCCCGCTACATGCAGGTGCTCTCCGACGCGTTGTGCGCGCAGCTGTCGGGCCGGATCATCAACATCCACCACTCCTTCCTGCCCGGCTTCAAGGGTGCCCGGCCTTACCATCAGGCCCACGCGCGTGGCGTGAAGCTGATCGGCGCGACCGCGCACTACGTCACCGCGGACCTCGACGAGGGGCCGATCATCGAGCAGGACGTGACCCGCGTCGACCACGCCTGGACCGCCGAGCAGCTCGTCGCCCATGGCCGCGACGTCGAGCGGCTGGTGCTCTCGCGTGCGGTCGCCCGGCACGCCGAGGACCGGGTGCTCATGGTCGGCGTCCGCACCATCGTCTTCGCCTGACCACAAGCCCCACCTCGGCGCGCCACAAGCCCCACCTCGGCGCGCCACAAGCCCCACCTCGGCGCCGAAGGGGGAGTTGTGGTCACACGAGGTGGGAGTCGTGGTCGCGTGGGGAATGCGCGCAGGGGGTACGTGGTTGTCGCCGCTGGAGCCCTGGCACCTCGGACCCGGGCGCGCTGACGGCTGAAGGAGGACGCATGACCCGCATCGCGATGGTCAGCATGCACACCTCCCCCCTGGACCAGCCCGGCACGGGTGATGCGGGCGGCATGAACGTCTACGTCCTCGAGCTCTCCCGGCGCCTCGCCGAGCGGGGCATCGGCGTCGACATCTTCACGCGCGCCACCTCGAGCCGGGCCCCGCAGGTCGTCGAGGTCGGTGAGCGGATCCTGGTTCGCAACATCCACGCCGGCCCGTTCGAGGGACTCGGCAAGACCGAGCTCCCCGGCCAGATGTGCACCTTCGCTCGCGAGGTCCTCCGCGTCGAGGCCTCCGCGCGCCCCGGTCTCTACGCCGCCATCCACTCCCACTACTGGCTCTCCGGCCAGGTGGGGGCGCTCGCCCGCGACCGCTGGGGCGTGCCGCTGGTGCACTCGATGCACACGATGGCGAAGGTCAAGAACGAGTCGCTCGCCGAGGGCGACACCCCCGAGCCGGCCGCGCGCGTCATCGGTGAGGAGCAGGTGGTCGAGACCGCCGACGTGCTGATCGCCAACACCGACATCGAGGCCAAGCAGCTGATCAACCTGTACGACGCCGAGCCGGGCCGCGTCGAGGTCGTGCACCCCGGTGTCGATCTCCATCGCTTCCGCCCTGTCGAGAAGGCCGCTGCGCGCGAAGCCCTCGGTCTGCCGGTCGACGCGCACGTGCTGCTCTTCGCAGGCCGGATCCAGCCGCTGAAGGCCCCCGACGTGCTGCTGCGTGCCGTCGCGGTCCTTCTCGCCGAGTCGCCCGACTTGCGTTCCCGGCTCGTCGTGCCCGTCGTCGGTGGTCCGTCGGGCTCTGGCCTGGAGCATCCCACCGCCCTCGCCGACCTCGCGCGCGACCTCCGCATCGACGACGTGGTGCGGTTCGTGCCGCCGGTCAGCCAGCCAGACCTGGCCCTGTGGATGGCCGCCGCGACCCTCGTCGCCGTGCCGTCCTACAACGAGTCCTTCGGGCTCGTCGCGGTCGAGGCCCAGGCGACGGGGACCCCGGTCGTCGCCGCCGACGTCGGCGGGCTCCCGACCGTCGTACGGCAGGGGCACTCGGGCCTCCTCGTGGCCACCCACGAGCCGCGCGACTGGGCAGGAGCCCTGCGCCGGATCATCGAGGATCCTGTCCTCGAGCTGAACCTCGCGATCGGTGCGCGTGAGCAGGCGCGACACTTCTCGTGGGAACACACCGCGGACCGCACGCTCGAGGTCTACGAGCAGGCGGCCCGCCTGATGCGTGAGGAGCTGGCTGTCGGATGACGTCATCTGCGGACCTGCCCGAGAACCTGCCGAACGATCTGCCCGCTGACCTGCCCGCCGAGCCGGTGGATGACTTCGCCGGGCTGGCGAACCAGATCCCCGAGGAGGCCGCAGCCGTCGTGCGGGCCTGGCTCGACGACAGCGGCCTGGACTACGACGAGAAGGTCCCCGGACAGCTCTCCTTCGCGCTGCCCGGCGAGAAGAAGCTGCAGACGCCGGTCCGCCTCGACCTCGGCCCGCACGCGCTCGGCATTCACGCCTTCGTCTGCCGCAATCCCGACGAGAACCATGTCGGCGTCTACCGCTGGCTGCTGGAGAAGAACCTTCGCCTGTACGCCGTCGCGTTCGCCGTCGACAAGGACGGCGACATCTACCTCGACGCGCGCCTGCCGCTGAGCAGCGTGACGACCGAGGACCTCGACCGGATCCTCGGCACCGTGCTCAACGTCGCCGACAACTCCTTCAACACGCTCCTCGACCTCGGCTTCGCCACGTCGATCCGCAAGGAGTGGGAGTGGCGTCTCTCGCACGGGGAGTCGACGAAGAACCTCGAGGCGTTCCAGCACCTGCGCCCCGACGCCTGACCCGCGAGGCCGTACGCCGCCTCCTCGGCCGCCACGCCGGGCGTCACGCAGCCTGAGCCCTCGCGCGCGCCGTCGTCAGGCGATGACGCCTGCCTCCCGCAGTGCTGCGATCCGGTCGGCGTCGTAGCCCAGCCCAGCCAGCACCTCGTCGCTGTGCTGGCCGATCGCCGGCGGCATCCGGGGCGGCACCGGCGCAGCGTCGGCCACCCGGAACGGAGCGGCCACGGCGCCGACGCGGTCGTCCTCAGCGAAGGAGAGCGCGAGCTCGTTGGCGAGCATCTGCTCGTCGTCGGCGATGTCGGCGGGCGTGGCGATGATGTCGAAGACGATGCCGTTCTCGGCGAGCACCTTCTCCCAGTGCGCGCGCTGGCGCGTGCCGAAGGCCTCGTCGAGCGCCGCGATCAGCGCGTGGGCGTTGCGCAACCGGTCCGCCCGGGTCAGGAACCGCTCGTCGGCGAGCAGGTCCTCGCGCTCGAGGCACCGGACGAGCACCGGCCAGTGCCGGTCCTCGTTGAGGATGGTCAGCAGCAGCCAGGTGCCGTCCGCCGCCTGGTAGTGGCAGCTCAGCGCGTTGAAGAGCTCCTCACGCGCCGGTCGCGGGATGAACTCCGCGCCGCACAGCGACGCGCTCGCGAGGTAGGAGTTGGCCCACAGGCCGTTGGCGTGGAGCGAGGAGGAGACCAGCGTCCCGCGCCCGGTCAGCTCGCGCTGGTAGAGCGCGGTCACGATGGCGGCGTAGAGCGTCATCGCCGAGGGGTGGTCGCCCTGGCCGACGACCGCGCGCGCCGGGGTCGCGGCGTACGAGTTGCGGACCTGGTCCATCATCCCCGAGCGCGCCCAGTACGACGTGGCGTCGAAGCCCGGCTTCGCCGCCTCGGCGCCACGTTCGCCGTAGCCGGTGAAGGAGGCGTAGACGAGCCGTTCGTTGAGGGCGGCGAGGGTGGCGTGGTCGATCCGCAGCTTCTCGCGGACCCGCAGCGGGTAGTTGGTGACGAACACGTCGGCCGTGGCCACGAGCTCGTGGAGCACCTGCTGGCCCTCCGGGGTGCCCAGGTCGAGCGCCAGGCCGCGCTTGCTGCGGTTGTCCTGGATCCAGGCGTAGTCGTGCTCGCTGACCGGGTTGCCCGGGATCTTCGGCAGCTGGCGGTAGGGGTCGCCGGAGCCGGGCGGCTCGATCTTGACGACGTCGGCGCCGAGGTCGGCGAGCAGCGTCGTCGACGCCGGCGCCGCGATGTAGCTGCCGCAGTCGATGACCTTCAGGCCGGCGAACAGGGGCTTGGTCATGCCTGACCTCCGTAGTCGTAGAAGCCGCGACCCGTCTTCATTCCGAGCCGGCCCTCGGCCAGGTAGCTCCGCAGCAGCTCGCGCGGGCTCTCGGGGACACCGTCGCGATGGGCTGCGTAGTTCTCCTCGATGTCGAGCACGACGTCGAGTCCGACCCGGTCCATCTTCCGGAACGGGCCGTCCTTCTGGCCGGTGACCTCGACGTAGAGGGCGTCGACGTCCGCGGGCGTCGCGACCCCCTCGGCGACCACCATCAGCGCCTCGCGCTTGATGGCGGCCCAGATCCGGTTGTAGATGAACCCGCGTGACTCGACCTGCGCGACGTAGGGCGACAGGCCGAACCGGGGCAGGGCGCCGCGGAGCCGCTCGATGACCTCGGGGTCGGTCCTGCCGCACGACATCAGCTCGCAGGCGCGGGCGCCCGGCGGCATGAAGAAGTGGAGGTTGACCACACGCTCCGGCCGCGTGACCTCGGCGATGACCTCGCTCGAGGGGTACGACGAGGAGTTGGTCGCCAGGATCGCGTCGGCCGGGGCGAGCTGGTCGAGCTGAGCGAAGACCGGGATCTTGACGTCCAGCCGCTCGGGCAGCGACTCGACGACGAGCCACGCGCCCGCGACCGCTGCAGCCAGGTCGTCGGTGAGCTCCACCTCGGCAGCCGAGCTCCCCGGGACGGAGGCGAGGACCGCCGGCAGCTCCCGCTCGACGTACGCCGCCGCGGCAGCGCGCTGGCCGGCATCCAGGTCGCAGACCCGGACGACACCGCCGCCGGTCGCGAACATCAGGGCGATGCGGCGGCCGAGCGTGCCGGCACCGATGACCGCAATCGGGCGGTCGGTCACGATGGTCATGCAGGCAGGTCCTTCCGGGTGCCGGCGAGGCCGGTCAGGGGTTCGCCGAGGTCGGCCAAGACGCGCTCCGCCGCTGACGAGCCGGGCAGTGGAACGACGCGGATCGTGCCCGCGAGGTCGGTGACGTAGGCGAGGCCGGCCGCCTTGTCGACGGCGAGGCCGATTGCCTCGCCAAAGCCGCCGGCGAGAACCTCGGGGTCGGCCCCGGCGTCTCCCGGGGCGGGGAGGGGAGCGCGGTTGAGGGTGTTCCCGGCCGGGGGAGCGCCGCGGTCGGTCCAGTAGAGGTAGCCGTCATGGACCTCGAGGTCGATCGGCTCGGGCAGGTCGTCCCAGAGCACCTCGTGCTCACCGTCCGGAGCGGCGCTGATCCGGGTGCGCAGGATGCGCCCCGCATCGCCGTCACTCGGCCCCTTCTGGGTCCAGTAGAGGTGGTCGCCCTCGACCGCGACGCCGACGCACCAGTCGGCGACGCCGCCGCTGCCGTCGTTGACGACCAGGTCGGACATGCCGGTGCCGTCGGTGCGCACGCGGCTCACCTTCATCCCCTCGCGGTCGCCCCAGTAGAGCCACTCGCCGGCCAGCGCCAGCTGCTTGCCCGTGGTGATCCCGCCGGCGGGCACGACGTCGACGGTCTCGCCGCTGGAGAGGTCGACGGCGTGGACCCCGCCGTTGCGCGCGGTGTAGTCGAGCGACCGCTCACGGTCGCCTGCGTCGAGGAGCGCCTGGTCGACGACGGTCGGCTTGCCCATCGTCGTCCAGTAGACGCGGTCGGACACGACGACCCCGTCGGGAGCCGGACCCGTGTGGTCGACGAACGTGCTGACGGCACCCGTCTCCACGTCGACCTCCAGGATCCGCCGTGAGCGGATCCCGAGCACGTAGAGCGTGTCGAACGGCGTCCCGACGGGACCGGAGGTCACAGACCCATGTCCTTGGCGATGATCGTCTTCATCACCTCGGTGGTTCCGCCGTAGATCCGGTTGACCCGGTTGTCGGCGTAGAGCCGGGCGATGGGGTACTCGTTGATGAAGCCGTAGCCGCCGTGGAGCTGGAGACAGCGGTCGATGACGCGGTGTGCGACCTCGGTGCAGAAGACCTTGGCCGACGCGGCCTCGGCCGGCGTCAGCTCGCCGGCGTCGAGCGCCTCGAGGGCACGGTCGGCGACCGCCTGGGCGGCGTCGACCTCGGCCTTGCAGGCGGCCAGCTCGAACTTGGTGTTCTGGAAGGACGCGACGGTCTTGCCGAAGATCGTGCGCTGCTGGACGTATTCCTGGGCGAAGCGGATCGCCGCCGCGGCCTGCGCGTAGGCGCCGTGCGCGATGCCCCAGCGCTCCGACGGCAGGTTGCGGCCGAGGTAGGAGAAGCCCTGGTTCTCCTCGCCGAGGAGGTCCTCGACCGGGACCCGGACGTCCTCGAACGAGAGCTCGGCGGTGTCGGAGGTGCGTAGGCCGAGCTTGTCGAGCTTGCGGCCGACCGTGTAGCCCTCGGAGTGGGTGTTGACCGCGAAGAGGGAGATGCCGAAGCGGCGGTCGTTCTCCTGCGGCGGGCTGGTGCGGGCGCAGACGATGACGCGGTCGGCGTGGACGCCGCCGGTGATGAAGGTCTTCGCGCCGTTGAGCACGTAGTGGTCGCCGTCGCGCTTCGCGGTGGTGCGCATGCCGGCGACGTCCGAGCCGGCACCGGGCTCGGTCATCGCGAGCGCCCACATCTCCTCGCCGGAGACGAAGTTCGGGAAGTAGCGCTTCTTCTGCTCCTCGGTGGCCAGCATCTTCAGGTAGGGGAGGGCGAGCAGGACGTGCACGCCGGAGCCGCCGAACGAGACACCCGCGCGCGAGGTCTCTTCGTACTGGATCGCGGTGAACTTGTGGCTGTCGATCCCGGCGCCGCCGTACTCCTCGGGGACCTCGATGCCGAAGAGGCCGAGCTCGGCGAGCTTGCCGTAGAGCTCACGGGGCACGATGCCGGCGTCGAACCACTCGTCGTAGTGGGGCACGACCTCGGCCTCGATGAAGGCCCGGAGGGTCTGGCGGAAGGACTCGTGGTCCTCGTCGTAGACGGTGCGGCGCATGGCGATCCTTTCCGTCCGGGCGAGTCGCCCGGGAAACAGGTGTGAGACATCAGCAGGTTTAGCACCACCGATGAAACATTCGCAAGAGTGTTGCATTGAGGTGACGTGGACCACTACGGTCCTCCCCATGAGAGGCACGTCACACATCCGACGATGGTCGGCCGCTGCGTTCCCCGGTCCTAGGATCGGGGCCGCTCAGCCCGCCGACCCGTCGTGGCTGTTCTCGGGGGACCGACGCGTGTCCGCCCCGGCGTGCCGCCTCGGGAGCAGGAAGGAGTGTCATGAGCCAGACGCCCTTGGCGAGGATGCTCGCGGACGGCGAGCATCGACCCGACGCGCTCGCGGCCTTCAAGCTGGCGCGCCGGCGCTTCATGGCGGGCGAGCGCCTCGAGATGCAGGAGATCGCGAGCGACCTGGGAGTCAGCCGGGCGACGCTCTTCCGGTGGGTGGGCTCCCGCGACGAGCTGCTGGTGGAGATCGTCTGGTCGACCACGCTGCCGACCTACCAGCGTGCCCTCGAGGCGACGTCCTCGCAGTCGGGCGGTGCGCGGGTGGCGGAGGTCATGAGCCATTTCGCCGCGCTCACCGTCGAGTCGCCCTTCTTCATGGACTTCGTCCAGCGGGAGCCGGAGCGTTCGCTGCGCCTCCTCACGACGAAGGCGAGCTGGTTCCAGGCGCGCCTGGTCGGCCTCATCGAGGGTCTCCTGCGCGCGGAGGTCGAGTCCGGGGCGCTCACGCCGCCGCTGGCCGTGCACGACCTGGCGTACGTCGTCACCCGGATCACGGAGACCTTCATCTACGCGGACGTCGTGGCCGGGGAGCTGCCCGACCCAGCGAAGGTGCGGCAGATCGTGGGAGCGCTGCTCCGCGACTGACCACCGGCGCCCTCCGGAAGGGAGGGCGCTGAAATGGCTGTCCTCGACCACTTCCGTCTGGACGGCCGGGTCGCGGTCGTCACCGGTGGGTCCAGCGGGCTCGGCGTGAGCTTCGCGGTCGCGCTGGCCGAGGCGGGCGCCGACGTCGCGCTGGGTGCCCGGCGCACCGAGAAGCTCGCCGACACCGTCGCGAAGGTCGAGGCGCTCGGACGCCGCGCCGTCGCCGTGCGCACCGACGTCACCCGCCCCGAGGACTGCCAGGCCCTCGTCGACGGTGCGATGGAGGCCTTCGGCCGCGTCGACGTCCTGGTCAACAACGCCGGCGTCGGCACCGCCGTACCCGCGACGCGGGAGACGCCGGAGCAGTTCCGCTCGGTAATCGACTTGAACCTCAACGCGTGCTACTGGATGGCCCAGGCCTGCGGCCGGGTGATGCAGCCGGGCAGTTCGATCATCAACATCAGCAGCGTCCTCGGCCTCACCACCATGGGCCTGCCGCAGGCGGCATACGCGGCGAGCAAGGCCGGCGTCATCGGCCTGACGCGCGACCTCGCGCAGCAGTGGACCCCGCGCAAGGGGATCCGCGTCAACGCCATCGCACCGGGCTACTTCGCCTCGGAGATGACCGACGTCTTCGAGGACGACTACGTCGAGCGCACGGTCCTGCCCCGCACCCTGACCGGGCGGCTCGGCAACCACGACGAGCTCGCGGCGGCACTGCTCTTCCTCGCCAGCGACGCCGGCGGCTACTGCACGGGCATCACCCTGCCGGTCGACGGCGGAATCCTCAGCACCTGACCGACCCACCCCTGACCGACCCACCCCTGACCGTCCGCACCGTCTCCGGAGGAGCGACATGACCAACCTGGCAGAGAACCTTGCCGTCACCGCGGCGAAGCATCCCGACCAGCCGGCCCTGCGCCTGGGCGACTGCACCCTGACGTACGCCGAGTTCGACGACCTCGCCAGCCGGGCTGCGTCGCGGATGGCGAGCATGGGAATCCGCGAGGGCGACCGGGTCGGGCTGATGCTGCCCAACGTCCTCGAGTTCCCCGTGCTCTTCTACGGCGCCCTGCGGCTGGGCGCGATCGTCGTACCGATGAACCCGCTGCTCAAGGGTCGCGAGGTCGCGCACTACACCCGTGACTCCGAGATGGTGTTGCTCTGGGCGCACCCGGTGATCGCTGAGGAGGACACCGCGGAAGCGGCCAACGGCTGCCGCGTCGAGGTGGTGCCCGCGGACCTGCTCACGAGCCTGGTGGCCGACGAGCCGATCGCGACCGGCGCCGCCAAGGAGGGCTCCGACACCGCCGTCGTCCTCTACACCTCGGGCACGACGGGCACCCCGAAGGGTGCCGAGCTCACGCACGGCGGCCTGGACCGCAATGTCCGCGTCTGCAGCGAGGAGCTGATGACGATCGGCCCCGGCGACGTGATCATGGGCTGCCTCCCGCTCTTCCACGTCTTCGGACTCACCTGCGCCCTCAACTCGGGCGTCGCGGCGGGAGCGATGCTGACGCTGATCCCGCGCTTCGAGCCGACGCTCGTACTCGAGACGATGGCGCGCGACAAGGTGACGATCTTCATGGGCGTCCCGACGATGTACACCGCGCTCGCAGGTGTCCCCGAGGCCCATCCGGACGCGGTCGCCCAGCTGCGGCTCTGCTCCTCCGGTGGTGCCGCGCTCCCGGGCGAAGTGCTGCGGGCGTTCGAGGAGAAGTTCGGCGCCAAGGTCCTCGAGGGCTACGGGCTCTCCGAGACCTCTCCCGTCGCCAGCTTCAACCGCGTCGACAACGCCCGCGTCGGCTCGATCGGCACTCCCATCCCCGGCGTCGAGTTCCGGATCGTCGGCGACGACGGGACGGATGTCCCGGTCGGCGAGCCCGGTGAGATCTGGATCCGCGGCCACAACGTCATGAAGGGCTACTGGAACCGGCCCGAGGCGACCGCGGAGGCGATCGACGCCGACGGCTGGTTCAAGAGCGGCGACATCGGCACCGTCGACGAGGACGGCTTCTACTACGTCGTCGACCGCAAGAAGGAGCTGATCATCCGCGGCGGCTTCAACGTCTACCCGCGCGAGATCGAGGAGGTCCTCTACGAGCACCCGGCCGTGCGTGAGGCAGCGGTCGTCGGCCTGCCCCACGTCACCCACGGTGAGGAGGTCGGAGCGGCCGTCTCGCTCGTGCCCGGCAGCGACACCAGCCCGGACCAGATCCGCGACTGGGTCAAGGAGCGGGTCGCGCCGTACAAGTACCCGCGGGTGGTGTGGTTCCTCGACGACCTGCCCAAGGGAGCCACCGGGAAGATCCTGAAGCGCGCGATCGAGAAGCCCGTGGGGGTCGAGTCATGAGCGGCCTCGTCGTCAACGACATCGGCGTCCGGTTCGGTGGCCTGGTGGCACTGGAGAGCGTGTCCTTCGAGGTCCCGGAGGCGACGGTCACCGGGGTGATCGGTCCGAACGGTGCCGGCAAGACCACGCTGTTCAACGTGATCAGCGGCTTCGTCAAGCCGACCAACGGATCGCTGATGTGGGAGGGCAAGCCCTTCCAGCCGAGGCCGGACCGGCTGGTGCGACAGGGCGTGACCCGCACGCTCCAGGGGGTCGGCCTCTTCAGCCACCTGACCGCGCTCGAGAACGTCATGGTCGGTGCGGCCATCACGCGCAAGGCAGGGTTGACCAGCTCGCTGTTCGGTCTGCCCCGCAGCGATCGTGACGAGGCCCGGCTCCGGGCAGAGGCACTGGAGTGGCTCGAGCGACTCGGCGTCGCCCACGTCTCCGGGCGCGTGGCCGCGACCCTGGCCTATCCGGTGCAGAAGCGCGTTGCCCTGGCACGCGCCCTGATCAGCCGACCGCGCCTCCTCATGCTCGACGAGCCGGCCGGCGGCCTCGGCGCCGAAGACCTCGGGCCCCTGGCCGACCTGATCAAGGCGCTGCCCCGGGAGTGGGACACCCCGTGCTCGGTGATGCTCGTGGAGCACCACATGGACCTGGTGATGAAGGTCTGCGACAAGGTCGTCGTCCTCGACTTCGGCAAGTGCGTCGCCCAGGGCACGCCCACCGAAGTGCAGGCCGACCCCGCGGTCGCCGCGGCGTACCTGGGTGCGGCGCCGTCCGCAACGTCCGACATCGCTGCGGAAGCCGCCGCACTGAACGAGGAGGTCGGTCAGTGACCGCGCTGCTCGAAGTCAACGGACTGCAGGCCGGCTATGGCCGCCTCCAGGTTCTCCATGACGTCTCCCTCGACGTCGCCGAAGGCACCATCACCGCAGTGCTGGGCGCGAATGGTGCCGGCAAGTCGACGCTGCTCAAGGCGCTGTCCGGCCTCGTCCGTCCGACCGGGGGCACGGTGACCTTCGACGGCGAGGAGATCGTCGGCGTACCGGTCGAGAGCCTGATCCACCGCGGTTTCGCGGCCGTGCCGGAAGGCGGCGGGGTCATCCAGGAGCTGACCGTCGAGGAGAACCTCCGCCTCGGGGGGCTGTGGCGCAAGGGCTCCGCCGCCAAGGAGACTGCGACCGCGATCGACGAGGTCTACGACCTCTTCACCCGGCTCAAGGAGCGCCGCACCTCGCACGGCCACCAGCTCTCCGGCGGCGAGCGGCAGATGCTCGCGCTCGGTCGGGCCATGGTGGCGCGTCCCAGGCTGTTGCTCCTCGACGAGCCGTCGCTGGGCCTCGCGCCGCCGATCGTCTCGCTGATCATGGGCCTGCTGCGCAACCTGCGCGACCAGACAGGGCTCACCGTTCTTCTCGTCGAGCAGAACGTCGGCAGCGCGCTCGGCATCGCTGACGAAGGCGTCGTCGTCTCCGTCGGCAAGGTGGTGGCGCGCGGGCATGCGGCCGACCTCCAGTCCGACGTCAAGCTCCGGCACGCCTACCTGGGCTTCTAGGAGGAACTCATGGAACGCTTCATCCTCTTCACGGTGAACGGGTTCGCGTTCGGCGCGGTCTACGCCTCGGTGGCGCTCGCGCTGGTGATCATCTACCGCAGCACCCGGATCCTGAACTTCGCCCAAGGAGCCCAGGCAGTGGCCTCGGCGTACGTCGCGTGGACGGTGACCGACCTCACCGGTTCCTTCTGGCTCGGTTTCGCCGCCGCACTCGTCAGCGGCCTCGTCCTCGGTGCGCTGGTGCAGCTCACCGTCTTCCGCACGGGCGAGCACATGCCGCACCTCAACACGGTGATCATCGGCATCGGTCTGCTGATCCTGATCGAAGCAGTGCTGGGCTGGCTGTACTCGATCGAGAAGACGCGCTCGATCGAGTACGCGTTCAGTGACAGGAAGATGCGCATCGGTGACGTGCCGCTGGTCTCCCAGCAGGACCTCTTCGTCGTCGGGTCGGTGCTCGCCGTGATGGCCGTCCTCGGTTACGTGATGACCCGGACGCCGATCGGTCTGCAGATGCGAGCGGCGGCCTTTGCACCCGACACCGCCCGGCTGATGGGCGTCAAGGTGCCCCGCATGCTGACACTGGGCTGGGCGCTGGCCGGCCTGACCGGTGCGGTCGCCGCGATGCTGGTCATCCCGACCTCGGCCGAGTTGGTCCCGCAGGTGATGCAGGGCGTCTTCGTGCTCGGGTTCACCGCCGCTGTCGTGGGTGGCCTCGACAGCCCGGTGGGCGCTGTGGTCGGTGGCCTCGGTGTCGGCCTGGCCCTGTCCTACACGAGCGGTTACCTGAGCGCCGACCTGCTCTACCCGGCGGCGCTCGTGCTGCTGATCGTCGTTCTGCTGGTCAAGCCACAGGGGCTGTTCAGCGCAGTGCAGGCGAGGAGGGTCTGATGAAGGATCTGCTGGGAGCCTCCTGGGCTCGACACCTTGCGTACGCCGCGATCTTCGCGGCCATCAGCGTGGCGCTGGTCTTCGCCGTCGACGACTTCACCGCGACGCAGGTCGGCACCCTCGGCGCCTACATCTGTGTGGCTCTCGGCCTGACGGTGCTGATCGGCGGCAACGGCCAGATCTCGCTCGGCCACGCCGCGCTCATGGCGATCGGCGCCTACACGATGGCGAAGTTCCTGCCGGCGTACGCCGACGACTTCGGCATGGCGTCCATCCCCATGGTCGTCGTCGGTCTGCTGCTTGCGACCGTGGTCACCACCGCCGTCGGCATCGTCATCGGCCTCGCAGCGGCCCGCCTGCGAGGCCCCTATCTCGCCGGCGCCACACTCGCGCTCGGCGTCTCGGTGCCCGGAGTGGTCACCTACTTCCACCACACGTTCAACGGAGAGCAGGGCCTCCCGATCCCGGTGCCCGAGGTGCCGCCGTTCCTCGCGGACATGGCGTGGGGCATCGACCGCCTCGTCGCGCTGATCGCGATGCTGGCGGCTGCGCTGATGATCTTCTTCTTCGCCAACCTCAAGCGCTCAGGCACCGGTCGCCACTTCGCCGCGGTGCGCGACAACGAGATCGCCGCCCAGCTGTGCGGGCTCTCGGTGCCACGGCAGCAGATCACGGCGTTCGCGCTCAGCTCCGCTTCGGCGGGCCTGGGCGGTGGCTGCCTGGGCCTCGCGTTGCAGGGCGCGAATCCCCACTCGTTCGGTCTGGTGCTCTCGCTCACCCTGCTCGGCGCCGTGGTCATCGGCGGCCTGGGCAGTCTGCGGGGCGCCATCTGGGGCAGCGTCATCGTGGTCGCCCTCTCCAAGTTCCTCGCTGACCTGGAGGTCAACGAGAACGCACCGGCCGCCCTCTACGGCCTGTTGCTGATAGTCGTGATGCTCGCCGTCCCCGGTGGCATCCAGGGAACGGTGGCCAAGCTCAGCGGCCGCCTGCCCCGTCGTACCCCCCAATTGCAAGGAGGCAACTGATGAACGGATCCATCGGGACGCGGCGCACCAACGGTCGCGGACGTCGCAGGGCGGGAGTCGCGGCGGCTGCCGCGCTCGCACTCATGGCCGCAGGCTGTGGCTCCGACGGTGGGGGCGACAAGGAGGGCAGCGCGCCGGGCGTCACTGACGACAGCATCAAGCTGGGCACCACCCAGCCGCTCACCGGGCCGGCGGCTCCCGGCTACGCCCGGATCAGCAAGGCGATGACTGCCTGGTTCGAGCACGTCAACGAGCAGGGTGGCATCAACGGACGCACGATCGACCTCGTCGTCGAGGACGACGGCTACAACCCGACGAACACGGCTTCCAAGACCCGCCAGCTCGTGCTGCAGGACAAGGTCTTCGCGCTCGTCGGTGCGCTCGGCACCCCGACGCACACCGCGGTGCTCGACTTCATCCGGCAGAACAAGATTCCGGACCTGATGGTCTCCTCGGGCAGCCTCTCGTGGAACCAGCCAGACAAGTACCCCTACACGTTCGGCTGGCAGGTCGACTACGAGCGCGAGGGCAAGATCCTCGCGACGTACGCCAAGGAGAAGCTGGCTGGCAAGACCTACTGCTCGTTCGGCCAGGGCGACGACCTCGGGGCCGATGGCGTGAAGGGAGTCGAGGCGATCCTCGGCGAGGACGGGCTGAAGGCGAAGGAGTCCTACACGGCCAGCAACACCAACGTCGCCCCGGCGATCGGCAAGCTCCAGGCCGCCGGCTGCGACGTGGTCTTCAGCTTCAGCATCCCGGGCTTCACCGCCCTCGCCGTGGGCACCGCAGCCAAGCTGGGCTACAAGGCACAGTGGGTGGTCTCCAACGTCGGTGGCGACCCGAGCGCTCTCCAGGCCTACCTCAAGGAGAACGCCAAGCCGCTCCTGGAGGGCATGATCTCGAGCGAGTACTTCGCATCGCCCGACGACACGGAGAACAGCTTCATCAAGCTGTTCGAGGAGGTCAACAAGAAGTACAACCCGGGCATGCCGCTGGACCGCACTCTCGTCTACGGCTACTCGCTCGCGTACACCGCCACCCAGGCGCTCGCGGCGGCCGGTGAGGACCTCACGCGCGAGTCTCTCGTCGAGGCGATGGAGAAGGGTGGCTTCGAGGGGCCGGGACTGACGCCGTTCGGCTACTCCGAGGACGACCACTCCGGCTACACCGGTGCCGTCGTCACGCAGATCAAGGACCTCAAGGTCAGCCACGTCAGCCCGGTCTATGTCACCGGTCACGGCGACGACCCGGTGGAGGAGCATGAGGCTGAGCCGGTCGAGGCGCCGGCCAACGGCATCCCCGAGTGACGGAACCGCACCACGGCGAGGGGGCTCCGGACGCGTCCGGAGCCCCCTTTGCTCGGTTGGTTCCCTGATTCCGCCGAGCCGGTGGTTAGGGTGGGCCGACCTCACTCAGGAGCCGCGCCCATGACCGCAGAAGCCAGTCGTCGCCTCGGTCGCCCGCCGACGACCGTCAACGGGCAGACCGTTCCCGAGCGCCTGGTCGAGGTCGCCCTGCGGCTCTTCGCGGAGAGGGGCTTCGAGAGCACCTCGGTCCAGGACATCGTGGCTGCGGCGGGCGTCACCAAGGGCGCGATGTACCACTACTTCGGCTCCAAGGACGACCTGCTGGCCGAGATCTACGCGCGGGTGCTGCGCCTGCAGCTGGAGCGCTTGACCTCCTTCGTCCAGCAGGACGGGCCGGTCGCCGAGCGGGTGTTCGCCGCAGCGGCCGATGTGGTCGTCACCACGATCGAGCACCTCGACAGCACGACGGTCTTCTTCCGGTCGCTCCACCAGCTGAGTGCCGACCAGGCGAGGGAGGTGCGCCGGGAACGCCGGCGCTACCACGACCTCTTCCGGGGCATGGTCCTCGAAGGCCAGCGATCCGGCGCCTTCCGTGACGACATCCATGCCGATCTCGTCGTGGACTTCTTCTTCGGCTCGGTCCATCACCTTCCGATGTGGTGGAGGGTCGAGGGGCGCTCGTCGCCCGTCGAGGTGGGCCACTCGTTCGCAACCCTGCTGCTCGACGGTCTCACGCGTCCCTGAGCAAGCGGTCAGCCGACGGAAGCGCCGACGATGCGCAGGGCCATCGCGGCGTACGCGGCTCCGAGCTCCTCAGGAGCCAGGCTGAGGTCGTCGCGGTACCAGCGCGCGATGTCGATGCCGAGGGAGAGCAGGGCGGTTGCGGTGAGCCGCGGATCCGGACAGTCGAAGCTGCCGTCGGCGATGCCGCGCTCGACCAAGGAGCGCAGCTCGGCGCTGATCTGCCGACGGAGCTCACGGATGGCGCCGGCGTTCTCCGGACTGAGCGCGGCCAGCTCGTAGTTGACGACCCGGGCACCTGCGTGGGTGCGGGCATGGTGGACAGCGAAGTCGCGGACGGCGGCCCCGAGCTGGTCGGCGGGGGCATCGTGCGCTGCGACCGCATCGCGCACGAGCGCCAAGGTCAGTTCGTGGCCGGTGCGGGCGATCTGGTCGAGCAGCTCTTCCTTGGAGCGGTAGTGCACGTAAACCGCCGCCGGGCTCATGCCCGCAGCCGCCGCGATGTCGCGGGTGCTGGTGCCGTGGAAGCCGCGCTCGGCGAAGGCCGTGACCGCAGCGTCGAGGAGGCGCTGGCGGGTGTCGCCCGGCCGCGTCGTGGGTGTCCCCGTCATCGTTCCTCCGAAATTCTGCCGGACCGTTGACGGTCCGGAGCCACTGGTGCAGAGTAGGCCCCACGTTACTAAGCAACTGCTTAGTCTGGAAGAGGAGAGCAGATGCCCGATGCAGTCATCGTCTCGACGGCCCGGTCCCCGATCGGCCGCGCAGTCAAGGGGTCCCTCAAGGACATGCGTCCCGACGAGCTGACCGCCCAGATGGTCGAAGCCGCGCTCGCGAAGGTCCCCGGCCTGGACCGCTCCGAGATCACCGACCTGATCCTGGGCTGCGGCCAGCCGGCCGGTGAGTCGGGCAACAACCTGGGCCGCGCCGTGGCTGTGCTCGGCGGCATGGACCACCTCCCGGGCGTGACCGTCAACCGCTACTGCTCCTCGTCGCTGCAGACCACCCGCATGGCGTTCCACGCGATCCGGGCCGGCGAGGGCAGCGCCTACATCTCCGCGGGTGTCGAGACGGTCAGTCGGTTCGCCAACGGCTTCGCCGACAACCCCGAGGGCCAGAACGCACGGTTCGCCGACGCCCAGGCGGTGACCGAGAAGCGTGCGAGCGGTGATGCCGATGCCTGGACCGACCCGCGTGAGCGCGGGGACCTGCCCGACCTCTACATCGCGATGGGCCAGACCGCGGAGAACGTCCAGCAGGCCATCGGCATGAGCCGCCAGGAGCAGGACGAGTTCGCCGTCCGCAGCCAGAACCTCGCCGTCCAGCGGATCGAGGAGGGCTTCTGGGCCCGCGAGATCGCCCCGGTCACCCTCCCGGACGGCACGGTCGTCTCCTCCGACGACGGCCCGCGCCCCGGCACGACGTACGAGGCGCTCTCCGGCCTCAAGCCGGTCTTCCGCCCCGACGGCACGGTCACCGCCGGCAACGCCTGTCCGCTGAACGACGGCGCCGCGGCGCTCGTGGTCATGTCGGATGTCCGCGCCCGCGAGCTCGGCCTCACCCCGCTGGCCCGCATCGTCTCCACGGCGGTCACCGGCCTCTCCCCGGAGATCATGGGCCTCGGCCCCGTCGCCGCCATCCCTGCCGCGCTCAAGCAGGCCGGTCTCGGCATCGACGACATCGACCTCTACGAGATCAACGAGGCGTTCGCCGTCCAGTCGCTCGGCTCCGCCCAGCAGCTCGGCATCCCGCTGGAGAAGCTCAACGTCAACGGTGGCGCGATCGCCATCGGCCACCCCTTCGGCATGACCGGCGCGCGCATCACCGCCACCCTCATCAACTCCCTGCAGTGGCACGACAAGCAGTTCGGTGTCGAGTCCATGTGCGTCGGCGGCGGCATGGGCATGGCCATGGTCATCGAGCGACTGAACTGAGAGGTTGACCACATGAGCAAGCGATTCGACGGCAAGACCGCCCTCGTCACCGGAGCCAGCCGCGGCATCGGCCTGGCCATCGCCGAGCGCCTCGTCGCCGAGGGCGCCCGGGTCGTCATCACGGCCCGCAAGAAGGAGGCGCTCGACGAAGCCGTCGCGGCGCTCGGAGGGCCGACCGTGGCGCTGGGTGTCGCCGGCAAGGCCGACGACCTCGAGCACCAGGTGGACACCGTCCGCCAGGCGATCGAGACCTTCGGAAGCCTCGACGTCCTGGTCAACAACACCGGCATCAATCCGGCGTACGGCCCGCTGGTCGACCTCGACCTGGGCGCCGCGCGCAAGACCGTCGAGGTCAACTGCATCGCGGCCGTCTCGTGGGTGCAGCAGGCCTGGCGCGCATGGATGAAGGAGAACGGTGGCACGATCCTCAACGTCTCCTCGTTCTCGGCCGTCCGCCCGGCGCCCGGCATCGGCTTCTACGGCGCGAGCAAGGCGATGCTCGCCTCGCTGACCGAGCTGATGGCCGTCGAGATGGCCCCCTCCGTCCGCGTCAACGCCGTCGCCCCCGCGGTCGTCAAGACCCGCTTCGCGGAGAAGCTGTACGACGGTCGCGAGGACTCCGTCGCGGCGGGCTACCCGCTCCAGCGACTCGGGGTGCCGGAGGACATCGGCAGCCTGGCCGCCTTCCTCCTCTCCGACGAGGCGGCGTGGATCACCGGCCAGATGGTCGTCGCCGACGGCGGCCTCGCGCTCGCCGGAGCCATCGAGTGACCGCGCTGCCGGTCGAGGGCACCGGTGTCGTCGTCACCGGCGCCGCCGGTGGCATCGGCAAGGCGCTGGCCGCTCGCCTCGTGGCGGGTGGAGCGCGCGTGGTCGTCAACGACATCGACGCCGAGCGTCTCGCCGCCACCGCGGCCGAGATCGGTGCCCACGCCATCGCCGGTGACGGCGCCTCGGAGGCCGGCATCGCCGCGCTCGTCGCCGCGGCCGAGGAGCACCTCGGGCAGATCGACAGCTGGTTCGCCAACGCCGGTGTCGTCCGCGGCCTCGGTCTCGAGGCGAGCGAGGCCGAGTGGGCCTCCAGCTGGGAGATCAACACGATGGCGCACGTGCGCGCCGCCCGTCTGCTCGTCCCGGGCTGGATCGAGAGGGGCGGCGGTCGATTCGTCGTCACCGCATCGGCCGCCGGCCTGCTGACGGCGCTGGGCACGGCGACGTACTCGGTCACCAAGCACGGAGCCGTGGCCTTCGCGGAGTGGCTCTCGGCCACCTACCGCCACCAGGGCCTCGTCGTCCAGGCGATCTGCCCGCAGGGAGTCGACACGGCGATGCTCGCCAACAGCGGCCCCATGCGCGGACTGCTCACCGCTGACGGTGCGCGGACCCCGGAGGAGGTCGCCGAGGTCACCTGGGAGGCGCTGCAGGACGACCGGTTCCTGATTCTCCCGCACCCCGAAGCCGGTCCGTACTACCAGGCCCGCGCCACCGACACCGACCGGTGGCTGGGCGGGATGAACAAGCTCCAGCGGATGCTGGACGCCGAGGAGGCAGTGCGATGAAGGCATGGCAGGTCAGCGAGCTCGGCGAGCCCGCGAAGGTGATGCAGCTGGTCGAGCTGCCCGACCCCGAGCCGGGGCCGCGGCAGGTCGTCGTACGCGTGCTGGCGTCGCCGGCGAACTTCCCCGACGCGCTCATGTGCCGGGGGCTCTACCAGGTCAAGCCGGACCTCCCGTTCACCCCGGGCGTCGAGCTCTGCGGCGAGATCGTCGCGCTCGGTCCCGACGTCAGCGGTTTCGCCGTGGGCGACCGGGTGGTCGGCGCCGGCGTGATGCCGCACGGCGGCTT
>NZ_DATIHB010000054.1:0-27550 GCF_035481145.1 Nocardioides sp. | reverse complement strand
CCTTCACCGTGCAGTACGGCCCACGCGTGCGCGCCATCGCCGCCCGCCTCGAGCACGACGGCGGTCGGTGGGTCTGCACGGCCCTGGAGTTCGCCTGAGAAGCAGCAGAGCCGCCCCACGGGAGTCCCGTGGGGCGGCTCTGTCACGTGGTGCTCAGCCGTTGACGCGGGCGGTCTGTCCGGTAGGTCCACCGGGAGCGCCGTGGCACTGCTTGAACTTCTTCCCCGAGCCACACGGGCACTTGTCGTTGCGGCCGGTGTTCTCGTACGGGTCAGCGGGGCCTGCCTCGCGGGTGACCGCGACCTCGCCGTCCTCGGTCGGACCGGCGTAGGAGAGGTTGCGGGGAGCCTGAGGCGCCTCAAGGCCCTTGGCCTTCACCTGCGGCCGCTGCTGGACCGGCGGCTCAGCGAAGGCACCCTCGTGCATCGGGCCCTCGTGGCGCGAGCCGTCGGCGTGGAAGTGGAACTCGCCGTCGGCGGGCGCCTCTTCGACCTGGACCTCGACGTTGAAGAGGTAGCCGACGGCCTCCTCCTTCATGCCCTCCATCATCGCGGTGAACATCTCGAAGCCCTCGCGCTGGTACTCCACCAGCGGATCGCGCTGCGAGTAGGCGCGGAGGTAGATGCCCTCGCGGAGGTAGTCCATCTCGTAGAGGTGCTCGCGCCACTTGCGGTCGAGCACGGAGAGCAGCACACGGCGCTCGAGCTCGCGCATCGTCTCCTCGCCGATCTCCTGCTCGCGTGCGTCGTACGCCGCGTGGGCGTCGGCACGGACCGCGTCGACGAGCTGCTGCGGCTGCATCACGGCGAGGCCGCCGGCCTGGGCCGCGACGTCCGCGTGCTTGAGCGAGATCGGGTAGAGCTGCCCGAGAGCGGTCCACAGGGCGTCGAGGTCCCACTGCTCGGCGTAGCCGTCGGTCGCACCCGTGACGTAGGCGGAGACGGTGTCGTCGATGAACGTGCGGATCAACGACTCGAGGTCAGCGCCCTGGAGCACCTCGCGGCGCTCCGCGTAGATGACCTTGCGCTGGCGGTCCATGACGTCGTCGTACTTGAGGACGTTCTTGCGGGACTCGAAGTTCTGGCCCTCGATCTGGCCCTGGGCGTTGGCGATGGCGCCCGTGACGCGCTTGTTCTCGATCGGGACGTCATCCGGGACCTTCAGCATGGTGAGGACACGGTCGACCCAGTCAGACTTGAAGAGCCGCATCAGCTCGTCCTGCAGCGAGAGGTAGAAGCGCGACTCGCCCGGGTCACCCTGACGGCCGGAACGACCACGGAGCTGGTTGTCGATGCGGCGCGACTCGTGGCGCTCGGTGCCGACGACGTAGAGGCCGCCGAGCTCCTTGACCTCGTCGTGCTCGGCCTGGACCTGCGCCTTGATCCGCTCGACGGTCTCGGGCCAGGCCGCGTCGTAGGCGTCCGCGGTCTCGCCGACGGGCTCGAGGCCCTTCTTGCGCAGCTCGGCGTCGGCAAGGAAGTCGACGGAGCCACCGAGCATGATGTCGGTGCCTCGACCAGCCATGTTGGTGGCGACCGTGACCGCGCCCTTGTGACCGGCCATCGCGACGATCTTCGCCTCGTCGGCGTGGAACTTGGCGTTCAGCACGGAGTGCGGCACGCCCTTCTTCTTGAGCAGCTGCGAGATGTGCTCGGACTTCTCGACCGACACCGTGCCGACCAGGACCGGCTGGCCCAGCTTGTTGCGCTCGGCGATGTCGGCCACCACGGCGGCGAACTTCGCCTCCTCCGTGCGGTAGACGAGGTCGGCCTGGTCGATGCGGAGCATCGGCTTGTTGGTCCGGATCGGGATGACGCCGAGGTTGTAGATCTTGTTGAACTCGCCGGCCTCGGTCATCGCCGTACCGGTCATGCCGGAGAGCTTCTTGTAGAGACGGAAGTAGTTCTGCAGGGTGACGGTGGCGAGCGTCTGGTACTCCTCACGGACCTGGACGCCCTCCTTCGCCTCGATCGCCTGGTGGAGACCCTCGTTGTAGCGACGCCCCGCGAGCATGCGGCCGGTGTGCTCGTCGACGATGAGCACCTCGCCGTTGATGACGACGTACTCCTTGTCGTTGCGGAAGAGCTCCTTCGCCTTGATCGCGTTGTTCATGAACGAGATCAGCGGCGTGTTGACCGTGTCGTAGAGGTTGTCGATGCCGAGCCAGTCCTCGACCTTGGTGATGCCGGGCTCGAGGACGGAGATCGTGCGCTTCTTCTCGTCGACCTCGTAGTCGACGTCCTTCGTCATGCGGGCCGCGATCTTGGCGAACTCGCCGTACCACCGGGGCTCGTCCTGGGTCGGGCCCGAGATGATGAGCGGGGTGCGGGCCTCGTCGATGAGGATCGAGTCGACCTCGTCGACGACGGCGAAGGCGTGGCCGCGCTGCACGCAGTCGGCGATGTCGGTCGCCATGTTGTCGCGCAGGTAGTCGAAGCCCAGCTCGTTGTTGGTGCCGTAGGTGATGTCGCAGTTGTAGGCCTCGCGGCGCTCGGCGGGTGACATCGCCGGCAGGATGACGCCGACCGACATCCCGAGGAAGTGGAAGACGCGGCCCATCATCTCGGACTGGTACTTCGCCAGGTAGTCGTTGACGGTGACGACGTGGACGCCTTCGCCCGCGAGGGCGTTGAGGTACGCCGGCAGCGACGCGGTCAGGGTCTTGCCCTCACCGGTCTTCATCTCGGCGATGTTGCCGAGGTGGAGCGCAGCACCACCCATGAGCTGCACGTCGAAGTGACGCTGGCCGAGGACCCGTCGGGCGGCCTCGCGCGTGACCGCGAACGCCTCCGGCATCAGGTCGTCGAGGCTCTCGCCCTTGTCCAGGCGCTCGCGCAGCGCCGGGGTCTGGGCACGCAGCTCGTCGTCGGACATCGCGACGAAGTCGTCCTCGATGGCGTTGACGGCCTTGGCCACGGCCTCCAGCTCTCGGAGGATCTTGCCCTCGCCGATGCGGAGGATCTTGTCGAGAACAGCCACGGTGCGTGCGCTCCTGGAGAGACGTGTGAGTCGGACGGCCCCGATCAGTCGAGACCGCGAGTCATGCTACCCGCGCGGCAAGCGACCCTGAGCCGCACCGTCGGATGCTCAGGAGATGTTCAGACGCGCGCAGCAAGCGCCGGTCGCAGCGCCGCGGTCAGGTCGCCGCGCTCCCCCACCGCGATCTGCTCGAGTCCGAGCCAGCCGGCCAGCCGGCGCAGCTCGGCCGCGAGGTGATCGGCCACGTCAGCCGAGGCGCCCGGCTCGGCGAACGCGCCCGGCACGAGGAGGGTGCCGGTCGACCGGTCGGCCTTGAGGTCCACACGCGCGACGAGTGCGTCGCCGAGCAGGAACGGCAGCACGTAGTAGCCGTGGACCCGCTGGGGCTCCGGAACATAGATCTCGATGCGGTAGCGGAAGTCGAAGAGCGCCTCCGTGCGCGCCCGCTCCCACACCACCGGGTCGAACGGGCTGAGCAGGGTGCGCGCCTCCACACGACGCGGCAGGCGCGCCTCGTGGTGGAGGTACGCCGGACGGCGCCACCCCTCGACCGTCACCGGCAGCAGGTCCCCGGCCTCGACCAGCTCGGCCACGGCGCGCTTCGCGTCGACCACGCCCATCCGGTAGTAGTCACGCAGGCACTGCTCGCTGGCGACGCCGTGGCTGGCGGCAGCCCGGCGTACGAGCTCGCGGCGGGCGTCTGTGGGAGCAGGCGTGGGAGCAGCCAGCACCGAGGGCGGAAGCACTCGCTCGGGCACGTCGTAGAGCCGCTCGAAGGAGCCGTTGCGACCCGCCACCGTGATGTCGCCCGCGTAGAAGAGGAACTCGAGCGCCTTCTTCACCTCCGACCAGTTCCACCCCCAGTGGTCCTTCGTGCGGTCGGCGCCACCGGTGAGGTCGGCCTCGATCTGCCGGGCCGACCGTGCACCACGCGCCCGGACGTCGGCCAGGACGTCACGCAGCAGCTGGGGGTTCTCCCGGGCGACCGAGCGCGGCCCGCCCCACGCGCGGTCGTGGGCCTGGGCCATGCGGTGACGCATGAGGGGCCAGAGGTCGACCGGCATGTAGGCGGCCTCGTGCGCCCAGTACTCGACCAGGCGGCGGGGCCGCTCGGCGGACGCCCGACGCAGCAGGTCGGTGTCGTAGGGGCCCATGCGTGCGTAGAGCGGCATGAAGTGCGCGCGTTGCAGCACGTTGACCGAGTCGATCTGGAGCACGCCCGTGCGGCGCACCGTCCGCTCCAGGGTGCGCAGCGTCGGCGTCGCGTGCGGCGCGTCGAGGAACCCTTGAGCCGCCAGCGCTACCCGCCGAGCCTGGCCTCGACTGAGTGACTCCATGGGCCTGACCTCGGTCAGGGGATGTCCAACAGCTTCTCGCGGACGGCATACATGACCGCCTCCATCCGCGAGTGGAGCTGGAGCTTCTCCAGGATGTTGCGCACGTGGTTCTTCACGGTGTTCTCGCTGATGAAGAGCTGGCGCGCGATCTCGCGGTTGTTCATGCCCGTCGCGACCAGCCGGAGCACCTCGAGCTCGCGCTCGGTGAGCCGCAGCGGCGAGACCTGGTCGCGGTCGGGCCGCGACATCTGCTTGAACTCGTCGATGAGCTTGACCGCCATCGACGGGCTGATCAACGACTGCCCGTCGGCGACGACGCGCACGGCCTGGGTCACCTCGTCGATCGAGGAGTCCTTGAGGAGGTAGCCGGAGGCACCGGACTTCACCGCCTCGTAGAGGTCGGCCTCCTCGTCGCTCACGGTGAGCATGATGATCTTGGCCGAGGGCACGCTCTCCTTGATCGCCACGCATGCCTCGATGCCGGAGCGCTTCGGCATCCGGACATCGAGGAGCACGACGTCGGGGGCCAGACTGGCGGCGAGAGACGTGCCCTCGACGCCGTCGCCTGCCTGGCCCACGACCTCGATCGCGGGGTCGGTGCCCAGGATCATCGTCAGTCCCCTGCGGAACAGCTCCTGGTCGTCGACGACCAGCACCCTGATCGGTTCACGTTCGGTCGAGCCCTGCATCGCTGTCACCCCTGCATCATGGCAGACCCCACCGACACATCCGCTCGACCGACGCCTCGGCTGGCACCTCGGCTGTCACCTCAGGCGAGGTCGAGCGAGATGACCCCGTAGTCGTAGCCCTTCCGGCGGTAGACCACCGCAGGGCGTTCGCTCTCCTTGTCGACGTACAGATAGAAGTCGTGGCCGACCAGCTCCATCTCGTAGAGCGCCTGGTCGAGCGTCATCGGGTTGGCAGGGTGCGACTTCTCGCGGACGACGAGGGGTCCGTCGCCGAGGACGGCGATCGGGCCCACCTGGTGCTCCATGACGTGGTCCTCGCTCGGGGCTGCCTGCGTCGGCACGCTCGCGCTGCCGGCGAGCGCCTGCCCGACGGAGACGGGGGTGTGCCGGCCGTGGTGCACACGGCGACGGTCGGCCGCGCGCCGCATCTGGGACGCCATCTTGTCCAGCGCCAGATCGAGCGCCGCCATCTTGTCGACGGCACAGGCCTCGGCCCGCACCACCGGGCCCTTGCTGAAAGCGGTCAGCTCGACGCGCACGCTGCGGTCCTGCTGACGGGGGTTGCGCTCCTTCTCCACTTCGACCTGCATGCGGATGATCCGGTGATCGTGCTTCTCCAGGCGGGCGAGCTTCTCCTCGACGTGGCTGCGGAACCGGTCGGACACTTCGCAGTGCCGGGCGTTGACCACAATTTCCATGGAGACCTCCGTGATTTCCTCGGTGTCGTTGCTGGTTATCAGCGCTCCACCGTCAGATGGCGGTGGAGAGACCGGGCGATGGAGTCGGGCTCGTCTACGGCATCGACGTGGGTGCGGGGCCCCGGGCGGGGTGTCCCGCCGTGGCATCCACGGATCCGGACTGACTCCATGCACCGACGCTAGACCCGAACGCCGAACGAGGAAAGGACTCTTGCTGAACTTTCCCTGTGGGTCTCACCGAACGACGCCGGGTCGCCGCGACGACGGCGATGCCCGCGATGTCGACCCCACAGGCGGCGAGCGCGCGTTGGGCCTCGCGTGCCGTCGAGCCCGTCGTCAGCACGTCGTCGCAGAGCACCACCACGGCGCGGGGATGCCGTTGCGCGAGGCGGGCCAGAACCCGCCCGTCCACCCGCATCGCACCGTCGAGGTTCGCTGCACGTTGCGTCGCCGTGAGCTCCCTCTGGTCGGCGACGCGGCCCACCCTGAGTACGCCGACCGTCACAGCGGGCACGCCCTGCCGGCGCAACAGGGCCGCAGCACGTCGGCACAGGTCCCTGGTGGGCTCGTGCCCGCGGCGTCGAGCAGCCCCTGGCCGCGACGGCACCGGCACCAGGACCACCGGCACCCCCGCCTGCGCGGGCGCCACCAGCCCGAGCACCGAGCTCGCCAGCAGCACGCCCAACGGACGGACGAGCGCCAACCGGTGCCGCTCCTTCAGGCCGAGGACGAGGGCCCGCAGCAGGTCGGCGTACTCCCCCGCTGCGCGCACCGGAGCCAATCCCGGTGGGCACGGGTGCGGCCGTACGGCGAGCGGCGCGACAGCGATGCTCGCGCGGCAGGACCGGCACAGAGCCCGCCCGGGACGACCACACCCCGTGCAGGCGCTCCCCGCGAGCAGGTCGAGCACGGGATCGGCCCATCCGCTGCCACGCGACTCCACCGTCTGGCCCGTCTGGCCCGCGTCGCTCCGCACCGCTCCATGCCAGCGCACCGAGCGCAGGACGGGCAACCAGCCGCAGCCGGGGTTGTGGAGACGGCCCTCAGCCGACCGAGGTCAGCTGCGTGACACCACGCGGGGAACCCTCGACGGGAGTCGACCCGACCCGCACCAGGGCGCCCTTCGCCGTCACGCCCCAGACCGGCTGGCCCGCAGACGCCGAGGAGACGAGCGCCCGCACGTCGTCGAAGAGCGGATCGGGGGGCGGGCTGTCGCGGAGGTCGTCAGGAGCGCCGTCGAGCGACAGCCAGGTCACCTCGGAGAGGCCATGAGCGGCCGTGAGGACGAGCACGTGGTTCGGCCCCTCCCACCCGAGGTCGCGCACGCCGGCCGATGTGGCGACCAGCCGGGCCGGTGACGCCTCGAGGCCGTTGCCGATCCAGCGCAGTCGACTCTCGACGACCTCGTCCCGACCGCGGACACGGATCGCTGCGACGAGCCGGGTCCCGTCGCGCGAGACGAGGAGGTCGGTGACCGGCGCGCCGCTCACCCCCGGCACCCGAACCAACCGCTGGCGCCCGCCGGCCACCACGCTGACGACCGCTCCCGACGTACGCCGGTCGAGGAGCCACGCGCGCCCGGAACGGTCCCATGCAGGATGCGCGAAGTCCTCCCCTCGCACGACTGTGACCGGACCGGATCCGTCGAGTGCAGCGAGCCGGACCTGGTGGCCGTCGGCACTCACCTCGGCGCGGCGCGTCTCCTCGAGGTCCACACTCACCTCGCGCAGCGCGTACGCCGGCGCGTCGGGGCCGTCGATCGACGCGATGCTGTCGCGGGTCACGCGCACGGGACGCCCCTCGCGCACCCCGAAGAGGACCTTGCTGGCCGTCGCGGCTGCAGGGTCGAGCAGGGAGCCTGCGCTGACCGGGATGTCGGTCAGCCCACCCTCGAGGGTGAGCGGCGTTTTGCCGAAGCGGACCTGGAAGGTCCGCACGCCGGGCACCTGGCGGAGCGTCCACGCCAGCTGGGCGGCGAGCTCGGTCCGGGACGCAGGAGTGGGCAGCCGTGGCTCGCCGGCGAGGTCGACGCGTGCGATGCCGTCCCTGACGGTGACCGTGCCGTCGGCGAGGCGCAGTCCGTCGAGCCGGGTCGCGAGCCACGGCGCGTCGGGGTCAGGCGGCCCGGCCAGGAGGGCGCGGACGAGCGAGGTGGCGAGCTGCTCACCCCGCGGCGCGAAGACGGGTTCGGGCACCAGCACGTCGTACGCCGGGTCGAGGAAGTGGACCTGGAACTGGCCGTACTCACCGCCGAACCAGCTGCGGCGCGCCAGGAGCGCGTCCGGCAGCCCCGCGATCCGCCACTCGCCGTCCTCGCGCTCGAGACGGAGGCGGACGCGCTCCTCCCCCGACGGGAGCTCGCCGCGCCAGCGGCCGGCCTCGTCGAGCCAGGCGGCGCCGGTCAGGGTGAGGTCGCCGGGCGCGCCACGCGTGAACGAGCTGATGCCGTCGTAGAGGACAGTCCGCCGCTGCGGCTTCCAGTCCTCCGCCGCCTGCTGGGTCAGGAACTCGCGCGCCGTGGAGGTCTGCACGGGGCTGGCGCCCATCGCGTCCAGGAAGCCTGTGACGATCGCCCGCGGCTCTGCTCCCGGAGCAGGGCCGGGCGGGGTGTAGCGGATCCCGGCGCCGGTGGCGGTGACGTCTCCCGGCTGGTCGCGGACCCCGCCCCCTTCGGGCAACGTCACACAGCCTCCCGTGGCGAGCAGACCGGCGAGCGCGGCGAGCACACCCGCACGCCGCAGAGGCGTCACGGCTGGTCTCCCGCGTCGCGCGGCACCAGCGGGAGCGGCGAGTGGCGCAGCAACCGTCCCGCCCTGCGCGGCACGGTGAGCCGGAACTGCGCACCCTTCTGCGGCTGTCCCCACGCCTGCAGCCAGCCACCGTGCAGATGGGTGTCCTCGAGCGCGATCGAGAGGCCCAGCCCGGTACCGCCGGAGGTGCGGGTACGGGCCGGGTCGGCCCGCCAGAAGCGGTTGAAGACCAGCGCCGACTCACCGACGGCCAGACCGACGCCGTAGTCGCGCACGGTCACCGCTGCCGAGTGGTCGTCGCCGGCAACCCGGACGACCACCCCGGTCTCGGCATCGGCGTGGTCGATCGCGTTGGTGACCAGGTTGCGCAGGATCCGCTCCACGCGGCGGTGGTCGAGCTCCGCACGGACGGGCCAGTTGGCGATGTCGACCGTGACCGTGACGCCGCGCTGCTCGGCAAGCGGGCGGGTCATGTCGACGACACGGCGGGCCAGCTCCCCCAGGTCGAGGTCCTCGACGTCGAGGGCGGCCGCTCCGGCGTCGAAGCGGCTGATCTCGAGCAGGTCGCCGAGCAGGCCCTCGAACCGGTCCACCTCGGTCTGCAGCAGCTCGGCCGCCCGTGCCGTCACCGGGTCGAAGTCGCTGCGGGCGTCGTGCAGGACCTCGCTGGCCATGCGCACGGTCGTGAGCGGCGTACGCAGTTCGTGGGAGACGTCGGAGGTGAACCGCCGCTGCACGCGCGACAGCTCCTCGAGCTGACGGATCTGACGCTGCAGGTTGGCCGCCATCTGGTTGAAGGACTGGGCCAGTCGGGCCAGGTCGTCCTCACCACGGACCGGCAACCGCTCCTCCAGCTGACCCGAGGCCAGCCGCTCGGCCACCCGCCGGGCCAACCGGATCGGCGAGAGGACCTGGTGGGTCACCAGCCAGGTCAACAGGCCCACCAGCACGAGCAGGAGCGCCCCGGTGGTGAGCAGCGCCTGGCTGAGCAGGGCGAGCGTCTGCTCCTCCTGCTCCATCGGGAAGAGGTAGTCGATGACATAGCGACCGCGATCCGCCGGCAGGCGTACGACGTGGCCGACCGCCACTCCCGCGACGTCGAGATCGGGACCGCTCGTGTCGTCGATCCGCACGCGGGTGAAGGCCCACGACGACCGGTCGCTGTCGACGAAGTGCCGGGTCAGCCCGGCCGGGACCGACGCGGGATCGAGTCCCGGGGACGAGCGGACGCCGGGGGCCGTGCCGGGGTCGGCACTCACCGGCCCGACGAGGACCACACCGAAGCCGCGCACCTGACCGAGCTCGGCGAGCGGCTCGAAGAGGAGCGCGACCTGCTCGGCGGTGTCGTAGTCGGTGCCGGGCAGGGCGGCCAGCCGCGTCTCGACCTCCCGCGTCTCGCGTGCCGCCTCGGCGACGGAGGCGCGCACCTTGTCGTCGACCAGGCCGGTGCGGATCTGGCTCATCAGGAACCAGCCGGTCGCCGAGATGACGAGGGCGCCGAGCGCGATCGCGCTGAGCACGATGCGGACCTGCAGGGAGCGGCGCCAGATCGCCGGACCGCGACGTACCGTCGCCGACACGAGACGACCGGTCATCTAACTGGGCACCCTCAGCTGCGTCCGGCCTTGTAGCCGACACCGCGCACGGTGACGACGATCTCGGGGTTCTCCGGGTCGTTCTCGATCTTGGAGCGCAGCCGCTGCACGTGGACGTTGACCAGGCGCGTGTCGGCAGCGTGGCGGTAGCCCCAGACCTGCTCGAGGAGGACCTCGCGGGTGAAGACCTGCCACGGCTTGCGTGCGAGGCAGACCAGCAGGTCGAACTCGAGCGGCGTCAGGTTGATCGGCACGCCGTCACGGGTGACGACGTGACCGGCGACGTCGATCGCGACCGGCCCGATGGCGAGGGACTCCGGCGAGGGAGCGTCCAGGCGACGCACGCGGGCGCGGATCCGGGCGACGAGCTCCTTGGGCTTGAACGGCTTGGTGACGTAGTCGTCGGCCCCGGACTCGAGACCGACGACCACGTCCACCGTGTCGCCCTTGGCGGTGAGCATGACGATCGGCACGCCGGACTCGGCGCGGATCTCCCTGCACACGTCGATGCCGTCCTTGCCGGGCAGCATCAGGTCGAGCAGGAGCACGTCGGGGCGGTACTCGCGGAACGCCGCGAGGGCCTGGTCACCGCGTGTGCAGACGCGGCTCTCGAATCCCTCCTGGCGCAGCACGATCGCGAGCATCTCGGCGAGGGACGCGTCGTCGTCGACGACGAGCACCTTGCCCTTGGTGGCGTAGGCCTCGGAAGGCACCACGGATCCGCTCACTGCACCACTCCCGACGTGTTCGTTGCTCAGTAGCGGTAGTGCTCGGACTTGTACGGGCCCTCGACCGGGACGCCGAGGTAGTCAGCCTGCGCCTGGTTGAGCTCGGTCAGCTCGACACCGATCGCGTCGAGGTGGAGCCGGGCGACCTCCTCGTCGAGGTGCTTCGGGAGCACGTAGACGCCGATGGGGTACTCGTCGAGCTTCGTGAAGATCTCGATCTGCGCGAGCACCTGGTTGGTGAAGGAGTTCGACATGACGAACGACGGGTGGCCGGTCGCGTTGCCGAGGTTGAGCAGGCGGCCCTCGGAGAGGACGATGACCTTCTTGCCGTCGGGGAAGATCCACTGGTGGACCTGGGGCTTGATCTCGTCCTTGACGATGCCCGGGATCTTCGCGAGACCGGCCATGTCGATCTCGTTGTCGAAGTGACCGATGTTGCCGACGATCGCCTGGTGCTTCATCCGCTCGAAGTGCTCGACACGGATGATGTCGAAGTTGCCCGTCGTGGTGATGAAGATGTCGGCGAAGTCGACGACCGACTCGAGGCGCTTGACCTCGAAGCCGTCCATCGCGGCCTGCAGGGCGCAGATCGGGTCGATCTCGGTGATGATGACGCGCGCACCCTGGCCGCGCAGGGACTCGGCCGAGCCCTTGCCGACGTCGCCGTAGCCGCAGACGACCGCGGTCTTGCCCGCGATCATCACGTCGGTGCCACGGTTGATGCCGTCGATGAGCGAGTGGCGGCAGCCGTACTTGTTGTCGAACTTCGACTTGGTGACCGAGTCGTTGACGTTGATCGCCGGGAAGAGCAGCGAGCCGTCCTTGAACCGGTCGTAGAGGCGGAGGACACCCGTGGTGGTCTCCTCCGTGACGCCCTTGATCCCGGCGCCGATGTTGGTCCAGTAGGTCGGGTCGTTGTCGAGGGAGCGCGCGAGGACCCGGAGGACCTCCTTGTACTCCTCGTTGTCGGTGCTGTCCTGCGAGGGGACGGCGCCGGCCTTCTCGAACTCGGTGCCCTTGTGGACGAGCAGCGTGATGTCGCCGCCGTCGTCGAGGATCATGTTCGGACCGATGGCGTTGCCGTCGGCGTCCTTGAACTGGAAGACCTTCTCGGCCTCGTCCCAGTACTCCGCCAGGGTCTCGCCCTTCCAGGCGAAGACGGGGGTGCCCTTGGGGTCCTCCGGCGTGCCTCCCGAACCCTCCGGACCGACGACGACCGCGGCAGCGGCGTGGTCCTGGGTGGAGAAGATGTTGCAGGTGGCCCAGCGCACGTCCGCACCGAGCGCGGTGAGCGTCTCGATCAGCACACCGGTCTGGATCGTCATGTGGAGCGAGCCGGCGATGCGCGCACCCTTGAGCGGCTGCGAGTCGGCGTAGCGGCGGCGCATCTCCATGAGGCCGGGCATCTCGTGCTCGGCGAGGGTGAGCTCCTTGCGGCCGAACGCGGCCAGGGAGAGGTCAGCAACCTTGTAGTCCATGAATTTCCTCATGCAGTGAAGAACGGTGTCTTGCGGTGCATCTGCACTCGTCCGGGATCTCCCGCGCACGACAGTGACCCAGCGTACAAGCGCGGACCGGATCAGTGGGCTTCGGCGCCCTCGCGGTGTGGCAGCAGGTGCATGACGACCGCGACGACCGCACCCACCAGGAGGCCGACCACGGCGGAGGCGGCGGTGTTGACCAGCCAGGCGACGGTGCCGGCGACGGCCTTCAGGACGCCTCCCGCGTGCTCGAGCGCGTGGTGGACCTCTTCCTCCCAGTGGTGGACCGTGTCGTAGGGCCATTCCCACCAGCCGAGCTCGGCGACGTTGATCAGGAGGATGTGGCCACCGACCCAGAGCATCGCCACGATGCCGACGGTCGAGAGACCGGAGAGGAGCTTCGGCATGGCCGCGACCAGGCCACGGCCGAACTTCTGGACGGCCGGCGAGCGCCGCTGCGAAAGGGCCAGCCCCGCGTCGTCCATCTTCACGATGGCGCCGACGACGCCGTAGACACCGATGGTGATCGCGATGGCGACCACGACCATGATCGCGAGCCGCGAGACGAAGCTCTCGTCCTTCACGGAATCGAGGGCGATCACCATGATCTCGGTCGACAGGATGAAGTCGGTGCGCACTGCTCCGGAGATGAGCTTCTTCTCCTCCTCGGGCGTGTGCTCGACGGTCTCGAGGTCACCGACGAGGTCGTCGTGGTGCGTGAGGTGCTCCCAGACCTTCTCGGCGCCCTCGAAGGCGAGGTAGGTGCCGCCGAGGATGAGCAGCACCGGCAGGGCCGACGGCAGGAACTGGCTGAGCAGCATCGCGGCCGGGAGGATGAAGAGCAGCTTGTTGCGCAGCGACCCGATCGCGATCTTCTTGACGATCGGGATCTCCCGCTCGGCCGCGATGCCGTGGACGTACTGCGGGGTGACCGCCGTGTCGTCGATGACGACTCCCGCCGACTTCGCCGTGGCCTTCGCTGCGGCCGCGCCGACATCGTCGATGGAGGCGGCGGCGAGGCGGGCCAGGGCCGCGATGTCGTCGAGGAGTCCGAACAGTCCAGCGCTCATGGCCGGAAGGCTATCGGCTACTCCCCCGCGAGGCCCACGCCGAGGTACTCCGCGGCGTACGTGCCCGAGAGGAGGAGCGACGCGTAGCGCGCCACCTCGCTGCCCGCATCGCTCGCCAGCGTCTCCACCCGTACGCCGGAGCGCGCGGCCGCGGCCTGCAGCCGGCCCCGCTGCTCGCGCACGACCGGGTCGTCGGCGCCGTCGTCGAGGACCAGCAGGAGCGGGCGGACGTCGTCGACCGGGTCGTCGAAGAGGTTGCGCGGGCGGGTCGCCTCGATGACCGGCAGCAGGTGCTCGGCATCGCCCGCGAGCGCGCTGCGGCCCGAGGCCCGACGGATCTGCTCCGCGACCCGGCGCGCGGCACGGGCGCCGAGCGTGGAGCCTCCCCAGACGAGCGGGAGGGCGTCGGCGAGCGCGATGGCCAGCTCCTTGGCGGGGTTCTCGGCGAGGTCCTGGTGGGGCGAGGACTCGAGCGCGACGTGGTCGAGGGCCGCAGCGACCTCGTCGGCGTCGCAGGCAGGACCGAGGCCGACTCGGTGCAGGAGGTCGAGCATCACGACGGCGGTGGCCAGCTGGTCGCCCGTGGTCGCCGGCAGCAGCGTGCTCCAGCGGCCGTCGGCGTGCTCGGCGACCATCGAGCCGGGGCGGCAGGCCACGACCACCTGACAGCCACGGCGCACGGCTTCGGCCACGGCGGAGGCAGCGGCGGGATCGGAGCCCTGCGGCGCGAGCATCACGACGAGGTCGAGGCTGCCGGCCCATCCCGGAAGGCCGGGATTCGGCCAGGCGACGAACGGCACGGGGCACCACGGCTCGAGCACCGCGCGGAGCAACCGCGAATCGGGTCCAGCCGCGATCACCGCACGCGGACGCTCGCTGCCGCGCTCGCCAGCAGCACGCTGGATCGCCTCGGCGGCCTCGCCGGCCTCGCGGCGGACCCGGGCGCCCGACTCGGCGAGCTCACGCAGGCGGAGGTCAGCGGCGGCGAGCGCCGTCGCGTCGTCCAGCCGGGCCTCGTCGAAGTACGTCATGTCTCGCTCCGCTCGGGACTACGCGGGCTTGCGGGCCTCGTCGACCAGCAGGACCGGGATGTCGTCGCGGACGGGGTAGGCCAGGCCGCAGCCCTGGCAGACCAGCTCCTCGGCGACCGGGGCGAGCAGCCCCTTGCACTCGGGGCAGCGGATGATCTCCAGCAGGCGGGGGTCGATCTTCATCGGTCGCTCCTGATCAGGGTGAGTGCCTCGTCGCGGACGCGGGCCATGGTGGCCTCATCCTTGCCCTCGGCATTGAGGCGCAGCAGCGGCTCGGTGTTGGAGGCCCGGACGTTGAACCACCAGTCAGTGTGCGCGACGGTCAGGCCGTCGAGCTCGTCGAGCGTGACGCCGTCGCGGACGGCGTACGTCTCCTTGATCGCGGCGAGGACGGCGCCCTGGTCGGCGACGGTCGAATTGATCTCGCCCGACATCGGGTAGCGCGCGTAGTCGGCGAGCAGTGCCGACAGCGGCTTGTCCGCCTCGGCCAGCGCCGCCATCGCATGGAGCGCGGCGAGCATGCCGGAGTCGGCACGCCAGAAGTCGCGGAAGTAGAAGTGGCCGGAGTGCTCGCCACCGAAGATGGCGCCCGTCTCGGCCATCGTCGCCTTGATGTAGGAGTGGCCGACGCGGGTGCGGACCGGGGTGCCGCCCTGCTCGGTGACGATCTCGGGGACCGACCGGCTCGTGATCAGGTTGTGGATGATCGTGCCGCCCGGCTCCTTGGCCAGCTCGCGGTCGGCGATGAGCGCGGTCAGCGTCGACGGGGAGACGAGGCCGCCCTTCTCGTCGACGAGGAAACAGCGGTCCGCGTCGCCGTCGAACGCGAGGCCGATGTCGGCACCCTCGGCGACGACACGGTGCTGGAGGTCGACGAGGTTCTCCGGCTCGATCGGGTTGGCCTCGTGGTGGGGGAACGTGCCGTCGAGCTCGAAGTACATCGGGACGAGGTCGGCCTGCTCGGCACCGAGACGCTCGAAGACAGCAGGAGCGGTCAGGCCGGCCATGCCGCTGCCGGCATCGGCGACGACCTTGAGCCGGCGGCCCTTGACCGGTGCGAGCGAGAGCAGGTGGGCGGCGTAGGCCTCCAGGACGTCGTGGCTGCTGATGTCGCCCACCCGGCCCGCGGCGGGCTGCTCGCCCTTGAGGACGAGGTCGCGGATCTCGGCGAGTCCGGTGTCGACCCCGACAGGGGCGGCGCCCGGCTTGCACAGCTTGATCCCGTTGTACGCCGCAGGGTTGTGGCTGGCGGTGAACATCGCGCCCGCGTGGCCCAGGTGGCCCGAGGCGAAGTAGAGCTGGTCGGTGGAGGCGAGCCCGATCAGGACGACGTCGGCACCCGCCTGCGCTGCACCGTCGGCGAACGCGCCGGCCATGCCGGGCGACGACGGGCGCATGTCGTGGCCGACGACGACGGTGTCGGCGCCGAGCACCCGGACGAAGGCGGCGCCGATGCGGTGCGCGAGCTCCTCGTCGAGCTGGCTGCCGACCAGGCCCCGGATGTCGTAGGCCTTGAAGATGGCGTGGAGGTTCTCCGCGGAGAGGGTCCCAGTCGTCATGTCGGACATGCGGCCGAGCCTAGCGGGGTTCAGTCGGAGCTGAGCGCGCGGAGGTGACCGCGGCGTGAGGTCTCGCGCATGCCGTGCTCGGCCGGGCGCGTGATCGCGGGCTCGCGGGGCGGCAGGGGCCGGGCCGCCTCGCGGACCGCGTCCGCGAGGGCGAGCAGGTCGTCGCTGGACGGACCGGCGAGCGAGGGGTCGGCGGCGAGCCGGAGGACCTCCCAGCCACGGGGAGCCGAGAGGCGCTCGCTGTGGAACTCGCACAGGTCATAGGCGTGCGGCTCCGCGTGGAGCGCGAGCGGGCCGACGACGGCCGTCTGGTCGGCGTACACGTAGGTCAGCGTCATGACGGCCGGACGGCCGCATGCAGTCTTGGAACAACGACGGGCTGAGCTCACGGGAGAGACGCTACCGCCCGTCGAGGGCTGTCCGGTTTAGGCTCGCCCGCGTGAGTGTTCGAGACCGCCGGGGACGCGGCATGCGAGGGCCGGGCGTCATGCCGGCCTGGGCCGGCGGCGTGCGATCGATGCCTGCTCGGCCGACGACGCGCGAGCGCTTCGACGACGTCGTGCTCGCGATCGCCGACGCGATCGACGGCCGTTGGGAGCGCGAGCTCCGGAGCGTCGGATCGCTCGAGTACGCCGTCGAGGACACCCCGCTGCTCCCCGAGGGCTGGGCGCACGAGTCGATCCCTCTCGCCTCGATGGTCCGCGGGACGGCGGGCCATCCCCACCGCCTCGTGCTCTTCCGGCGACCGATCGAGCACCGCGCGCCCGAGCGCGAGGATCTCGAAGCCCTCGTCTTCACGCTCGTCGTGGAGAACGTCGCCGACCTGCTCGGCCTCCCCGCCGAGGACATCGACCCGCGCTACCGGCCGGACGACCAGTAGCGCGCTAGCTCGGTGGCCAGGCCGGCCGCACCGCAGGAACCAGCAGGTGCGTCGCGAGCCTCCGCAGCGGCAGGAGCGCGGCGCCCGTGGCAGCCTGGGTCCGGACGACCGATGCCACCGGGACGTCCGCGGCCACGACCACCCGGCGGGCACCCCTGGGAGCCGCGACCACGCGGGTGGTGCCGGCTGCGACCTTGACGACCACCTCCGGCCGACCGTCCCACCGCACGCGGACGGCGCCGGCCCGGTCGCCGGCGGCGAGCACGAGGGACACGGTGCCGCTGTCGGGGACGACGGCCCCGCTCTGGCCTGCGCGGAGCCTCATCGCGGGGTGGTGCACGAGGTCTCCGGCGACCATCGCCCGCAGACCGGCGGCCACGGGCGCCGTCGCGTCGACGACGAGCGAGACGTCCTCGGCGGAGGTCAGCTTCTTCAGGGCAGCAGACAGGTCGGTCACGACCACGCGACCGGCGGGCACACGGATCTCACCCACGCCCGCGGGAGCGAACGTGCTGCGGAGGCCGGCCAGCCGCACCGTGACCTGCGCTTCGCGGCGTCCGGGATTCACCAGGGTGAGGACCCGCGAGGTGGCGACCCGGGAGAGTCCGGGCAGCACCTGGCGCCGCGTCGGTGCAGAGCCCGACGTGAGCGCGTCGGCGCGGAGCGCCTCGCCGACCTTGCCGAACTCGTCGCGCATCGAGGCCGCCAGACGGCCACGGGTCACGACCACGCGCACCGCGAGCTCGCGGGCGTTGGGGGCGATCTTCTCCAGGGCGAGCGTGGACACACGGCCGCCACTGATCGTGAGGCCACGGGACTCGATCTGCTCGAGCTCGCCGTCGGTCGACCAGACCGTCACGTCGGCCACGGCCGGACCGCCGTCGGGATTGGCCAGCGACAGCGTCGACAGGTGCGCGGCGCCACCGCCGGCACCCACGAACCACCGCACACCACCCGGGACGACGCACTCGCGCGCCGACGGCCGGGGGCCACCGAGGCGGGCTCCCAGCAGGCCGGGCGCGAGCGCCTCACTCGCGCGGACCAGCATCGCGTCCGCGCTGGAGACGGTCGCGGTGCCACCGGCCTGCAGCGGCACCGGCGTACGGGTCGAGCTGGCGGGGACACGGCGCGTGACGGTGCCCTCGCCCGGTGCCGCTGCCGAGGCAAGCCGGACCGGGCCCTTGGTCGAGGCCGGGCAGAAGAGGTCGGCGCTGGTCAGCGCCTGCGCCTGCGGGGCACGCCGGGCGACGTCCTGCTGGGTGTCGGCAGGCGCCTGCAGCAGCAGGGCGAGCAGGGTCACCAGCGGGGCACCCACGCCGATGGCGGTGGCCGGGCGCAGCTTGCGGGCCTTGATGAGGGCGGCGCGGCGCCCCGGGAGCTGGCTCATGCGTCCTCCTCGCGTCGGGTCGGGCCACACAGGACGGCGACCACGAGGATCGCGAGCAGCTGGAGCGTGACCAGGACCCGGTGCCACCACGGGTCCTCCCCCGCGACCGCGTCGCCTCGGGCTGCCTTCTCCAGCTGCCAGGCACGCGTGCGGGGATCGGGTGCGCTCGCCTGGGCCAGGCCGTCGGCGGCGTCGAGACCCGCAGCAACCTGCGCGGAGGCCGGCGCCGGGAGGAGCAGGTAGTCGATGCCCTCGGCGGTGAGGGTGTCGAGGACTGCCGGCGTCGGGCGGGAGACGAGTGCGGTCACCGCGGTGTCGAGGTGCTGGTCGGGTCCGGTGAGCGCGAGGACCTCGTCCTCGCCGAGCGTCGTGCCGTCGCCGCGGTGGACCTCCCAGGTGATGCCGTTGGGCACGTCACCGCGGATCACGAGGACGCCGTGGCCCAGTCCGTCGTCAGCCGCCTGCACCATGTACGCCGGCACGTCGGTCTTGGTCGGCCGCTGCAGCTGGTCGTCGCCCACGGTGACCCACCAGCCCAGGCCCACCACCGGGCCGAGGACGGCGACGAGGGCGACGAGCGCCCCCACCGGGACGCGCCACTCACGCAGGTGCGGGCGCGGGACCTGGAGGCCCTGGGCGGCCACGACCGCGGCGGTGAGCAGGCAGCCCTGGATCACCACGACCAGGAAGCCGAGGCCGGGGCGCACCGGGCCAGCGGGCAGCTCCACCGTGACGTGGCTGAGGATCGCGGCGACCACGGCGGCGACCGCGACGAGGATCCAGCAGGCCAGCACGGGCACCCGCGTGCGGGGGCGGAGGAGCGCGACGAGGCCCGGGACGACCAGCAGTAGCCCTGCCCAGACGGGGGCACCGAGCCCACCGACGCGGCCGGCGATCAGCTCGAGCGCATCAGGCGTCGGCGAGAGCCGGCCGGCCTCGAGGAAGAGCGCCGCCGGGTCGTGACCGATCATGCCGACCGCGCCGGGCAGCAGCAGGCCGGCGGGCACGAGGAGCAGGACGACCAGCGGGAGCCAGATGTCACGGGAGGCGACGACGTCACGGGCGAGGACGAGACCGAGACCGAGCAGCACGGCGACACCGAGCAGGGCGACCAGCCACGCAGACGGGGTGAACGCCGTCAGCAGGGTCAGCATCGCGCCCCCACGCCACGCTGCGCGCCAGCGACGGTCCGCCGAGCTCTCGAAGAGCCCGGTCACCACGTGTGCGGTCCACGGCAGCAGGGCGGCCGACGCGACCGTGCCGAACCGGCCCTGCCCCCACGCGCCGGAGGCGACGGGCACGGCGGCGTACGCGATGGCGCCCCAGAGTGCGACGCGGGTGTCGAAGCGGCCCGTGGTGAGCTCGCAGACCGCACGCAGGAAGCGCCAGGCACCCCAGCCCGCGAACGGCACGGCGACCAGGAAGAGCAGCGAGACGACCACCGTCGGCGAGCCGAGGCCGATGGTCGAGGCCGCGAGCGCGAACGGAAGGATGTAGCCGGGCGCCGGCGCATCGGTGCCCTGCCCCAGCTCGTGCCAGCCCTCGAGACCGAGGTGCCACCAGTCGGCCGCCTCAGCAGGAGCGGGACTGAGCGCGCCACCAGCGATCGGACCGAAGGCGATGCGGGCCGCCCAGAAGCCGAGGATCGCCGCGGCCGTGACCGACAGCGCCAGCGGACTGGTGAAGAAGCGGGCGACCAGACCGGTGTCCGCGAGCAGGTCGTCCTCGTCGTCGACGACCGGCGTCGGCAGCCCGAGCCGCTCTGCACGGGCGCTGCGGCGACGGTCGGCGGCATCGCGACCGTGCAGCGCTACCGCGGAGATGAAGTCGGTGACGGCGTCGAGGCCGTGCCGGTAGGGCACCCACCACGGAGGTCGCAGCCCCTCGGTGTCGCCCGTCGCCGGCGGGAGCTCCGCGCGGCGACGCCGGATCGCCGGCAGTGTGCCGAGGGTGTTGAGGAGGGCGGCGAACTCGTCGCCGGCGTGACCTGGCTGCCGGGCGAGCAGGTAGCCGACGGCGCGCAGCACCGTGCCGGCCATCAGCCGGAGCAGGCCGAGGAGGAACCACCGCTCGCGGTTGACCAGGAGCGTGTAGAGCGCAGCCTCGCGCTCGTAGCGGTGCGTGCGGGTACGCCGGCCCGACAGCGAGCTGCGGCGTACGCCGCGGTGGGCCGCCTCGGCGTGGAAGACGACGGCAGACGGGACCACGATGGTGCGGAGGCCGGCGCGAGCCGCCCGCCAGCCGAAGTCGATGTCGTTGCCGTAGAGAGGGAGGTTGCGGTCGAACCCGCCCAGCTGCTCGAGCACCTCGCGGCGGACCAGCATGCCGGCGGTGTTGACGGCGAGGACCTCGCGGGCCGTGTCGTGCTGGCCCTGGTCGTACTCCCCCCGCTCGAGCCCGGTCTCGCGGCGGCCGGTGGCGGAGATGGTCACGCCCAGCTCGAGGAGGCGGCGCAGCGAGGGCCACTCCCGGAGCTTCGGACCGGCGATGGCGGCGTCGTGGGTGGTCGCTGTCGCGACGAGCCGGGCGAGCGCCTCGGGCGCAGGGTTCGCGTCGTCGTGCAGGATCCAGACCCAGTCGGTGGTCACCTCCGGCAGGAGCCGGGCGATCGCCTCGGGGAAGGAGCACCCGGGCTCCGCCTCGCGGACCGCGTCCGCGCCGAGCGCCTCGCGGAGCAGGTGGGCCGACTGGTCACTGCTGCCCGTGTCGAGGGCGATCACGCGGTCGGGCTGCTGGACCTGGCCCGCGAGGCCCTCGAGCACGGCGGGGAGCCAGCGGGCACCGTCGTGGCTGACCAGGAGGGCGGTGACTGTCACGCAACGGACCCTAACGGAGTGGCAGGACAGGGAAGAACGCGAAGACGGGGGCCCGAGGGACCCCCGTCGACTTCGGCGTGGTGACGCTGGTGGAGCAGGTGAATCAGACGGCGCGCTTCTTCAGCTTGCGGCGCTCCCGCTCGGAGAGACCGCCCCAGATGCCGAAGCGCTCGTCGTTGCCGAGGGCGTACTCGAGGCAGTCGGACTGGACCTCGCAGGTGTGGCACACCTTCTTCGCCTCGCGGGTGGATCCGCCCTTCTCCGGGAAGAACGCCTCGGGATCGGTCTGGGCGCACAGCGCGCGCTCCTGCCAACCGATCTCCTCGACGTCGGAGTCGAGCAAGTACAGCTCACGCATGGGACTCCCCTTTGTGTCGACCCTGAAACTGCTGGCCCGTGTGATCTTGGCCGATGCCCCGCACAACTTCCCCGCTGTGAACGACACTACGGGAATTACATGCCTGTCATGCACGGGAAGTCAAGCCCGTCTCTGCTATAGGCACAACCAGTTGGAATGCGCGACTATCGGGCAGGTTGTCCTCGTGCAGAGGATCACCGTACTGGCGGCCGGCGCCAGCGGGGCCCGATTCTCCAAGGACCTCGTAACGGGTGTGCGCACCGGGTCCGTCGAGGCCCCCGATTCTGTGACGATCATCGCGAAGACCACGGCGGCAGCCCCGCGGCAGCCGTCCCGGCAGCCCTCGCGCCGACCCGACCGCCCAGTCCGTAGACTCCGCACGTCCGACTCCTGACGACCGTCACCGACGAAAGGTCCCGAACAGCCGTGGCCACCTCCTCCTCCGACCGACGCGCCGCCGTCGACAAGATCCGCCGCGACGCCAAGCGGGCTGACCAGCGCCAGGGCCGGATCATCCTGACGGTCGCGATCATGATCGCGCTGCTCATCGTCGGCACCGCCGCCTTCAAGCCGGTCAAGGACTGGTGGGACCTCCGCTCGCTCCAGAAGATCGAGCTCGCCGACCTCGGCGCCAAGGCCAGCGTCTGCGGCGAGCGCATCCTCAAGGCCGCCGAGGGCGAGCAGAACCACGTCCCCGCCGGCACACCGGTCGCCTACACCGACGCACCGCCGGCGTTCGGACAGCACGAAGAGGTCTGGGACCAGATCACCCGCAAGTTCTACACGTCGACCGACCGCCCCAACGTCGAGAAGCTGGTGCACAACCTCGAGCACGGCTACACGATCGTCTGGTACGACAAGACGATCGCCGACGACGAGAAGCAGCTCGACCTGCTGCGCGGCATCGCCGACAAGTTCAAGGGCGAGGACGACTTCCGCCTCAAGATCAAGATCGTGCCGTGGACCAAGGAGGACGGGAAGGCGTTCCCGAAGGGCCAGCACATCGCCTTCACCCACTGGGCGAAGAACGCCGCAGACGAGGACAAGGAGATCGCGACGGCCGCGAAGGTCACCGCGCAGGCCGGCGTCTGGACCTACTGCTCGGAGGTCTCCGGCGACGCGCTGAAGAAGTTCATGGTCGCGTACCCGTACCTCAACAGCCCGGAGCCCGCGGGCGGCTGAGCCACCGCGACACTCCCGAAGGGGCGCGCCGACCTCAGACGAGGTCGGTGCGCCCTTCGTCCTTGAGGCCGTTGACGATCGCCTTCACGTCCTGAGCGTGGTCGCGCGCGGCGACCAGGAGGGCGTCGTCGGTGTCGACGATGACGACGTCGTCGAGGCCGAGGACCGCGACGAACCGACCGGTGCCGGGCACGACCAGCCCCGACGAGCTGCGACTCCGCACGAGGTCCGCGTCGCCCAGGACGGTCAGCGCTCCCGACGCGTCGGGGTCGAGGAGGTCGCCCAGCGAGGCGAAGTCGCCGACGTCCTCCCAGTCGAACGCGCCCGGCACGACGGCGATCCGGCCGGCTGAGGCCGCCGGCTCGGCGACCGCGTGGTCGAGGGCGATCTTCGGGAGCGTCGGCCACAGGCGGGCCATCGCCTCCTCTCCCCCGGCCGCGATGGCACGGAGGTCAGCAGCGAAGCCGGGATCGTTCTCGCCCAGCAGGTCGAGCAGCACCGACGGGCGCACGACGAACATGCCGGCGTTCCAGCGGTAGTCGCCGGACGCGACGTACTGCGTTGCGACGGGTGCCGACGGCTTCTCCACGAACTCCTTGACGTGGTGCGCCGGGACGTCGGCCATCGCATCGCCGACGTGGATGTAGCCGAACCCGGTCGCGGCGTACGTCGGCTCGATGCCGAGCGTGACCAGCCAGCCCGCCTCGGCGGTCGTGATGGCGTCGCGGACGCACTGCTCGAAGGCGTCCCTCCCGGCAGCGCCGTCCGGGATGACGTGGTCGGCGGCGAAGGAGCCCATCACCGCATCGGGGTCCTCGCGCTCGAGCAGCGCGGCGGCGAGGCCGATGGCGGCCATGGAGTCGCGCGGGGTCGGCTCGGCGACGAGGTAGTGCTCCGGGACCTCGGGCAGCTGGCGGGCGACAGCGGGGAGATGCGCAGCGCCGGTGACGACCACGATGCGGTCCTCGACGAGCGGCCCGAGCCGGTCGGCCGTCGCCTGCAGCAGGGAGCGGCCCGATCCGGTGAGGTCGTGGAGGAACTTCGGGGCTCCGGCCCGCGACAGCGGCCACAGGCGGGTCCCCGCGCCACCCGCAGGGATGACGGCCCAGAAGTGGTCAACCGAACTCATGCCGTGAAGGCTAGGCCATGGGTTCCGCACCCGCACCGGGAGCACCGCTTGCCAAGGGTCGGTCCCTAGGCTTGCGCCATGACCGCGCCTGCACCCTCCACGTTCGCCGACCTGCTCGGACGGATCCTCCGCAGCGAGCCGGGGCGCCCCCTGGTCACCTTCTACGACGACAGCACCGGCGAGCGGGCCGAGCTCAGCGGCACGACGTACGCGAACTGGGTGGCGAAGACTTCCTCGCTGCTGGTCGAGGAGCTCGACATCGAGCGGGGGAGCCGCGTGCTGGTGGACCTCCCGATCCACTGGCTGACGCCCGTGGTCATGGGCGCCGTGTGGAACGTGGGCGCGGAGGTCACCAACGAGCGCGACCGTGCCGACCTCGTCGTCTGCGGACCGCTCCGTTCCCGCCTCGAGACGTACGCCGCCGGACCCGCGCCCGTGCTGGCCTCGGCACTGCTGCCGATGGGTGTCCGGTTCGCCGACCCACTCCCTGCCGGAGTCCACGACTTCGGAGTCGAGGTCTGGTCGCAGCCCGACGCCTTCGTCCCGTGGGACCCGGCCGACGGCAGCGAGTCGCTCTGGCGGGGCGTGACGTGGTCCGACCTCGTCGCGCCGGGCCCGTGGTCGGGTCACCGGCTGCTGACCACCGTCAATCCGCTCGCCGACCCGTCCGTCCTGCTCCAGCCGCTGCTCAGCAGCGGGTCGGTGGTGCTGTGGCGCAACCCCGACCAGACACGGCTCGAGGTGCTCCGCAGCCAGGAGCGCGTGACTGCGGAGCACCTCGTGGTCAGGGAGCCCTGACGGCTCAGCCGATCAGGTCGTAGCCCGCGAAGCCTGCGCCGAGGTAGCGACGCTCCGCGAAGCCTGTCGAGGTCCCGGGGAGCAGCCACAGCGTGCCGCTGGAACCGCGGCCGACCAGGTCGCGTCGGCCGTCGCCCGTCACGTCACCGGCGCCGACCACGCTCGTGAGCCCACTGAGGTCCGCTGCCAGCGCCTTCGGCGAGCCCTGGTTGCTGGGCAGCCAGCCGAGCGCGGTGTTGGCGAGGACCCCCGTGTCGAGCGTGCCGCCGGCGTCCCACCGGCCGAGGTCGACGAGACCGGTGCCGGTCAGCGTGGTCGAGCTGAGGAAGGCGTAGGTGCCGAGGGCCGAGGCGCGGTTGCCCGGGAAGACGACGAGGCGTCCGGACTTGGTGCCGGTGAGATCGGGCTTGCCGTCGCCTGTCACGTCGCCGGCCGCGGTCAACATGCCGACCGTGTTGAAGTCACGGGTGTCGATGACGGTGCCCGCCGTGAGCTTGCCCGTGCCGGTGCCGCGGTAGAGCACCAGGTCGCCGTTGGTCTGCCGCGTGATGACGTCGCCCTTCCCGTCGCCGTCCCAGTCGCCGACGTTCAGCACCAGGTTCGCGCTCCGGAAGCTCACCCCGGCCGAGACGGTCCGCCGGAGGTTCACGTGGCCGGAGTGCGGTACGACGACCAGCGAGTCGCCGGAGAAGCCCACGGCGTCGGGCTCGGCCGAGCCGAGGACCGGCGCTGCGGAGACCCAGGTCAGGCCGGAGAGGCTGCCGTCCGCGGGGATGAGCTTGCCGAACGAACCCAGGCCGTTGCCCGGGGCGACCAGCACCGCGCCAGCGCTGGTGCGGAGCAGCAGGTCGGGGAGCCCGTCGCCGCTGAGGTCGCCGTAGCCCGTGAGGACCGGGTAGTTCCAGGTGCCGCGGAGCAGGCTCCCGGTGCGCACGTGTCCGGCGCCGTCGCCGTTGTAGCGCGTCAGGCGACCGCTGGCATCGCGCACCAGCAGGTCCGCGCGGCCGTCACCGGTGATGTCGCCAGTGGCCACCACCTTGGTCGCGCTGCCGAATCCCGTGGCGAGCACGGACTTGGTGAACGAGCCCGCGCCATCGCCGCGGAAGAGGATCAGGTTGCCGGTGGCCCGCTTGCGACCGACGAAGTCGGCGTGGCGATCACCGTCGAAGCGACCCACCGCCGTGATCAGGTCATAGCCGATGAAGCTCCGCAGCGCCTTCAGGCCACGGCCGAAGGTGCCGTCACCGCGGCCCGGACGGACCACCGTCACACCGGTGCTCGACAGGCGCGCCACCATGTCCGAGCGCCCGTCGCCGTTCAGGTCGGGCGAGAGCACGCGGGCGTTGTACCGCGACCAGCCGGTGCTCCTCGTGACGGGTGCGGAGAACGCGAGCAGGCCGCCGGTCGGCACGACCACCGCGGCCCCGTCGGAGGTCCGGCGGGCGACCAGGTCCGGATACGCGACTCCGTCCAGGTTCGGCACGCGCGGAGCGCCGGTGACGGGCGCCAGGGTCGTCGTGGAACCAGCGAGCTGGTACTTCCGCGCGGCAGCCCGGATGTCCGGCATCTTCGCGTAGAGGTAGCGCCCCGGGCACGCGGTCTGGCCGGCGTCGCGGTGGCCGTTGATCGCCTGGAAGTAGCGCGACCCGACGTACTGGCTGGTGTCGTTGGCGGCGATGCCGTGCAGGGAGAGCTTCCACGCATAGAGGCGGGCGTACGCGTCGAGCGTCGCGGTGCTCGGCTGCGCCTCCTCGTAGTTGCCGATGGCGGAGGCGGCGAACGAGTAGGAGTTGTAGCCCTGGGTGTGCGCACCGATGACGGCCTTGTCGACCCCGCCGTAGCGGCCTTCCCAGATCCGCCCGAAGCGGTCGATCAGGAAGTTGTAGCCGACGTCGTTCCAGCCCTTGGTCTGGGTGTGGTACGCGTAGATGCTCCGGATGATCGCCGGCACCTGGTCCGCGGAGTAGGTGTTCGCGTTGACCGTGTGGTGGATGAACCCGGCCGCGATCTTCCCGTAGGAGACCGTGCCCTTGCGCAGGGACTCGTTGGCCCCCCACTGCCGGCGGGAGTAGATCGTCGGCCGGGCAACGGTGGTGCCGGCCTGCAGCTTGAGGGCGCCCTGGTCCGTCTCGATGGTGGTGTCGGCAGCAACCTCGGAGGCCGTGCCGGTCGAGATCGTCGGCTCTTCGAGCGCGGTGCCGGCGCTCGCGCCGGGGTCGACGACGGCCATCTGCAGGTCGGGGGTCTCGACACCGCGGGCGGTGACGACCCGGGTCTGGACCTCGTCGACGTCACCGATGATCAGCGGGTCGGTGCCGGGGCGCGCACCGAGCGCGTCGGGACTGCCGAGGTCGGGCCCCTCCTCCGCGTTGTAGTGGAGCTCCTCCCAGTCCGACCACGCACCGTCGACGCGGGTGCGCGCCTGGACCGCGATCTGGCCCTCCTCCACGCCGGTGCCGGGCTCCCAGGTGACGCCGATCGCACCGTAGCCCTTGACCTGCTGCGGCGCCGTCTCGACGACGTCCCCGTCGGTCGGCACCGGCTCGTCGCCCACCTGCGCGACCTCGTCTGCGGTGACATCGGTCGCCTCGTCGATCGGCACCTGCGTCACGCGGGGCGCGACGGGCGCGGTCTCGACCCGCGCCTTCGCCGTGGGCGCGGGCGCCGGCGCGGGGCTCGTCGTCCCCGTCGGCTCGTCCGGGGTCCGCACGTCGCCGTACTGCGCCGCCTCACCGGGGCGCGCGACGACATCCAGGGAGATGACGTCGGCGGCAGGGCCGAGCACCGCGAAGGCGGTGCCGACGATCAGCGCCTGCTGGCAGACGGTGACGAAGCGGGACTTGGTGGGGCGCATGTGGGGACTCTCCAGTGCGGGGAAGTGTCACAGGAGCCCCCAGTTTCACAACAGTCACAGGGGTAACGGAAGAGTTCGTGAGTAACTACAAACCTGTAATTTCCACTCGACACGCCGACTGATTCGAGAAATGTCAAATTACCTGCGTGTTCACTCCAGCCGCAGCCACTTCGAAGAACCTCCGCACACGACAGAGGCTCCCCACCGTCCAGGACGGTGG
>NZ_DATIHB010000053.1:0-18381 GCF_035481145.1 Nocardioides sp. | reverse complement strand
CCCGCCGATACGCCGACGTCGGGCGCCAGCTCCACCTCAACCTCGACAACCCTGCGGTGCTGCCGTGGCGCGCCGGCCGCGCCCTCGCCCTGATCCGCGTCGGCGAGACCAACGAGGCGATCGGGCTGGCCCGCGAGAACGCCACTCGCGCCGAGGCGTTCGGGGCTGCGTACACCGTGGCCCAGGCGCTCCGCACCCTCGCCGCAGTCGACCCGACGAGCGACCGGATCGGCCTGCTGCGCCGGGCGCTGACCGCGCTCGACGGCGTACCGGCCGGGCGGCTGTCCGCGCAGGTCTCGGCCGACCTCGCCGGCATGCTGATCCTGCTCGACGGAGCCGGCCCCAGTGCCGAGGTCGTCGGGCTGCTCCGCCGTGCCGAGTCGATCGCGCAGACCCGCGGGCTCCGTCCGCTCGAGGACCGGGTCCGCCGCCTCCTCGAGCGTGTCGGCGAGCCGGCAAACCGGCCACCCGCCGAGGCACTGGCCATGCTCACTCCGTCCGAACGCCGCGTGGCCGACCTGGCCGCGTCGGGCCTGACCAACCGCCAGGTCGCGCAGGAGCTCGTCGTGACCGTGAAGGCGGTCGAGTGGCACCTGTCGAACGTCTACCGCAAGCTCAGCATCCGCTCCCGGGCCGAGCTGCCCGCCCTGCTCAACCGCTAGGGCCGACCGGGTCCGGGTCAGTCGCGCCAGGTCCGCTCGAACGGCAGCCGCCACGCGAACGGTGCGATCAGCTGGTGGATCTGGTTCGGACCCCACGACCCCGGCGCGTAGCGGCGTACGGCGGGAGGGTTGTCCAGCAAGGGCTGGCTGATCTCCCAGAGCCGCTCGACGCCGTCGGCCGTGGTGAAGAGCGTGTGGTTGCCCTTCACCGCCTCGAGGATGAGTCGCTCGTAGGCCTCGAGCACGGCGCCCGACCAGGCGGTGCCCTCCATCTCGAACTGCATGGAGAGCTTCTGCAGCCGGAAGCCGGGACCGGGGCGCTTGCCGTAGAACGACAGCGACATCTTCGCCTTGTCGGAGAGGTCGAAGGTGAGGTGGTCGGGACCGTCGTCGCCGATGCCCGACCCGTCGGGGAACATCGACTTCGGGGGCTCCTTGAAGGCGATCGAGATGATCCGCTGCCCCTCGGCGAGCCTCTTGCCGGTGCGCAGGTAGAACGGCACGTCGGCCCAGCGCCAGTTGTCGATGTAGCACTTGAGGGCGATGAACGTCTCCGTCTCCGACTCGGGGCTGACCCCGGGCTCGGACCGGTAGCCGTCGTACTGCCCGCGGACGATGTTGTGCGGCTCGAGCGGCAGCATCGACCGGAAGACCTTGTTCTTCTCCTCGGTGATCGACTGCGGGTCGAGCGCGGTCGGCGTCTCCATCGCAGCGAACGCCATCACCTGGAAGAGGTGGGTGACGACCATGTCCTTGAAGGCGCCCGTGCCCTCGTAGAACCCCGCGCGCCCCTCGAGACCGAGCGCCTCCGGGATGTCGATCTGGACGTGGTCGATGAAGTTGCGGTTCCACATCGGCTCGAAGAGGCCGTTGGCGAAGCGCAGCGCGAGGATGTTGAGCGCCGCCTCCTTGCCCAGGAAGTGGTCGATACGGAAGACCTGCGACTCGTCGAAGACCTCGTGGATCGCCTTGTTGAGCGCGCGCGACGACTCGAGGTCGACACCGAACGGCTTCTCCATGATGATCCGGCTGCCCTCGACGAGACCGGCCTCCTGCAACTGCTGGACGACGCTGAGTGCCGCCTTCGGAGGCACGCTCAGGTAGTGCAGGCGCAGGCGCTCGGCCTCGCAGCCCTCCTCCGCCTCGGCGAGCGCAGCAGTCAGGTGCTCGACGCCGCTGTCAGCCCACCAGAGTCGCTTGGCGAACTCCTCGAACTCCTTCTTGTCGTGCTCGTCGTCGCTGAACTCCTCGATCGCCTCGCGGGCCATCTGGACGAACGACGCACGGTCGTGGTCGTGGAGCGCGGTGCCGACGATGCGCACGTCGGGCAGCAGACCGCTGCGCCACAGGTGCAGCAGACCGGGGAGGAGCTTGCGCCGGGCCAGGTCACCGGTCGCGCCGAAGAGGACGACCGTCGTGGGCGGGCCGGGGGTGCCTTCCGGGTGGTTCGCAGCCATGGCCGCCACCCTAGACCGCCGAGGTGGGGCTTGTGGCCCGCCGAAGTGTGGCTTGTGGTCACTCCAGGTGGGGCTTGTGGTCAGTCCGCGGGCCTGATGGCCGCCCAGGTCGCTCGCTCGTCCCTCGCTCGACTCAGTCGACGGCGAGCCCGACGTACGTCGTGTCGAGGTACTCCTCGATGCCGGTGAAGCCGCCCTCGCGCCCGAAGCCGGAGGCCTTCACACCACCGAACGGCGCGGCGGGGTTGGAGACCAGGCCGGTGTTGACGCCGACCATGCCGAACTGGAGGCGCTCGGCCACCCGGAGCACCCGCCCGACATCGCGGGTGAAGACGTACGACGCCAGGCCGTACTCGGTGTCGTTGGCCATCCGGATCGCCTCCGCCTCCCCCTCGGCACCGGAGGCGAAGACGGTGATCGGCGCGACCGGCCCGAAGATCTCCTCGTGGTTGACCCTCGCCTCCGCCGGTACGTCGACCAGGACGGTCGGCGGGAAGAAGTTGCCGTCCGGGTCCCCGCCGACCACCCGGCGCGCGCCCGCGTCGAGCGCGTCCTGGACGAGCTCCTGCACCCCGGCCACGGCACGGCCGTCGATGAGCGGCCCGACGTCGACACCGTCGTCCTGCCCGCGGCCCACCGTCAGCGCGCCCATGCGCTCGGCGAGCCTGGCCGAGAACGCCCCGGCGACTCCCTCCTGCACCAGGAAGCGATTGGCCGACGTGCAGGCCTCGCCCATGTTGCGCATCTTCGCGACCATCGCGCCGTCGACCGCCTTGTCGAGGTCGGCGTCGTCGAAGACGAGGAACGGCGCATTGCCGCCGAGCTCCATCGAGACCCGCTGCAGGTTGTCGGCCGACTGCGCGACAAGCGCCTTGCCGACCGCGGTGGAGCCGGTGAAGGAGACCTTGCGCAGCCGCGCGTCTGCCATGAGGGCGGCGGTGGTCTCCTTCGCCTTCGTGGTCGTGAGCACCTGGAGGACCCCGTCCGGCAGCCCGGCCTCGCGGAGCACCTTCTCGAGCTCCAGGGTGGTCAGCGGCGTCGACTCCGCGGGCTTCACGATCATGGTGCAGCCGGCAGCGATCGCCGGGCCGATCTTGCGGGTCGCCATCGCGAGCGGGAAGTTCCACGGCGTGATCAGGAGGACCGGCCCGACCGGCTTCTTCATCGTCACCAGGCGCGAGCCGCCGGCGGGCGCCTGCAACCAGGTGCCGCTCACCCGCACGGCCTCCTCGGCGAACCAGCGCAGGAACTCCGCGCCGTACGCCACCTCGCCGCGGGCCTCCGCGAGCGGCTTGCCCATCTCGAGGGAGATCGTGCGCGCGAAGTGGTCCGCGCGCGTGGTGACCAGCTCGAAGGCGCGGCGCAGGATCTCCCCGCGCTCGCGGGGCGGGGTGGCCGCCCACGCAGCCTGACCGGCAGCCGCCGTGTCGAGCATCGCCGCTGCCTCTTCGACACCGAGGTCCGGCAGCGAGGCCAGGACCGATCCGTCAGCAGGGTCGAGGACGTCGAACATTGCAGAGGGGGTCGCGCTCATGCCTCCAGCGTACGAGCCGCTCCGGCGCGCTGCCGGGCACGGCCGGCCTCGAGGCCGAGCGCGATGACGGCCGCCACCAGGGCCACCCCACCGGTCGCGACGAACGCCGCAGGCCAGCCGCTGTGGTCGATGGCCAACCCGGCGAGCGGGGCGCCGGTCGACGACCCGACAGTGAACGCCACGCCCTGCCAGCCCATCACCTCACCCAGGTTGGTGACCGGGACTGCCCGGCTCAGTGCCTCGCTCGCCGCGGTGATGGTCGGCGCGCAGAAGAGGCCGCAGGCGAAGAGGAGGAGGCCGAGCGTCAGCCGGTCATCGGCGAGCGCGACCGGGATCGTCGTCGCGGCGAGGAGGGCGAGCAGGAGGTTGAGCGGCACCGGCCGGTGCAGGGCGCCGTAGACCAGCGCGCCCACGGCGGAGCCCGCACCCCAGATCGCCAGCAGCCAGCCGATCGATCCCGGCTCGTCCATCTCGCGAAGGGCAGCCACGACGCCGAGGTCGGTGCCGGTGAGCACCACGGTCGTCGCGACTCCGGCCGCGAGGACCGCGAGGATCGCGGGAGACCGCCACAGGCCCGCGGCGAGCGCGCTGGCGGGGACCGGTCGACCAGTCGGCACGAGGGCGCTCTCGAGCGACTCCTCGGACACCTCAGGCTCCGGGGCGGCCGGCACGAGAGCGGGGTTCACCCACCACAGCGCCACACCGCCGACCACACCGGCGAGCTGGCAGCCCAGCAGGGCCCAGCTGGTGTCGAACCACGTCGCGATGAGCACGCCGATGACGGGGCCGACCATGAAGGAGAGCTCGGTGAAGAGCGCGTCGAGCGACAGTGCAGCCTTGCGGTCATCGTCGTTGACCGCCGCGATGAGCACCTGCCGGATGACGGAGAAGTGCGGCAGGTTCGCGAGGCCGCCGACGACCGCGAGCACCAGCAACCCGGCGTACGAGACGAAGGGCGCGATGCTCCAGACGACGGCGAGGACGACGAGCTGGGGCGCGATCGTGGCTCGCAGGCCGATGCGGTCGAGCGCCCGCCCGCGCCAGGGCCCGGCTACCGCCATCGCGACGGTGGCCACCGTCGTGACCAGCCCCGCTGCGGCGTAGCCACGGTCGAGACCGGAGACGACGTGGAGGGTGAGGACGATGAAGCTCGCCCAGATCGGGATGCGGATCGCGAAGCCGAGAAGGAGCACGGACCTCACGGTGCGGTTGGCCAGCAGCCTCCGGTACGCCGCCATGCCTGTGCTCATGGGCCCGATCGTTTCAGTGCGCACATGTCAGGCGCGAGGCATTTACCGGACCGTTACGGACCGGGGTGCGGGCGCGCCTGGAAATGCAGGAGCCCCTCTCGACTCATGGGGTAATCGAGAGGGGCACCTGCAACGGTAGGCCCCCGAGGGCCCGGCGTCAACGGGCTCAGGCAGCGTTGTTGCGGGAGGGGCGCACGCGCACCCAGTGAGCGACCAGACGCTTCTTGCCGTCTGCGCCCTTCTCCCGCTTCCACACGAGCTCCATGTGGTCGTGGTTGGCAAGCGTGTCAGTCATGGGCCACCTCCTGTTTACCTTCTGTTCACTTTCCAGTGTGCCACACAACCGGGCAGATCGCACCCCTTTGTGCCTCGACTTCTCACTGGTCTCCCCACCTGAGTCCCGAATCGAGGCTCAAACACGCACTTCTCCCCCACCTGCGGCCCCAAGGCGGACCCGCCGCCGTCGGTTTCTGCGACGTCCTGTCGCGCACAGGGCAGTGGAGTGCCACACTTCCCATGTCCCGACGTCAGGAGGCTCGATGTTCCCGTCCCTCGCCCACGACCGCACGGGGTCGGGTGCGCCCGTCGTCCTCGTGCACGGCATCGGTCACCGTCGCCAGGCGTGGGATCCGGTCGTCCCACTCCTCGCGGAGGACCACGAGGTCATCACCGTCGACCTCACCGGCTTCGGCGAGTCGCCTGGTCACCCACGCGGCAGCCGTCACGACGTCGAGGCGTACGCCGACCACCTGGTCGCCGCCTTCGCCAGCTGGGGACTGGAGCGTCCCCACCTGGCCGGCAACTCCCTGGGCGGCGCGATCGCCCTCGAGCTCGCGCGCCGTGGCGCCGTCTCGTCCGCCGTCGCGATCGCCCCCGCTGCGTTCATCGACTGGAAGGGCGCCGGCGCCGCGCTGCCGCTCGTCGCCATGCGCCTCGGGGCCCTCGCCGTCCCGGCCCCGCTCCTCCGCCACGCCACCAGGGGCGCCCTGGTGCGACGCCTCATCGGCTGGCCCCTCTACGCGTACGCCGACCGGCACGACGCGGCTTCGACGTACGCCGATGCCCTGGCGATGAAGCGGGCCCGTGGCTTCGAGCGCACCGCGATCGCGTGCCTGCGTCCGGTGGTGCGGCCATTCCGGGGTGCACTCAAGGCGCCGGTCACGGTCGCCTGGGGCACCAAGGACCGGATCCTCCCCTACGGCCAGATGGCGCGGGCACGCCGCCTCGTGCCCGACGCGTCGTACGTGACGCTCGAGGGCGCGGGCCACGTCCCGATGGGCGACTGCCCCGAGGCGATCGCCGAGCTCATCCGTGGGGCGATCGCCAGTGTCGAGGCTGGGCGCACCGCCGTAGCCTGACGCCATGAGCGACGCGTTCGAACCCGAGGTCATCGTCGTCGGAGCCGGCCTCGCCGGCCTCGTCGCCACCCACGAGCTGGCGAAGGCGGGCAAGCGCGTCCTGGTCGTCGACCAGGAGAACCGCAACAACCTCGGCGGCCAGGCCTTCTGGTCGCTCGGCGGCCTCTTCTTCGTCGACAGCCCCGAGCAGCGCCGGATGGGCATCGCCGACTCCCTCGAGCTCGCGCTCCAGGACTGGCACGGCAGTGCGCAGTTCGATCGCCTCGGCGACGGCACGGCCGGGCCCGGCCGCGGCGAGGACCACTGGCCCCAGCAGTGGGCCGAGGCCTACGTGGCCTGGGCGTCGGAGGGCAAGCGCGACTACGTCCGCGACCTCGGCCTGAAGAGCCTCACCTTCGTCGGCTGGGCTGAGCGCGGCGACGGCCGTGCCGAGGGCCACGGCAACTCGGTCCCGCGCTTCCACATCACCTGGGGCACCGGTCCCGAGGTCGTGCGAATCTTCCTCGAGCCGGTCCTGGCCGCGGAGGAGGCGGGCCTGGTGCGCTTCGCCTTCCGCCACCAGGTCGATGACCTCGTCCTCGACGGCGATGCCGTGGTCGGCGTACGCGGATCGGTGCTGGCGCGCGATGACAGCCCGCGGGGCATCAGGTCCTCGCGCGAGGTGGTCGACGCGTTCGAGCTGCGCGCCCGCGCGGTCGTGGTGAGCAGCGGCGGCATCGGGCACAACTTCGAGCTCATGCGTCGCAACTGGCCTGTCGACCGGGTCGGGCCGGCTCCGGAGAACATGATCGCCGGCGTGCCCGCGCACGTCGACGGCCGGATGCTGGCGATCAGCGAGGCCGCGGGCGCGTCCCTCGTCAACAAGGACCGGATGTGGGCCTACGTCGAGGGCGTCCACAACTGGGACCCGATCTGGCCCGACCACGCGATCCGGATCCTGCCCGGGCCGTCGTCAATGTGGTTCGACGCCAACGGCAAGCGACTCGAAGGGCTCTCGGGCGTGCCCGGGTCCGACTCGATCGGCTCGATGACCCAGATCCTCGCGACCGGCCACGACTACTCGTGGTTCGTGCTGGACCAGACGATCATCGAGAAGGAGTTCGCACTGTCGGGCTCCGAGCAGAACCCCGACTGGACCGCCAAGGACGTCCGGCTCATGCTGAAGGACCGGATCCTCGGCAAGGGCGCGACCGGCCCCGTCGAGCGGTTCAAGAGGTACGGCGAGGACTTCGTCGTGGCCGACGACCTGCCCGCGCTGGTCGACGGGATGAACGAGATCACCCGAGGGCCGAAGCTCGTCCTCGAGGAGATCGAGCGCCAGATCGTCGCGCGCGACCGCCAGGTCGACAACCCCTTCACCAAGGACGTCCAGGTGATGGCGATCCACAACGGTCGCAAGGACCGCACCGGCAAGCTCATGCGCGTCGCGAAGCCGCACAAGATCCTCGACCCCGAGCACGGGCCGCTGATCGCGGTGCGCTGCAACATCCTGTCGCGCAAGACCCTCGGCGGCATCGAGACCAACCTCGACTCACAGGCGGTCGCGGCCTCCGGCGAGGTCATCCCCGGGCTGTACGCCGCGGGCGAGGTCGCCGGCTTCGGCGGTGGCGGCGTCCATGGCTACAACGCGCTCGAGGGCACCTTCCTCGGTGGCTGCATCTTCAGCGGCCGCGCTGCCGGTCTGGCGCTCGCCCGCGACCTCTGACCGCCGAAGCGGCGCGAACCTGCAACCACACCTCGCCGAAGCGGCGCGCACCTGCAAGCACACTTCGCCGAAGCGGCGCGCACCTGCAGCAGCTCTGCAGGTTCGCGCCGTCTCGGGGAATGGCGAACGGCCCGCCCCCTGAGGGAGCGGGCCGTTGTGGAGGGCCGACGATCAGGCGAAGAGACCGTTGGTGAGGGTCAGGCCCGGGTTCTGGGCGAACGCGAAGGCGAGGGCGAGAGCCGCACCGGCAAGGGCGATGTCCTTGTTGAAGCTGATCTGCGTCATCGCCTTGGCCTGCGGGTCGGTCTCCTTCCAGAAGTTGTGGAAGATGATCGCGGTCGGGACCAGGACGACGGCCAGCGCGACGCCGGCGAGGTCGCCGTACACGCCGAGGACGATCGCCAGACCGGCGAGGCCGAACAGCACGCCCGACGCGAGCACGTTGAGCTTCGGGAACGGCAGGCCCTTCGACTGGGCGTAGCCGGCCATGTAGCCGGTCTGCGTGAGGTGGCCGATCGCCGAGAAGACGAAGAGCAGGGCGAACAGGATGCGGCCGACGAGCAGGACGATGTCCATGGATTCCTCCGGGTGAGTTCCTGGCGGGCCGATGCGGCCGCCTCGATGGAACAATCGTGACACATCAACTACTTAGATGACAAGTCATCTACCTGTCGTCTGCGCCACAATCCGACATGCAGCAACGCGCAGTTACTGGGCACTCATGCGCCCCTGCACGGGCGCGGTAGTGCACGTAACTGCGCGTTACTCCGGGACGAGCCCGCAAGCGTCAGTCGAACTTCTTCTTGTGGCGCGGCTTCTTCTCCCACGAGCCGTCGGAGAACTCCCGCTTCTGCGGGCGGTCGTCACGGTTGCCCTTGTAGCCGCCGCGGTCACCCCGGTCGCCGTACGACTTGCGGGGCTCGGTGCGGATGCCCGGGCCCTTGTCGGGGGCGAGCTCGATCAGCTTGCCGGAGATCCGCGTCTGCTCGAGCAGGCGGTAGGTCTCGGGCGAGAGGTCGGCCGGCAGCTCGACGAGCGAGAAGTCCGGGCGGATCTGGATCTTGCCGAAGTCCGAACGCCGCAGGCCGCCCTCGTTGGCGAGCGCGCCGACGATCTGGCGCGGCTCGACCTTGTGGCGCTTGCCGACCTGGATCTTGTACGTCGCCAGCGGGGTGCCGGTGCGCGACTCGCGCGGGCCACGGTCACGGCCACCGAAGTCGCCGCGGGCACCACGGTCCGGCCGGTCACCACGATCGGGCCGGTCGGCCGAGACGGTGTTGACCTTCGGCATGTCCTTCTCGTCGAGGAGCAGCGGGGTCTCGCCCTGGAGCACGACGGCGAGCGCGGCAGCCACGTCGGCCTCCGGAACGTCGTGGTTCTTCACGTAGTGGGCGATGACATCGCGGTAGTCGTCGATCGCCTCGCCCTGGAGTGCCTCGGTGATCGCCTCGTCGAAGCGGGCCAGGCGCGTGGCGTTGATGTCGTCGACGGACGGCAGGTCCATGAGCTGCATCGGCGACTTGGTGTGCTTCTCGATCATCCGCAGCAGGCCACGCTCGCGCGGGGTGACGAAGGAGATCGAGTCGCCCTTGCGGCCGGCGCGGCCAGTGCGCCCGATGCGGTGCACGTAGGACTCGGGGTCGGTCGGAATGTCGAAGTTCACGACGTGCGTGATCCGCTCGACGTCCAGGCCCCGGGCCGCGACGTCGGTGGCGACGAGGATGTCGAGCTTGCCCGACTTGAGCTGGTTGACCGTGCGCTCGCGCTGCGCCTGGGCAACGTCACCGTTGATCGCGGCAGCGGCGAAACCACGGGCGCGGAGCTTCTCCGCGACCTCCTCGGTCGCCTGCTTCGTGCGGACGAAGACGATCATCGCCTCGAAGTTCTCCACCTCGAAGATCCGCGTCAGCGCGTCGACCTTCTGCGGGAACGACACCATCAGGTAGCGCTGGGTGATGTTGGTGTTGGTCGCGGTCTTGTTCTTGACCTGGATCTCGACCGGATCGTGCAGGTACTGCTTGGAGATCCGCTTGATCGTCGACGGCATCGTCGCGGAGAAGAGCGCGACCTGCTTGGTCTCCGGGGTGTCCTTGAGGATCGTCTCGATGTCCTCGGCGAAGCCCATCGAGAGCATCTCGTCAGCCTCGTCGAGGACCAGGAAGCGGAGCTCGGAGAGGTCGAGCGTGCCCTTCTCGAGGTGGTCCATGATCCGGCCCGGCGTGCCGACCACGATGTCGACGCCGCGGCGCAGCGCGGAGAGCTGGACGCCGTAGCCCTGGCCGCCGTAAACGGGGAGGACGTGGACGCCCTTCATGTGGGCGGCGTAGCGCTCGAACGCCTCGCAGACCTGGAGCGCGAGCTCACGGGTCGGGGCCAGGACCAGCGCCTGCGGGGTCTTCTGGCCGGACTCGAGCTGCGAGAGCAGCGGCAGCGCGAACGCCGCGGTCTTGCCCGTGCCGGTCTGCGCCAGGCCCATCACGTCGCGGCCCTCGAGGAGCGGCGGGATGGTCATCTCCTGGATCGCGGACGGCGTCTCGTAGCCGACGTCCTTGAGCGCCTTGAGGACGCGGTCGTCGAGGCCCAGGTCGGCGAACTTCACCGTCTCGGCCGCCACCTCGGCGGGCTCGGTGGAGGCGGCATCAACGTCGTTCACAAGGTCACTCACCGGTCAAGGGTAGTGGCGCGCAGGCTTATACGACGATTCGCTGGCGCGGTGACGCCCGACACGCCGTATCCTGCGCTGCCCGGTCGCGCGGTGCTCAGTTGACGTGAGTCGACGACTCCGAGCGCTGCAGCTTCTCGTGCTCCACCAGACCGCCGCCGCTGACCACGTCGTGGTCCTCGTCCTCGTGCCCGGACGGCACCCGTGGGTCCTTGCTCCACGGGACCCCGAGCGAGCCGCCCCTGCCGCTCGCACGCCTGCTCGTCCACTCCTCGCGGACCGGGCGTCGCGTGTCCGATTCGTCCATCTCTCCAGCGTACGCCGCGCACGCTCGGGCAGGCTCGCAGCGTCGCGTCGACCGCTCGCATCAGTCGAGGCTGGTGGCTGACTCGGCCTCGTCCTCGGGGTCGAGGTCGTCGCGGTCGACCACGTCGCCACCACTGATCACGGTGGCGTCGTCGGTCTCGCCCTCCTCCGCCATCCGGTCCCCACCATCGGAGGCCACGCCCAGCGCACCGCCGTCTCCGGTCGGCTCGTCGGTCCAGTCGTCAGGGGTGATCCGGTCGTTCGTCTGCTCGCTCATGACGGTGCGTTACCCGCAGCGCCACGCCGTACACGGGGTCGCCCGCGCGTCAGCGGTACGTCACCAGCGACCGGTCGTGCTCCAGGTGCGTGTGGGCGTTGAACGCCGAGAGGTGGAGCCCGGAGCGGCCGCTGATCACCTTGGTCACGGCCGTGTTGACCGCGACCCGGTTGAGCCGGTCCCACAGCGAGGCGTCGCCCGCGAGCAGGTGCGAGACCGCGAGAGCGATCGGCCCACCGGAGCTGACCACGAGGATCGTGCCGCCGGCTGTCTCGGCGACCCGCTCCATCGCACCCATCACCCGTGCGGTGAACGCCGGGAACGGCTCGACGTACTCGTGGTCCGCAGAGCCGTCGGTCCAGCGTGCCGTCGCCTCCTCGAAGAAGGCCTGGAAGACCGCACGCTGGCGGTCGAGGGGGAGGTCGCCGACGCTGGCCATCACCGAGCGCGACTCCTCGCTCGGTGTGTGCACCTTCAGGACGTGGTCGAAGTCGAACTCGTCCCAGCCGGCGTCGATGGTCACGGGGATCTCCGCGCCGCCGGAGCCCAGCCCCTCGAGGATGCCCGCGGCGGTCTCGCGGTGGCGCCGCAACTCGCCACGCACCACGAGGTCAGGACGTACGCCGCGCGCGGCGAGGTCGCGCCCGAGGACCCGCGCCTGCTCGTGGCCGATCTCCGAGAGCGCGTCGTAGTCGTCGGAACCGAAGGACGCCTGTCCGTGCCGGACCAGCAGCAGGACGCTCATGCGGTCTCCTCCATGATCGCGCGGGCCCTGTCGCCCAGCAGGTTGACGAACATCCAGAAGTGCTCGAACCGCGGGTTCGTCGTCTGACCGTGGTGGAAGCGGTAGTAGATCTGCTGCGCGATACCGGCGAGGCGGAAGAGGCCGTAGACCTCGTAGAAGCGCCACTCCTCGGGCGTGACATCCAGACCGGCGCGCGAGCAGTAGTAGTCCACGACCTCAGCACGGGTGAGCATGCCGTCGGCATTGGTGGGCTGCATGCGCACCAGCTGCCACATGTCGTCGTCATCCGCCTCGATCCAGTACGACAGGACGCACCCGAGGTCCATCAGCGGGTCACCGATCGTCGCCAGCTCCCAGTCGAGCAGGCCGATCGGCCGGGTCGGGTCGTCCTCGCTGAAGACGACGTTGTCGAACCGGAAGTCGTTGTGGATCAGGCAGCTGCCCCGGTCGACCGGCTGGTGGGCCGCCAGCCAGGTCATCACGTCCTCGAGGTCGGCGACGTTGTCGGTGCGGGCGTCTCGGTAGCGGGTCGACCATCCGCTGATCTGGCGCTCGACGTACCCCTCGCCCCTGGCGAGCGCGCCCAGTCCGGCGGCCGCGGGGTCGACGCCGTGGAGCGCGACGAGCAGGTCGAGCGTGTTGGTGCACGCCGCCCGGGTCTGCTCCGGGGTCATCGCGACGTCGAAGTCCTTGCGCGGGATGCTGCCGACCAGGCGCTCCATCACGTAGAACTCCGAGCCGATCAGGGCCTCGTCGGTGCAGTGACCGACCATCGGCGCGACGTACGGGAAGACCGGCGCGAGCGCGGCCTGGATGCGGTACTCGCGGCCCATGTCGTGGGCGCCCCTGGCCTTGGTGCCGACAGGCGGCCGGCGCAGGATCAGGTCCTTGCCCGGGTAGCGCAGCAGGTAGGTCAGGTTGGAGGCACCGCCGGAGAACTGCCGGACCTCCGGCGGCCCGGCGGGCAGGTCGGCGACCGTCCGCAGCCAGGCGTCGACCGCCGCAACGTCGAAGGCATCCTCTTCGCGCACCTCGCGCGCACCGGCGACCTCCCCGGCCGCGCCCATCAGGAGAGCTTCCGTACGACGCTCATCGGCGCGTTGCGCAGCGCGAAGCCGAGCGGCACCCACGGCCACGACGGGACCAGAGCCTTCTCCTTGCGCGCCTCGATCGCCTTGACCATCGCGCGAACCCCGGTCTCGGTGTCGACCATGAACTTCGTCTTCTGCTCGACCTTGTCGTTCATCTCCGAGCGGATGTAACCGGGGTAGATGATCGAGACGTCGATGCCCTTGGCCTTCACGTTCTCGTTGATCAGGCCCTCGGCGAGCGCGGCCACGCCGGCCTTGGTGGCGGCGTACGTCGTGATGGCCGACCGCATGCCGCGCATCGCGGAGACCGAGCTGATCATGACCAGGTGGCCGGACTTCTGGGCGCGGAAGATCTCCATCGCGGCCTCGGTCTGGGCCAGTGCGGCGACGAAGTTGGTCATCGCGGTGGCCTTGTTGGCGTCGTAGCGCCCCTTGCCGATCGGTGCCCCCTTGCCGAGGCCGGCGTTGATGATCACGCGGTCGAGCGTGCCGAAGTCGGCGGCCACCTCACGGAAGACCCGGAAGACAGCGTCGTCGTCGGTGACGTCGAGCGCCCTGGTGACGACGCGGCGGCCGGCGTGCTTGGCGGTGATCTCCGCGGCGAGCTGGTCGAGCCTCTCGGTACGACGGGCGGTGATCGCCAGGTCGTAGCCGAGGTCGGCGAACTGGCGCGCCATCTCCGCGCCCAGGCCGGAGCTCGCGCCCGTGATCAGGATCGTTCCCTTGGTCATGGACCGAGCGTAGGGCGTGACGGGCGCGGTGCTCCGAGCGTCCGGCAGAACGCCGCACGCCACCCTCTTGAAGAGCGCCGCTCCCCGTGTTCGACTCTCCCCCGGGCACCCGCCCAGCCGGAGCTCGGGTTCCGTCTTTTCGCACAGCACGTTCGGAAGGGTGATGGCATGGCAGGGAAGTTCGAGGTCTACGAGGACAAGGCCGGAAAGTTCCGTTTCCGCCTCAAGGCCGGCAACGGCCAGGTGGTGGCGACCGGTGAGGACTACGAGACCAAGGCAGCGGCGATCAAGGGCTGCGAGGCCGTCCAGCGCGCCGCGGAGGGCGCGTCGGTCGTCGAGGTGTGATTGAGCCGAGCGCAGACCGAGCTTGCTCGGCTCTGCCGAGGCGATTGAGCACTGCGGCGAAGCCGCCGGTGTGATTGAGCCGAGCGCCCCGGGTGAGCTCCACCGGGGCGCTCCGCTGCTCCTGGTCGGAGCGTTTCCCAAAAGTCGCGAGAATTTTTTCAGAACGTCCGTAACCCCCGGCCCCGACCCGCGTTTATCAGGGCACAACGGTCGGGGAGCAACCTCCCTCCCAGTTCCCTGACCGTCGAGCCCGTCTCCGCCAGCACTCCCTCCCTCCCGCTGGCCGAGGCGGGCTCGAATGTCATTTCGGGGCGATTTCCCTCGTAGAATTCGCCGGTGCCACACCGCGATGACCAGCCCCAGGACGACCACCCCTTCGGTGGCCCCCTCTCTGACGAGCCGCTCGACCGCATCGACCCGGACGAGCTCCGCATCGCGCTGAAGGTCCTGAGCGAGATCCCGCGCCTCGACCCGGAGCACGACGACGTGCGCACGATGAAGCGTGGCGCGTCGTACATGTACAAGCTGATCAAGAAGCAGCGCCGCTCCGAGCTCCGTCAGGAGAAGCAGGCGCACGACCAGGCGATCATCGAGAAGACCGCGACCGGATCACCGATGCGGATCGACGACGAGACCGCCGGCATCCCGCTGGTCTCGACCGCCAAGGGCGCCTTCGCCGGCGAGCTGATCACCGCCCGCGGTTGCTACATCTGCAAGCAGGACTTCACGCTGGTCGACGCGTTCTACCACTGGCTCTGTCCGAGCTGTGCGGCCAAGAGCCACGAGAAGCGCGACCAGCGCACCGACCTCACCGGCAAGCGGGCGCTGCTCACCGGTGGCCGCTCCAAGATCGGCATGTACATCGCCCTGCGCCTGCTCCGCGACGGCGCGCACACGACGATCACCACGCGCTTCCCCAAGGACGCCGTCCGGCGCTTCGCCGCGATGGAGGACTCCGCCGACTGGATCGACCGGCTCAAGGTGGTCGGCATCGACCTGCGTGACCCCACGCAGGTCATCTCGCTGACCGACGACGTCGCGGCCGACGGCCCGCTCGACATCATCATCAACAACGCCTGCCAGACCGTACGCCGACTCCCCGGCGCCTACTCGCACCTCATCGACGGCGAGAACGCACCGCTGGGGACGGCCGAGTCACTCGGCGTGAAGGCGCTTCCGGAGATGGTCACCTTCGACCGGATCTCCGAGGCCCACCCGGCCGCGATCGCCGGTGCTCTCGCCGACACGGCCGTCGCGCACCACGAGGGCGAGTCCCACGAGTCCGCCCTCGCTGCACACAACGCGGCCTCGATGACGGCGCTCGCCCTGAAGGCCGGCAACGCCTCGCTGGAGCAGCATCTCGCTGGCACGGCAATCGACGCCGGCGGCCTGATCCCCGACATCCAGGACAACAACTCCTGGACCCAGGTGCTCGACGAGGTCGACCCGCTGGAGCTCCTCGAGGTGCAGTTCTGCAACTCGATCGCGCCGTTCCTGATCAACTCGCGCCTGCGCCCGGCGATGCGCCAGGCAATCGCCAACGGTGCGCGCCGCGCGTACATCGTCAACGTCTCGGCGATGGAGGGGCAGTTCTCGCGCCGCTACAAGGGCCCCGGCCACCCGCACACCAACATGGCGAAGGCCGCGCTCAACATGATGACGCGCACCTCCGCGGGTGAGTACTTCGAGACCGACCGGATCCTGATGACGGCCGTCGACACCGGGTGGATCACCGACGAGCGGCCGCACTACGAGAAGCTCCGGATCGCCGCCGAGGGCTGGCACGCTCCGCTCGACCTGGTCGACGGCGCGGCCCGGGTCTACGACCCGATCGTCATGGGCGAGGCCGGTCACGACATCTACGGCGTCTTCGTGAAGGACTACGAGCCCAGCCCCTGGTGAGGGCCGAAAAAAACTTCTCGGAAAAGTCGTAAGGAAAACTCCGGCCGCTCCTCCTTCCATCACAACACCCGATGGAAACCCAAGGAGCCAGTCATGATCCGCACCGCCACCCGCCGCATCGCCACCGCAGCCGCCGCCGGCGTCGTCGCCACGACGCTCGGCGCCTCCTTCACCGCCACGGCTCACGCCGACGGGCTCGACCTGGCGGCCAGCCAGGCCAGCGTCAGCGAGATGCGCGCCTCCGTTGCCGACCAGCTCGCCGGCCGGGTCTTCGGCTGGCAGCTCTCGATCTCGCAGAACGGCACACTCAAGGCCGCCGACGAGGGCGGCTTCGCAGTCTCCGCAGCCGACAACAACGGCGTCCCGGTCGCGATGCAGGCGGGCATGCGCATGGAGCTCGCCTCGGTCACCAAGAACGTCACCGCGGTCGCCACCATGAAGCTGCTGCGCCGCAACAACCTCACGCCCGAATCATTCGTGTGGCCCTACCTCCCGAAGAGCTGGGACGTCAGCGACTTCAAGAACGTCCGGTTCCGCCACCTGCTGACCCACACCTCCGGCATCAACCAGGCGATCACCGCGATGGCGAACCCCCCGGCCGACAACGGCTGGAACTCCATGAAGACGGTCGTCGAGAACGGCACCACCGTCGACTCCCAGCGCCAGTACAAGAACGCCAACTTCGCGATCCTGCGGATCGTCGACGCCGAGCTCTGGAACCGCAGCGGCGGCAAGAAGTACAGCAACGCCGCCGAGGAGATCCCGATCACCGCGGCCAACCACACGTCGTACGTGCTGGAGTTCATGCGCGAGCACGTCTTCAAGCCGGCCGCCATCGGCGGCGTCGGCTGCATCGCCCCCGGCACCACCACCGGCGTCCGGTCGTACGCCGTCGGCGCGACCCAGGCGAGCAACGGCTCGGTCTTCGGCACCGGCAACGAGGAGTGCGCCGGCGCCCGCGGCCTGGCGATGTCCTCGGCCCAGCTGGTGCAGTACCTGAGCAAGCTGCGCTCCGGCGCGATCATCAGCCAGTCCGACCTGGACTGGATGGACCAGTACCGCGCCGGCTGGAACGAGGACTCCAACGGCGGCGACGGCGGCCAGAACGGCGTCCAGGACGGCATCGCCGACAACCCGCTCTCCCCCGGTGCCTACTGGCACGGCGGCGACCTCTTCGGGGGCAGCAACCGCGAGCTCCACACCTGCGCAATGACGATGGACGACGGCACCCAGGCGACGCTCCTGCTGAACTCGCCGATCGCCGCGGACAACGACCCGACGACCGCCAGCACCCAGTGCGGCGTCCTGATCACCGCCTGGAACAACGCGAAGTGACGCAGCCCTGACCGGCTCCGGAGCGTCCGCCCGACGGGGGCGGGCGCTCCGGCGCGCGCCGGGCCCGCGCCGGCATGTCGGTCGCGCGGTGACCGTTGTCACGGGCGTTGTGTGCGACAGCGAGTAGCGCTTTCCGGCTACTGTCTCGGCATGGCCAACTCTGTCTCCGTCGAGAACGACGTCAACGTCTCCTCCGACGTCGCCTTCGCCTATCTCTCCGACTACACCAAGATCGCCGACTGGCTCTACGGGCTCAGCGAGCTCAAGCCGCTGACCGAGCAGACCCGGGGCGTCGGTGCGAAGTTCGACGGCACCATCAAGCTCGGCGCCAAGCTCCAGTCCCTGCTCGAGGTGGTCGAGTTCGAGGAGGGGCGACTGATGGTGCTCGACTCCTACAAGGGCATCAAGAACAAGTCCCGCTGGGAGGTCACCCCCAACGGTGCCACCAGCTGCACGATCAAGGTCACCTGGGAGTACGACCTCGGTGCGGGCATCGCCGGCAAGGCGCTCGGCAAGGTCGTCGAGCCGGTCGTGAAGATCGCTGCCGGCGCATCGACCAAGTCGCTCAAGGAGAAGCTCGAGTCACTCTGACGCGCACGGCTGCACACGTACGACGCCCGCGGGACGCCCGTCCCGGGGGCGTCTGTGCATCTCACGGCGGAAGGTCTGGGGTCGACTCGATGAATCCCTCGACCGCTGTCGGTGGTCGGGTGTTGGCTGTCCCCATGACCAACACACTCAACCCCTACGTCAACTTCAAGGACAACGCTGCCGAGGCGATGGCCTTCTACCAGTCCTTCCTGGGCGGCGACCTCCGGACCAGCACCTTCGGCGACATGGGCGACACCAGCGAGGCGGCGGGGCTCACGATGCACGCCATGCTCGTCACCGAGGAGGGCTTCACGCTGATGGCGTCCGACAGCCACCCGTCGATGGGCGAGTTCGTCGCCCCGGCCGGGTTCTCGATCAGCCTCTCGGGCGTCGGCGAGGAGAAGCTCCGCGCCTACTGGGACGCGCTGGC
>NZ_DATIHB010000052.1:0-9819 GCF_035481145.1 Nocardioides sp. | reverse complement strand
CCGCCACTCCGTCGTACGCCGAGGCCGGGAGGACCGCGAGGTCGACGGCGAGGCCCCGGGCTCCGGATCCGCGCAGGAGGTCGACCGGGACGTCGGGCGCGCAGCAGTGCACGACCGGCGTCGCACCGGCCTCCGCGACCGCTCGGAAGACCCGCGCCAGCGCCTCGGACGCCTCCGGCGGGTGGATCGTCCGGTGCTTGCCGAACCCGGACGCCGTCGGCACCCGCGCCGCCATCACGGCCGGGAGCGCAGGCTCGTCGACCTGCACGACGATCTCCGCCGCGTGGGGCACCCGGCGGCGTACGTCGGCGACGTGGTCGGCGACGCCCAGCGCGAGCGCCTCGGCGAGCTCGCGCCGCGCTCCGTGGTCAGCGAGGACCTTGTCGCCACGCGGCTTCTCCACGGTGGCGGCGAGGGTCCAGGGGCCGCAGACCTGCAGCTTCACCGGCCCGGAGAGCCCCTGGGCGTGCTCCTCGAAGACATCGAGGTCGCGGCCGAGCAGCGAACGCGCGCGACGGTGGTCGACGCCGGAGCCCGCGCCGGTCAGTCGCCAGCCGGCGGGCTGCAGGTCGACGCCGAGCTCGCTCACCACTGCCAGGGCGCGACCGGTCATGCCGGCACCGGCACCGCGGCCGGGCAGCTCCGGGACGTGCGGGAAGTCGGGCAGCTCGCCGAGCACGAGCCGCACCGCCTCGGCGTACTCCCGGGCGTTGTCGGCCTCCGACGCCAGCGCGTCCCCACCGGGCATGGAACCGATGCCGGTCGCGCTCACGCGCCCACCTCCGTACGCCGGGTGGACGAGATCGTCGCGGAGCCCACGACACGCGTGCCGTCGTAGATGACCGCAGCCTGGCCCGGGGCGATGCCGGAGGCCGGGTCGAGCAGCTCGATGTCGACGAGGTCATCCACCCCAGCCCTGCCACTGTGGCGTGCCTCGGGCGGACGACCCACGGTCACGCGGGCCCGGTGCTCGGCGCCGTGCGCGCGGAGCTGCACCGTGACCTCGGGGCCGTCGAGCACGGTCGGCGTAGTGCCGCACCAACGGGGCCGGATCGCGGTGAGCCCGTCCACCGCCAGCTCGTCTCGCGAGCCGACCGTGACGGTCCCCGTCACCGGCTCGAGGGAGAGGACGAACCGCGGCTTGCCGTCGGGCGCCGGGTGCCCCAGCCGGAGCCCCTTGCGCTGCCCGATCGTGAAGTGGTGCGTCCCCTCGTGCGACCCGAGCACCTCCCCGGAGGAGGAGACGATCGCCCCTCCCGCGGGAGCGGCGTCGCCGAGCTTCTCGGTGAGCCAGCCGCCGGTGTCGCCGTCGGCGATGAAGCAGATGTCGTGCGAGTCGGGCTTGTCGGCGACCAGCAGGCCCCGCCGCGCGGCCTCAGCGCGGATCTCCGGTTTCGGGGTGTCACCGAGGGGGAACAGCGAATGGGCGAGCTGCTCCTGGGTCAGCACGCCGAGGACGTAGGACTGGTCCTTGGCGGTGTCGACGGCCCGGTGCAGCTCGACCACGTTGTCGGGCCCGGAGCGCAGCGTCGCGTAGTGACCGGTCACGACAGCGTCGAAGCCGAGCGCCAGTCCACGCTCGAGCACGGCCGCGAACTTGATCTTCTCGTTGCAGCGCAGGCACGGGTTCGGCGTGCGGCCGGCGGCGTACTCCGCCTTGAAGTCCTCGACGACGCCCTCGTGGAACTCCTCGCTCATGTCCCACACGTAGAACGGGATGCCGATCACGTCGGCCGCCCTCCGGGCGTCGTTCGCATCCTCGATCGTGCAGCAGCCACGGGCGCCCGAACGGTAGGACTTCGGGTTGCGGGAGAGCGCGAGGTGGATGCCGGTGACGTCATGCCCCGCCTCCACGGCGCGCGCGGCAGCGACGGCGGAGTCCACTCCCCCGGACATCGCAGCGAGCACCCTCACGACACGATCCTCACGTGCGCACTCACGGACGTACGCCGGCAGCGCGGGCGCGCTCGACCACCGGGCCGATCGCGGCGACGAGAGCCTCGACGTCGTCGGGCGTCGAGGTGTGGCCGAGCGAGAAGCGGAGCGAGCCCCGCGCCTCCTCATCGGCACAGCCCATCGCCAGGAGCACGTGCGAGGGCTGGGCGACCCCCGCGTTGCACGCCGAGCCCGTGGAGCACTCGACGCCCCGGGCGTCGAGCAGCATGAGCAGCGAGTCACCCTCGCAGCCGGGGAAACCGAGGTTGGCGTGGCCGGGCAGCTGGCCGGCCGGCTCGCCGTGCACCCGGACGTCCGGCACCACAGCGCGCACGCCGGCAACGAGCTGGTCACGGAGTGCGGAGAGCCGCTGACGGGTCTCCGCCTGCTCCTTGACCGCGAGCTCGACCGCGGCGGCGAAGCCGGCGATCGCTGGGACGTCGATCGTTCCGCTGCGCAGGTCGCGCTCCTGGCCACCACCGTGGATGACGGGCGTGAGCTCGAGCTCGCGGCGTACGACCAGGGCGCCCACGCCGAGCGGTCCGCCGATCTTGTGGCCGGTCAGGGTCAGCGCGTCGAGGCCACTGGCAGCGAAGTCGACGGGGACCGCGCCGATCGCCTGGACGGCGTCACTGTGCACGGGCAAGCCGAGGGCCGCAGCGCGGGCGACGACCTCGTCGATCGGCTGCAGCACACCGGTCTCGTTGTTGGCCCACATGACGCTGAGGAAACTGACGTCATCCGCTGCGGCCAGCGCGGCGTCGAGGGTAGCCAGCTCCAGGCGACAGCCGTCGTCGACCGGAAGGAGCGTCACCTCGGCGCCCTCGTGGGTCGCCAGCCAGTCGAGCGGGTCGAGCACCGCGTGGTGCTCGATCGCCGTCGACAGGATCCGACGACGGCCGCGCGACCACCACAGGCCCTTGAGGGCGAGGTTGTCGGCCTCGGTGCCACCGGAGGTGAAGACCACCTCGGTCGGACGGGCACCCAGCGCCTGCGCGATGCACTCGCGCGCCTCCTCGACGACCCGCCGGGCAGCGCGGCCCGAGGCGTGCAGCGAGGACGCGTTGCCCGAGACCCCGAGCTGCGCAGTCATCGCCTCGATGGCCTCCGGGCGCATCGGGGTGGTCGCGGCGTGGTCGAGATAGACGGTCATGGCAGGGCCAAGATTACGTTCAGAGCAGAACGAGGTCGTCACGGTGGACGATGACCCGGTCGTAGCCCTCGCCGAACTCCGCCAGGAGCGCGCGCGACGACTTGCCGAGCAGTCCGGGCACCTCCGAGGCATCGAAGTTGACGAGGCCACGAGCAACAGAGGCGCCGCTGGGGTCGACGAGGTCGACGGGGTCGCCGGCTTCGAACGCGCCGTCGCACCCGGTGAGGCCGGCGGCGAGCAGCGAAGCGCCCCGTGAGACCACGGCGCGGGCAGCGCCAGCGTCGAGCAGGAGGCGTCCCTTCGGCTCGGTCGCATGGGCGAGCCAGAGCAGCCGCGTGGGCCGCCGCTTGCCGGTGGCGTGGAAGAGCGTGCCGACGGCGTCGCCGCCCAGCGCCTGCTCCGCGTTGGCCGCCGAGGTGAGCACGACGGGGATGCCGGCGCCGGTGGCGATGCGGGCGGCCTCGACCTTGGTCACCATTCCCCCGGTGCCGACGGCAGAGCCCACGGAGCCGATCTGCACACCGGCGAGATCGGCCTCACCGCGAACGTCGGCGAGCAGCGACGTGCCGGGGCGCGAGGGAGGGCCGTCGTAGAGGCCGTCGACGTCGGAGAGCAGCACGAGCAGGTCGGCGTGGACCATCTGCGCGACGAGCGCGGCCAGCCGGTCGTTGTCGCCGAAGCGGATCTCGTGGGTCGCGACGGTGTCGTTCTCGTTGACGACCGGGAGCACGCCGAGCTGGAGCAGCTCGGCCAGCGTCTGGTGGGCGTTCTTGTAGTGCGAGCGGCGGGTGACGTCGTCGACCGTGAGCAGCACCTGGCCGGTGATCAGGCCGTGGCGCGCGAGCTCCTCGGTGTAACGGTGAACGAGGAGCCCCTGCCCCACCGATGCCGCCGCCTGCTGGGCAGCGAGCCCGCGCGGGCGCTTCGCCAGCCCGAGCGGAGCCAGGCCGGCTGCGATCGCGCCGCTGGAGACGAGCACGACCTCGGCACCACGGGCCCGCACGGAGGCGAGCACGTCGACCAGTCGGCGTACGGCGTCGGGGTCGATGCCGCCCGTGGCGGTGGTGAGCGAGGAGGAGCCGACCTTGACGACGATCCGCGAGGCGGAGGTGACCTCACCCCGCCGGTCGGGCTTGCCGACGTCCGCGGTCACGACTGGGCGTCCGGGTCGGACTCGTTCCAGTCGGGGTCCTCGGCGGAGCCGATCTCGTAGGACATCGGGCCCGAGCTGCCGCCGCGCGCCCCTTGCTTGGCGCTGTCCAGACGGCGGGCGACGTCGGCTCGGGTCTCGTTCTCCGCCTTCTCCTCCAGGGCCTCCGCGATGTCGCGGCGGCGCTGGTTGGCGGGACGGTCCTCGCGCAGGCGCTGGTCCTCACCGCGGCGGCCGAGCATCTCCCCGGCACCGGCGTCGAGCTCGGGGCGGAAGTCGAAGACGACGGAGTTCTCCTCGGCACCGATGATGATCGCGTCGCCCTCGACCGCACCCAGCTCCCCGAGGCGCTTCTCGACACCGAGGCGGTTGAGGCGGTCGGCGAGGAAGCCCACGGCCTCCTCGTTGGAGAAGTCGGTCTGGCGGATCCAGCGCTCGGGCTTCTCGCCACGGACGCGCCAGCCCTCGCCGGTGCGGGTGACGGTGAAGTCGTCAGCGCCGTCGGCGCTGCGGGGCCGGATGACGATACGGGTCGCCTCGACCTGGGGCTTCTCGGCGCGGGAGGCCTGGACGATCCGCGCCATCGCGAAGATCAGCTCCTTCATGCCCTCCCCCGAGGCCGCGCTGACCTCGAAGACCTCGAGGCCGCGCTCGCGCAGCTCGTCGACGACGAACGACGCGATGTCGCGGCCGTCGGGGACGTCGATCTTGTTGAGCGCGACGAGGCGGGGGCGGTCCTCGAGCCCGCCGTAGCGCGCGAGCTCGCCCTCCATCACGTCGAGGTCGTCGACCGGGTTGCGACCAGGCTCGATGTTGGCGGTGTCGATGACGTGCAGCAGCGCAGCGCAGCGCTCGATGTGGCGCAGGAAGTCGTGGCCCAGGCCGCGCCCCTCGGCCGCACCCTCGATGAGGCCCGGCACGTCGGCGACGGTGAAGGTCGTCTCGCCCGCGCGGACGACGCCGAGGTTGGGGACGAGCGTGGTGAAGGGGTAGTCGGCGATCTTGGGCCGGGCCCGGCTGATCGAGGCGATCAGCGACGACTTGCCCGCGGAGGGGAAGCCGACGAGACCGATGTCGGCGACGACCTTGAGCTCGAGGACGATCTCGAGCTCCTCGCCGGGCTCACCCAGGAGCGCGAAGCCGGGAGCCTTGCGCTTGGCGCTGGCCAGCGCGGCGTTGCCGAGCCCGCCCTTGCCGCCCTGCGCGACCACCATCTCGGTGCCGGCACCGAGCATGTCACCCAGGACCGTGCCGTCACGGAGGCTGACGATCGTGCCGTCGGGCACGGGCAGGACCAGGTCCTGGCCGTGGGCGCCGTTGCGGTGGTCGCCCGCACCCTGCCCGCCGTTGGACGCCTTCCGCTTCGGGCTGTGGTGGTAGTCGATCAGCGTCGTGACGTCGGGGTCGACGCGCAGGATGACCGAGCCGCCGGGACCACCGTTGCCGCCGTCAGGGCCGCCGAGGGGCTTGAACTTCTCCCGGTGGACGGAGGCAACACCGTGACCACCGCGTCCGGCGGCGACGTGGAGCGTCACCTTGTCGACGAACGTGGGCACTGCCATGGGTTACTCCGCTCCTGGGATGCGCCGGAGGGCGCGGGAAGAAAATACCGAAGGGCGCCCCCGCTTGCAGGGACGCCCTTCGAAAGACTCAGGTGAGTGACGTCAGAGTCACTCGCCCGGGACGATGTTGACGACGCGACGGCCGCGCTTCGTGCCGAACTCGACCGCACCGGCGGCGAGGGCGAAGAGGGTGTCGTCGCCGCCACGGCCCACGTTGGAGCCGGGGTGGAAGTGGGTGCCACGCTGGCGGACGATGATCTCGCCGGCGTTGACGAGCTGACCACCGAAGCGCTTCACGCCGAGGCGCTGCGCGTTGGAGTCACGACCGTTCTTGGTGCTCGCGGCACCCTTCTTGTGAGCCATTTTTCAGTCCTCTGGGATCTGTTCGAAGTTCTCGTCCGCGACGCCGTCAGGCGTTGATCGCGGTGACCTTGACCTGGGTGTACTTCTGGCGGTGACCCTGGCGCTTCTTGTAGCCGGTCTTGTTCTTGTACTTCTGGATGATGATCTTCGGGCCCTTGAAGCCACCGAGGACCTCGGCGGTGACGGAGGCCTTGTCGAGACCGGTGGAGGTCACGGCCTCACCGTCGACCAGGAGGACGACCGGGATGTCGACGGACTCGCCGGCCTTCGCCGAAACGAGGTCGATCTCGATGACGTCGCCCACGGCAACCTTCTGCTGCTTGGCGCCAGCCTTGACGATCGCGTACACCGCGGTCTCCTCACGAATCAGTGCTTGAAAACATTGGGCTCCCTGGGGCACGCCGGCACCGGGGCCGCACAGGGAATGATGGGCGCACGTCTGCACGCCGAGGGGCAATACTACGGAACCCGCGGCAGAGGCGCAAAACGGGGCTGAACCTGTCAGCGACCCCTGCCGCGAAGTCCGTGTCAGCGCTTGCGGGCGCCCTTCTTCTTGACCGGGACGTGCAGCTCCGAAGCGGCCTGCTCAGCCGTGCCGTCGCCGTCCGCTGCGGAGGCATCGGGGCCCGGCGCCTCCACCGGTGCACCTGCACCCGCAGCGCGGGTCACGGCCTTGCGCTGGCGGGTGATCACGCGCGGCGGCTCGGGCGCTGACGCCGGCTCGGCGACCACGGGCGGCGCGACCACGATCGCGACCGGCTCGGGCGCTGCACCTGCGGTAGAGCCGGCCACACGGCGTACGGCGCGACGCTCGCGGGTCACGACCTTGGTCGTGGCAACCGGAGCAGCCGGAACCTCGTCCGCCCCTTTGGGCCGCGCCGCCGGCGCCTCCTCGACGGGGGCCTCGACAACAGGAGCCTGGTCCGGGGCCGGGGCCTCGGCAGGGGCCTCGACCGTCTCGACGACCGAGTCGGCCACCACCGGCGCCTCGTCGAGGGTCGCGTCGGCGTCATCAGCGACAACACCTTCGGCCTCGGCGACCTCAGCAGCTGCGGCAGCCTCAGCGGCGGCCTTGCGCTCAGCAGCGCGCGCCTCGCGCTGGGCCTGACGCTCTGCGTCACGCTGCGCCTTGCGCTCGGCGGCCTCGGCGGCCTTGCGCTCGGCCTCCTCCGCCTGCCGCTCCGCCTCGGCGGCGGCTCGTGCCGCCTCCTCGGCCTTCTGCTGGGCGCGGAGCTCACGCAGGTCGGGCTCGCCCGGCAGGAACTCCGGGACCGCGGCCTGCTCACGCGGGGCGCGCTGGGCAGCCGGAGCTGCCTCCACCACGGTGTCGACAGCGGCGTCCGCCACGGCGGTCGCCTCGGCGACACCCTCGGCGTTCTCCACCTTGTCAGCCTCGGCCTTGTCAGCCTCCGGGGCGTGGGCGATCGCGGCGACGTCCTTGGGCGAGGGGGCCTTGCCACCGTTGTCCTGGTTGTTGGCACCGCCGTCCTGCTGGTTGCCACCCTTGCCACGGTTGCGCCGGTTGCCGCCACGGGCGTTGCCGCCGTCGTCGGACTTCTTCGGCTCGATCGGCATCGCGTGGCTGACGTAGCCGTTGCCCTGGCAGTGCTCGCAGGTCTCGGAGAAGGCCTCCAGCAGGCCCGTGCCGATCCGCTTGCGGGTCATCTGCACGAGGCCGAGCGAGGTGACCTCGGCGACCTGGTGGCGCGTGCGGTCGCGGCCCAGGCACTCGACCAGGCGGCGGAGCACGAGGTCGCGGTTGGACTCGAGGACCATGTCGATGAAGTCGACGACGATGATGCCGCCGATGTCGCGCAGCCGGAGCTGGCGCACGACCTCCTCCGCAGCCTCGAGGTTGTTCTTGGTGACGGTCTCCTCGAGGTTGCCGCCGGAGCCGGTGAACTTGCCGGTGTTGACGTCGACGACCGTCATCGCCTCGGTGCGGTCGATGATCAGCGAGCCGCCGGAGGGCAGCCAGACCTTGCGGTCGAGGCCCTTCTGGATCTGCTCGGTGACCCGGTACGTCGAGAAGATGTCGTCGCCGTCGTACTTCTCGAGGCGGTCCTCGAGGTCGGGGGCGACGTGCGCGACGTACTGCTGGACGGTGTCCCAGGCGTCGTCGCCCTGGATGACCAGCTTGGCGAAGTCCTCGGTGAAGAGGTCGCGGACCACCTTCAGGGTCAGGTCGGGCTCGCCGTAGAGGAGCTTCGGGGCACTGCCCTTGGCATCGCCCTGCGTCTGGCGCTCGATCTCCTCCCAGCGAGCCTTGAGGCGCTCGACGTCGCGGGTCAGCTCGTCCTCGGCAGCGCCCTCGGCGGCGGTGCGCACGATGACGCCGGCGGTGTCCGGGACGATCTCCTTGAGCAGCGCCTTGAGGCGGGCCCGCTCGGTGTCGGGGAGCTTGCGCGAGATGCCGCTGGTGGTGCCGTCGGGCACGTAGACGAGGAACCGGCCGGCGAGCGAGACCTGCGAGGTCAGGCGGGCGCCCTTGTGGCCGATCGGATCCTTGGTCACCTGGACGAGGACGGTCTGGCCGGAGCTCAGGACGTTCTCGATCTTCCGCGGCTGGCCCTCCTTGTGGCCGAGCGCGGACCAGTTGACCTCGCCGGCGTAGAGGACGGCGTTGCGGCCCTTGCCGATGTCGATGAAGGCGGCCTCCATCGACGGGAGGACGTTCTGCACACGGCCCAGGTAGACGTTGCCGATGAGCGAGGTCTGCGACTCGCGGGCGACGTAGTGCTCGACGAGGACCTTGTCCTCGAGGACGGCGATCTGGGTGAGGTCGCCCCGCTGGCGGATCGCCATGACGCGGTCGACGGACTCGCGGCGGGCCAGGAACTCGGCCTCGGAGACGATGGGGGCACGGCGGCGGCCGGCCTCGCGGCCCTCGCGGCGGCGCTGCTTCTTCGCCTCGAGGCGGGTGGAGCCCTGCACGCTCGTGATCTGGTCCTCGCCCGTGCGGCTGGGGCGGACCCGGGTGACGGTGTTCTCCGGGTCGTCCTCGCCTGCGGCGGACTCACCGGCACGGACGCGACGGCGGCGACGGCGCGTGGTGCCGCCCTCGCCGGCGTCGTTGTCGTTGTCGGCGTCACCGGGGCCGTTGTCGGCGGATGCCTCGTCGGCGTCGTCAGCCTGGGCATCGCCCTTCGCGGCGGCCCGCTGGCCACCGTTCTGACCCCGGCCCTGGCCACCGTTCTGGCCACGGTTCTGCCCGCCGTTACGGCTGCCGTTCTGCGCAGCGCCCTGGCTGCCGTCGGCCTCTGCGTCGTCGGCGTCGTCGTCGCCCTCACCACTCGATTCGCCGTTGGCGTCACCCGGCTTGCGGCGGCGACGGCCACCACGACGGCGACGGCGACGGTTCGGGTTGCGGGGCTGGCCCTCGCCCTCCTCGTCGGTCTCGGCCTCGTCGGTGTCGCCGTCCTCGGACTCGTCGTCGTCGCCGTTGTCACCCTCGGCGTCCGCCTCGGCCGGCGTATCGGTCGGCTCGGCGGTCTCCGTGACCTCGGCGGTCTCCGTGGCCTCGGCGGCCTCCGTGGTCTCGGCGGTCTCGGTGGCGTCGGCGGTCTCGGTGGCGTCGGCAGCAGCAGCCACCTCGGTCTCGTCCTCGACCGGCTCCTCCGGGGCGGGCGCAGCCGCCTTCTTCGCCGGCTGGCGGG
>NZ_DATIHB010000051.1:0-2361 GCF_035481145.1 Nocardioides sp. | reverse complement strand
CCTACGAGGAGATGCTCGAGCTCGCTGCCTGCGGGGCGAAGATCCTGCACCTGCGGTGCGTCGAGTACGCCCGCCGCTACGACATGCCCATCCACGTGCGCTCGTCCTTCAGCCAGACCGAGGGCACCTGGATCGTCCCCGACCCCGCATCGGACAACCCCGAGGGAACCGACATGGAACAGGCCATCATCGCCGGCGTCGCCCACGACCGGAGCGAAGCGAAGATCACCGTCGTCGGCGTGCCCGACAAGGTGGGCGAGGCTGCCCGCATCTTCGAGGCGCTCGCCGCGACCGAGGTCAACATCGACATGGTCGTCCAGAACGTCTCCGCCGCGGCGACCAGCCTCACCGACATCTCCTTCACGCTCCCCCGCGAGGACGGCCAGACCGCGATGACGGCCCTGGCCCGCATCCAGGGCGAGGTGGGCTACGACAAGCTGCTGTACGACGACCAGATCGGCAAGGTCTCGCTGATCGGTGCCGGCATGCGCAGCCATCCCGGCGTCACCGCGAAGTTCTTCGCCGCCCTCGCCAGCGCCGGCGTCAACATCGAGATGATCTCCACCTCCGAGATCCGCATCTCGGTGATCGTCGACAGCGCCGACGTCGACACCGCGGTGCAGGCGACGCACACCGCGTTCGACCTGGACGCAGCCGAGGTCGAGGCCGTCGTGTACGGCGGGACGGGGCGCTGACGTGGTGCGCATCGGAGTGGTCGGCGCGACCGGCCAGGTGGGTGTCGCGATGCGACAGATCCTCGAGGAGCGCGGCTTCCCGGCCGAGGAGGTGCGGTTCTTCGCTTCCGCCAGGTCGGCCGGCACGGTGCTTCCCTTCGCAGGCCGGGAGATCACCGTGGAGGACGCCGCCACGGCAGACCCCAGCGGGCTCGACATCGCGCTGTTCTCCGCCGGGGCGACGACCTCGCGGGCGCTGGCTCCCGCCTTCGTCGAGGCCGGCGTGATCGTGGTCGACAACTCCTCGGCCTTCCGCAGGGATCCCGACATCCCGCTCGTGGTCTCGGAGGTGAACCCCGAGGCCATCGAGCCTGTGGTCGCCGCAGGGCAGGGCATCATCGCCAACCCCAACTGCACGACCATGGCCGCGATGCCGGTGCTCAAGCCCCTCCACGACGAGGCCGGGCTGGTGCGACTCATCGCGTCCACCTACCAGGCCGTGTCGGGCTCGGGCGTCGCCGGGGTCGACGAGCTGGCCACCCAGGTGGGCGCCGCCGGCGACAAGGCCCGGGAGCTGGCCTACGACGGCCAGGCGGTCGTCTTCCCGGAGCCGGAGAAGTATGCGCGCACCATCGCCTACAACGTGCTCCCGATGGCCGGCTCGATCGTCGACGACGGCCTCCACGAGACCGACGAGGAGCAGAAGCTGCGCAACGAGTCGCGCAAGATCCTCGGCATCCCGGACCTGCGGGTCTCCGGCATCTGCGTGCGGGTCCCGGTCTTCACCGGTCACTCGCTGGCGATCAACGCCGAGTTCGAGCGGGCGATGACCGTCGAGCGCGCCACCGAGGTGCTGTCCGGTGCCCCCGGTGTCGAGCTCGCCGAGATCCCGACCCCGCTGCAGGCAGCCGGCAAGGACCCGTCGTACGTCGGTCGCATCCGGCAGGACCCGGGGGTCGACGGCGACCGCGGGCTGGCGCTGTTCGTCAGCAACGACAACCTGCGCAAGGGGGCGGCGCTCAACACCGTGCAGATCGCCGAGCTGGTCGCCCGCCGCTAGGGCTGCTTCTCGTCGACGAGAGCGGTGGTCACCCAGTGTGACAACGCGTAGGCGCCGGCGGCGACGAGCGGGATGACGACCACCATCCACGCGCTCATCAGCACCTCGATCAGGAAGAGCATGGCCGCGACCGCCAGCAGGGCGACCGCCAGGAAGCTCGTGCTCCCTGAATCACGGATGCCGAAGGCGCGAAGCAGCCAACCGCCCAGGTAGGTCAGCAGCACCAGCACGGCGACCAGCAGGAGCAGCCCCGGACCACCGCCGCACGACGCGGTGCCGCGTGCGGCCTCGCAGACCCGCAGCGAGCCGAAGACCAGGCCGACGGCGAGCAGGCCGACCACCAGGCCGGTGACGACGGCAGCGATGCGGCCGGAGGCAGCGGGAAGTGTGAACCCCCTCGGGCGCCCACCGCCGTCCGCCGGCTCAGGGTGGCGCCGCTCGGGCGTGTGCCCGTCCCCCGACACGCCGTCCGCCGGTTGTCCAGATTCCCCGGATATCCGGGGAATCTCACGCCTCGTGGTCAATGCATCGACGTCAGAGCGTGAAGACTGACTGCCAAGCATCCGTTGGGGCGTCGACTCCGGCGCCGGAGCGGGGGCGGGAGCCGCGAGCTCCCGCCGCACGTGG
>NZ_DATIHB010000050.1:0-2938 GCF_035481145.1 Nocardioides sp. | reverse complement strand
CCCGCCGCTCCGCTCGTAGACCACGACGGTCGGGATGGTGTTGGGGTCCTGGAAGGGCTCCAGCTTCTCGAATCCCTGGGTGGACTCGGCGGTGGCGGGCAGCCAGGAGGAGGCCTCGTTGTTCTGGACGTCGATCAGCTGACCGGCCTTCATGCCGAGCGGCACGACGAGCAGGATCCAGAACCCGAGGACGAGCCATTTCGTGATGCGCCCCGTCAGGGCGCCGGCGACGTGTCGGTGCATGGTTCACAGCCTGCACCCCGCCACCGACGGGCGCATCCGGAAAAACCCCGGGATGCCCCCTACCTAAGTCGGATCTTTCGGACCCTCACGCGGCCAAGCGACGCGCCGCGGCCCGTCAGCTGCCGAGCAGCTCGCGGGTCCGGCGTACGTCGTCGTGCATGGTCTCGACGAGCTTCTCGATGCCCTCGAACTTCACCATGCCGCGCAGGCGCTCGACGAAGGCGACCTCGACCTCCACGCCGTAGAGGTCCAGGTCGGTGCGGTCGAGCACGTAGGACTCGACCCGGTGGCCGACGACGCCGTCGAAGGTCGGGTTGGTGCCGACACTGATCGCGGCGGCGAAGCGCTCGCCCGTGTCGAGGCGCGTGAGCCACCCGGCGTACACACCGTCGGCGGGCGCCGCCGCTTCGGCCGGCGTCGGCACGTTGGCGGTCGGGAAGCCGAGCTCGCGGCCGCGCTGGTCGCCCTTGACCACGACTCCCCGGATGGCGAAGGGCCGCCCCAGCGCCTCGGCGGCGCCGGTGACGTCACCGGCTGCGATGCACGAGCGGACGTACGTCGAGGACCAGACCTGCGGGCCGCCGTCGAGGGCGACCGCATCGACGACGAAGTCGTGCTGCTCCCCCGACACGGCGAGGTCATGGACGTCGCCGGCAGCCTTGCAGCCGTAGCGGAAGTTGGCACCGACGACGACGCCACAGGCGCGCAGCCCGTCGACGATGACCCGCTGGACGAACTCCTCGGGGGTCCACGCAGCGATCTCGCGGCTGAACGGGAGGACCAGGACGTCGTCGGCACCCGCCGCGCCGAGCAGGCGGAGCCGCTCGTCGAGACTGGTCAGCATGACCGGCGCGTGGTCCGGTCGGAGAACGGCCATCGGGTGCGGGTCGAAGGTGACCGCGACGACGTGGTCGACGCCCTGCGCGGCCGCCACCTCTCGGGCTCGCGCCACCACGTGCTGGTGGCCGAGATGAACGCCGTCGAAGTTGCCGATGGTCACGACGGTGCGGGCCAGATCGGCCGGCACCTCGCTCACGTCACGCCACACTCGCACGGCGCTACCTTCCCACAGCCACTCGTCAGCCCGTGAAGACGGCCACGGGTCGTGCCGCATCGTCCCGCGGTTCGTAGAGCGCAAGGAACTCGCCGTCTGGCGCGAAGACGGCCGTCAGCTCGGTCAGTGCCAGCGGCAGGCGGCGTCCGTAGCGCACCTCCTGGGCCTGCTCCGCATCCAGGTCGTACGCCGGGAACGCCGCGCGCGCAGCCGCCGCGATGGGCAGCACCGCGAATGCCGCGTCGAGCTGCTCGAGTGTGCGCGCGTGCTCGAGGGTGTAGGGACCGACCGCGGTGCGCCGCAGCGCGGTCAGGTGACCACCAACGCCGAGCGCCGCACCGAGATCGCGGGCGATCGCCCGGATGTAGGTGCCGCTCGAGCAGCGGACCGAGATGTCCACGTCGATCGTCGTCTCGGGCTCGAGCTCGCCCGGTCGCACGTCGTGGACGACGAGCTCGTGGATGGTGACCGGCCGGGCCTTCAGCTCGACCTCCTCCCCCGCGCGCACCATCGCATAGGCGCGCTTGCCGTCGACCTTGATGGCAGAGACGGCGGTCGGCACCTGCTCGATGTCACCGACGAACCCCGCCAGCGCCGCGCGGACCGTGGCCTCGTCGATGTGGCCGGCACCCCCCCGCGCGGTGACCTCACCCTCGGCGTCGTCGGTGTTCGTCGAGATCCCGAGGCGGATCGTGGCGTCGTACGCCTTCTCGGTGAGCATGAGGTGGCCGAGCAGCCGCGTGGCCCGGTCGACGCCGAGCACGAGCACACCCGTCGCCATCGGGTCGAGGGTGCCGGCGTGGCCGACCTTGCGCGTGCCGGCGAGGCGGCGTACGCGGGCGACGACGCCGTGCGAGGTGATGCCGCCGGCCTTGTCGACCACGACCAGGCCCGGCGTGACGGGAGTGCTCACTCCTCGTCGTCGTCCTCGTCGTCCCAGTCGTCCTCGTCCTCGATGACGCGAGGCTTCCTGTACGGGTCCTCGTCCGAGGCGTACTGCGCGCCGGCGCGCGCGGCGGCGAGCTCCTCGTCGGCCGCCTTCGCCTTGGCGAGGGCGTCCTCGATCTCGCGCGCGGTCTCGGGGAGCGCGTCGGCGATGAAGGTCAGGGTCGGCACGATGCGCGTGCCGAGCTGCTTCGAGACCTCGCTGCGGATCAGGCCCTTGGCCGAGTCGAGCGCCTTCTGGGTCTCCTCGCGGTCACCGTTGAGGACCGTGTAGAAGATCGAGGCCTGCTGGCCGTCGCCGGTGAGCCGGACATCGGTGATCGTGACGAAGCCGAGGCGCGGGTCCTTGATCCGGCGCTCGAGCATCTCGGCGACGACGACCTTGATCCGGTCGGCGACCTTGCGGACGCGAGGGCTGGCCATGAAGGACCTCCTGGGGTGCTGTGCGCGCTCCGCGCACGGTGAGTCTAGATGGGGTGGAGAGACGGAAGCGGGGCCGGCCCGAAGGCCAGCCCCGCCCCACGTCGTACGACGATCAGCCGCGCGGGATCTCGCGCATCTCGAACGCCTCGACGATGTCGCCTTCCTTGATGTCCTGGAAGTTCTTGAGCACGAGACCGCACTCGAAGCCCTCCCGGACCTCCGCCGCGTCGTCCTTCTCCCGCTTGAGCGAGGCGAGGTCGAGGTTGTCGGCCA
>NZ_DATIHB010000049.1:0-11041 GCF_035481145.1 Nocardioides sp. | reverse complement strand
GATGCGCAGCAGCGTCGTCTTTCCTGCGCCGTTCAAGCCGATGATGACGACCTTCGATCCGCGGTCGATCGCGAGGTCGACGTCGGTGAAGATCTCGAGCGACCCGTAGGACTTCGACAGCCCGGACGCCGTCAGGGGCGTCTTGCCGCAGGCAGCGGGCTTCGGGAACCGGAGCTTGGCGACGCGGTCCTCCTGACGCACCTCCTCCAGGCCCGACAGCATCTTCTCGGCGCGCGCGACCATCTGGTGCGCCGCCGCGGCCTTGGAGGCCTTCGCACCGAAGCGCGCCGCCTGCTGCTGCAGCGCGGTCGCCTTCTTCTCGACGTTGGCGCGCTCCTTCTTGCGGCGCTCCTCGTCGGCCACGCGCTGACGCAGGTAGTTCTTCCAGTTCATGTTGTAGACGTCGATGACCTGGCGGTTCGCGTCGAGGTAGAAGACGCGGTTCACCGTCTCGCCGACGAGCTCGACGTCGTGGCTGATGACGATGAGCCCGCCCTTGTAGCCCTTGAGGAACTCGCGCAGCCACACCACGCTGTCGGCGTCGAGGTGGTTGGTGGGCTCGTCGAGGATCATCGTCTCCGCGCCGGAGAAGAGGATCCGGGCCAGCTCGATGCGGCGGCGCTGACCACCGGAGAGCGTCCGCAGCGGCTGGGTGAGGATGCGCTCCTCGATGCCGAGCGCCGCGGCGATCTGCGCCGCCTCCGACTCCGCGGCGTAGCCGCCACCGGCGTGCATCTCGTCGTCGGCCCGCGAATAGCGCTTCATCGCCTTCTCGTAGACCTCGGGGTCCTCCGACGCCATGTCGACCTCGGCCTGGCGGAGCCGGCGTACGACGTCGTCGAGACCGCGCGCGGAGAGGATCCGGTCGCGCGCGATCTGCTCGGGGTCGCCCGAACGCGGGTCCTGCGGCAGGTAGCCGAGCTCACCGGAGCGCGTCACCGTGCCGCCGGCAGGCAGGTTGTCGCCTGCGAGGATCTTGGTGAGGGTGGTCTTGCCGGCGCCGTTGCGCCCGACCAGACCGACCTTGTCGCCGGCTGCGACGCGGAACGTGACGTCCTCCATGAGGAGGCGTGAACCGGCACGGACCTCGAGGTTCTGGGCAGTGATCATTTCGACTGGTTAGTGTACGGGCGGAAGCTCGGTACTCCCCCATCGGAAGGAACCCACCATGCGGTTCAACCCCAAGGCGAACATCGGCGGCGGCCGCATCAGCGGGGGTGGGGGCGGCGGAGGCGGTGGCCTCGGCGGGCTCGGTGGAGGCCGTGGCCTCCCGATCCCCGGCGGCCTGGGCATCAAGGGCACGATCCTGCTGATCGTCATCTACTTCGTGATCCAGATGTGCTCCGGCGGCGGCCTCCCGGGCTCCGGCATCCCGGGCGTCCCCGGCGGGGACAGCGGCCAGTCGAGCACCGAGGACGGTACCTATGACAACTGCAAGACCGGTGAGGACGCCAACAAGGACGCCGACTGCGCTCGCCAGGCCGTGGTCCTCTCGATCGAGCAGTTCTGGGAGACCCAGTTCAAGGACGGCCAGTTCAAGCCAGCCCCGGTGCGGACGTTCGGCGGCCAGGTGCAGACCGGCTGCGGTGCCGCCAACTCCGGGATGGGCCCGTTCTACTGCCCGGCGGACTTCACCATCTACGAGGACCCGACCTTCTACGAGCAGGTCTTCGAGGGCCAGCTCGGCGGCAACAACGGAGCCTTCGTGGAGCCGTACGTCCTGGGGCACGAGTACGGCCACCACATCCAGAACATCACCGGCCAGATGAAGAACGTCCGCACCCAGCAGGGCGAGAACTCCGACGCCGTGAAGCTGGAGCTTCAGGCCGACTGCTACGCCGGCCTGTGGACCCACCACGCCGAGACCGTCCCCAACGACGACGGCGTCGTGATCATCGAGGACCTCACCGACGAGGACATCAAGACCGCGATCGAGGCCGCCGCGACTGTCGGCGACGACCACATCCAGAAGACCACGCAGGGGCGCGTCGACGAGACCCAGTGGACCCACGGCTCCTCGGAGCAGCGCATGGAGTGGTTCAAGCGGGGCTACGACGGCGGCACGTTCAAGGCCTGCAACATCTGGGGCTGATCAGATGAGGGCTTCGAGCTGGGGGAACTGTCGTTGCAGCGCCTTGAGGTACGGCGCGACGCTCGGGTGGCGGTACTTCGCCGCGAGCGCGCCAGTCCCCTCGGCCGCTCGCGCCAGCGCCCAGTCCGCGCGGGAGAGGGCGGTGTAGACCGCGGTCACCTGCGCCCCGAGGCGCGCCTGCTCGAGCGAGGCCACGCCGGGCGGCAGCCCGTCGACGTACGCCTCCAGGAGGACGTCGAACTCCTCACGCGCCGAGAGTGACCAGTAGCCCAGGTCGGCGCCGACCGGGCCGGTGCCGAGGTTGGACCAGTCGATGGCGAGCACGGCCTCGTCCGAGCGGCCGAGCAGGTTGGCCGGCACCGGGTCGCCGTGCTGGGCCACCTGGGGCAGCTCGGCCACGGCCCGCAGGAAGTGGCCGCGGCGCTGCCACAGCCGGTCGGCGAGGTCGGCGACGGTCGTGCGGGCCAGCGTGGTCCAGCCGCCCCGGCGCTCGGTCGCGGCGATCCGCTGGCCGAGCTGGTCACGGCAGAGCCAGGGGTGCACCCCCAGCGACGCGCCGGCAAAACGACCGAGCGCCTGCGCGACGAACGGCCCGGGCAGTTCCTCGGGCGCCACTGCGGCGTACCAGAAGCTGAGGCCGTCGGCGTCCTCCTCGATCCGCACCAGCACGGGTCCCCGCAGGCCCGGTGTCGACTCGACGACCCCCGAGGCCGCGACATCGGCCTGCCTGCGCCACCACCCGACTCCGTATGGGGGAACGGGGTCCTCGTCGACCGGGGCGACGAGCCGTTTGACGATCAGGTCGCCGTCGCGCCAGACGCCGAGCGTCGACGCTCCCATCCCGCTCGGCAGGCGCTCCCAGTGCGCCTCGGGCTGCCACATGCGTCGCACGTTAGCGGGCCAGTCGCTTTTTGGCGCGCAACCTCCCACCCGGAACTGGTCTTGATCGGCAGATTCCGGCCGCGGAAATCTGCCACTCCTGACCAGTTGCGGCGCTCCGCCACCGGGAGGAGGCTGCTGGAATGGACGAGAAGCTCCCCCTCTGGCCCACCGACGGCATCGAGCGCGTGCTCTGCGTGGTGGCCCACCCCGACGACATGGAGTACGGCGCGTCTGCCGCCGTCTCCGCCTGGACGACCGCCGGGATCGAGGTCCGCTACCTGCTGCTGACCCGCGGCGAGGCCGGCATCGACACGATGCCGCCCGACGAGTGCGCGACCGCCCGCATGGAGGAGCAGCGCACCGGTTGCCTCGCCGTCGGTGTGGAGCGGGTCGACTTCCTCGAGCATCCCGACGGGATGCTCGTGTACGGCCTCGACCTGCGCCGCGACATCGCCCGGGCGATCCGCGAGTTCAAGCCCGACGCCGTCCTCACCGGCACCTGGCAGGTGGAGTTCATGGGCATGCTCAACCAGGCCGACCACCGGGCCGCCGGTCTGGCGACGCTCGACGCGGTCCGTGACGCCGGCAACCGCTGGGTCTTCCCGGAGCTGGTCGACGAGGGCCTCGAGCCGCACTCGCCGCGCTGGCTGCTGGTCACCGGCGAGGACCGACCGACCCACGGCGTCGACGTCACGGGCGACCCGGTCGAGGCAGGTGTCGCGTCGCTGGAGGCGCACCGCGCCTACCTGGCCGCGCTCCCGTGGCACCCGGCGCCGCGCGACCTCGTCGAGTGGATCACGACCGCGCAGGGCAACGCACTGGGCGTGAAGAGCGGTGTGCTCTTCCGGGCGTGGGACTTCCAGGCCCCACCCCCGATGTGATTACACGTTCACACCTTGTCTGACGTCCTGCGGGGCTCGCCTCCGCCACACCTCGCTGCGCTCGGCGTGACTCCGGCTCACTCCTCGGATCAGACGTTGAAGCCGAGGGCGCGCAACTGCTCGCGACCGTCGTCGGTGATCTTGTCCGGGCCCCACGGCGGCATCCAGACCCAGTTGATCGTGACCTCGTTGGTGAGGCCCTCCAGCGCCGCGTTGGTCTGGTCGGTGATGACGTCGGTCAGCGGACAGGCCGCGGAGGTCAGCGTCATGTCGAGGACGACGGCGTCCTCCTCGACGTGCACGCCGTAGACCAGGCCGAGGTCGACGACGTTGATGCCGAGCTCGGGGTCGACGACGTCCTTCATCGCCTCGGTGATCTGCTCGATCTGGGCCTCGTTGCTCATGCCTTCTCCTCCTGGTTACCGCCAGCCAGGGACTGGGCGGTCGCGTCCTTCCATGCCATCCACGACAGCAGCGCGCACTTCACGCGGGCCGGGAACTTCGCCACGCCGGCGAAGGCGATGCCGTCCTCGAGGACGTCCTCGTCCGGCTCGACCTGGCCCTTGCCCTGCATGAGCTCCTGGAACTTGGCGTGGATCTCCATCGCCTCGTCCACCGGCTTGCCGTGCACGAGCTCGTAGAGCACCGAGGCGGAGGCCTGCGAGATCGAGCAGCCCTGCGAGTCGTAGGAGACGTCGGCGACGACGCCCTCCTCGATGTGCACGCGCAGCGTGATCTCGTCACCGCACGTGGGGTTGACGTGGTGCACCTCGGCCTCGAACTCCTCGCGGAGTCCCTTGCCGTGGGGGTTCTTGTAGTGATCCAGGATGATGTCCTGGTACAGCGCGTCGAGGTCCATAGGGTCAGCCCAACTTGAAGTAGCTGCGGGTGTATTCCAGGCCCTCGATCAGCGCATCGATCTCGGCCGGGGTCGTGTAGAGGTACGACGACATCCGAGTCGACGCCTGCACGCCGAAGCGCTGGTGCGCCGGCTTGGCGCAGTGGTGGCCGGCACGCACCGCGACGCCCCGGCTGTCGAGGACCTGCGCGATGTCGTGCGGATGCACACCCTCGAGCTCGAACGAGATGGCTCCGCCGCGCTGCGTGGCGTCGAGCGGACCCATGATCCGCAGGCCCGGGATCGTCTGCAGACCCTCCAGCGCGTACGCCGTGATCGCCTGCTCGTGGGCATGGATCCGGTCCAGGCCCACGTGGCCGAGGTACTCCACCGCAGCACCGAGGCCCACGGCCTCGACGATCGGCGGGGTGCCGGCCTCGAAGCGGTGCGGGATGCCGGCGTACGTCGACTTCTCCATCGTGACGGTCGCGATCATCTCGCCACCACCGAGGAACGGCGGGAGCTGCTCGAGCAGGTCGCCACGGCCCCACAGCACGCCGATCCCGGTCGGGCCGACGACCTTGTGGCCGGTGAAGACCAGGAAGTCGGGCCGCTCCTCGGGTGCCATCGCAGCCAGGTCGATCGGGAGCTGCGGCGCCGCCTGCGAGGCGTCGACGACGACCAGCGCGCCGACCTCGTGCGCACGCCGGGTCAGCTCGGCAACCGGGTTGATCGTGCCGAGCATGTTGGAGACCCAGGTGAAGGCCACGACCTTGGTGCGCTCGGTGATGAGCTGGTCGATGTTCGCGAGGTCGAGCTCGCCGCCATCGGTCAGGCCGAACCACTTCAGGCTCGCACCCGTGCGCTGCGTCAGCAGCTGCCACGGCACGATGTTGGAGTGGTGCTCCATCTCGGTGATGACGACCTCGTCGCCCTCTCCGACCTGGAACGGACCCTTCCACGCGAGCACGTTGGCCACGAGGTTGAGCGCCTCGGAGGCGTTCTTGGTGAAGATGACCTCGTCGCGCGACGGCGCTCCGAGGAACGCCGCCACCTTGTCCCGCCCGGCCTCGAACGCCTCGGTCGCCTCGGCGCCCAGCTGGTGCATGGCGCGCGCGATGTTGGCGTTGTGCCGCTCCAGGTGGTCGACCATCGTGTCGATGACGACCTGCGGCTTCTGCGAGGTGTTCGCGGAGTCGAGGTAGACCAGCGGACGGTCCCCCGCGAGCGTGCGCTCGAGGATGGGGAAGTCCAGCCGGATGACCGCGAGGTCACTCAGCAGGCCCGGAAGGGACAACGTGGACATGATCAGACCGCAGCCTTGACGTACTTGTCGTAGCCCTCGGCCTCGAGCTGGTCGGCCAGCTCCGGGCCGCCCTCCTCGGCGATCTTGCCGTTGACGAAGACGTGGACGAAGTCCGGCTTCACGTAGCGCAGGATGCGGGTGTAGTGCGTGATCAGCAGGACGCCCTTGCCGTCGCGCTCCTTGAAGCGGTTGATGCCGTCGGAGACGACCTTGAGCGCGTCGATGTCGAGGCCGGAGTCGATCTCGTCGAGCAGCGCGACCTTCGGGTCGAGGAGCTCCATCTGGGCGATCTCGTGGCGCTTCTTCTCGCCACCCGAGAAGCCCTCGTTGACCGAACGGCTCGAGAACGCCGGGTCGAGGTTCATCTTCTCGAGGGCGCCGTTGACGTCCTTCACCCAGGTGCGGAGCTTCGGAGCCTCACCGTCGAGCGCGGTCTTCGCCGTACGGAGGAAGTTGGCGACGGAGACGCCGGGGACCTCGACGGGGTACTGCATGGCCAGGAAGAGACCGGCCTTGGCGCGCTCGTCGACCGACATCGCGAGGACGTCCTCGCCGTCGATCGTGACGGTGCCGGAGGTGATCGTGTACTTCGGGTGGCCGGCGATCGAGTAGGCCAGCGTGGACTTGCCAGAGCCGTTGGGGCCCATGATCGCGTGCGTCTCGCCGTCCTTGATGGTCAGCGTGACGCCCTTGAGGATCTCCTTCGCACCGTCCTCGGTGTCGACAGAGACGTGCAGGTCCTTGATCTCGAGGGTGCTCATGCGGGGGTGACTCCATTCAGGGTGGTCTCGACGTCGACGTAAACATCGCCATCGCGGATCTCGACGGGGAAGGTGGCGACGGGCTCGGTCGCCGGGAAACAGGTGGGCTTGCCGGTGCGCAGGTCGAACGTCGACCCATGCAGGTAGCACTCAACGGTGCAGGTGCCGGTCGCGTCGGCCGCCACCTCGCCCTCGCTGAGCGGGATGTTCGCGTGGCTGCAGAGGTCCTGCAGGGCGAAGACCTCGTCCCCGTGCTTGGCGAGCGCGAGGTCGTAGCGGTCGACGGTCACGCCGAACGCCTCGTCCTCGGGGATGTCGGCCAGGGCGGCCGCCTTGACGAAGGCCATCTCAGGCGACCTCGTCGTCCTCGGCCAGGACGTTCTTCGCCAGCTCGGCCTCGACCGTCGCGAAGAGGCTCTCCTCGAGCTCCGGCACGTTGATGTGGCGGATCAGGTCGTTGAAGAAGCCGTGCACGACCAGGCGCCGCGCCTCCTTCTCGCTGACGCCACGCGAGCGCAGGTAGAAGAGCTGGTTGTCGTCGAAGCGACCGGTGGCGGAGGCGTGGCCCGCGCCCTCGATCTCGCCGGTCTCGATCTCGAGGTTCGGCACGGAGTCGGCCTGGCAGCCGTCGGTGAGGACGAGGTTGCGGTTCTCCTCGTAGGTCTCGATGCCCTCGGCGACCTTGCGGATCAGGACATTGCCGATCCAGACGGTGCGCGCACCCTCACCCTGCAGGGCGCCCTTGTAGACCACGTTGGACTTCGTGTTGGGAGCCGTGTGGTCGACGAAGAGACGGTGCTCGATGTGCTGGCCGGCGTCGGCGAAGTAGAGGCCGAGCATGTCGACCGAGCCGCCCGGACCGGCGTAGTCGGCGGTCGTGTCGTGGCGGACCACGGAGCCACCGAAGGTGACGTCGACGTGCTTGAACGCCGCGTCGCGGCCGACCCGCACGTGGCGGTGGCCGATGTGGACGGCGTCGTCGGCCCAGTCGTCAATGGAGACGACAGTCAGCTGTGCGCCGTCACCGACGACGATCTCGACGTTGTCGGTGAGCGTCATCGAGCCGGTGAAGCGCAGTACGACGGTCGCCTTGGAGAACGGCTCCGCGGTGATCACGACGTGGCTCGCGGTCGCCTCGTCTTCGGGCGACGTGGCGGTGCCGGTGACGTCGACGTAGACCGGCTGGTCCGCGACCTGCTCCTTGGGGATGGTCACCGTCAGCGTCTTCGCGGCGGCGTCCCAGGTGCGGGCGGCGATGCGGTCCCACGGCACGAGGCCACTCGCGCCACGACCAGCGTCGGCGGAGTCGACGACCGCGGTCACGACACCCTCCGGGGCGGTGATGTCCGCGGTGTACGACGCACCACCGAGCGGCGCGTCGGCGTGCAGGCCACGGAGGCGCTTGAGCGGGGTGAACCGCCAGATCTCCTCGCGGCCGGTCGGGACGGTGTGGTCGGCGAGGTCGAAGGACCCCTCCGGGTGCAGGTGGGACTCCACCTTGTCGAGCTCGAGAGCAGCGCTCACGTTGTCAGTCACAGTCACAGGGTTGCTTTCGTACGTCGTCGGGCGGGTGGCGGGGCGGTGGCGATCAGCCGACCGCACCCTCCATCTGCAGCTCGATCAGGCGGTTGAGCTCGAGGGCGTACTCCATCGGCAGCTCCTTGGCGATCGGCTCGATGAAGCCGCGGACGATCATGGCCATCGCCTCGTCCTGCTCCATGCCGCGCTGCATCAGGTAGAAGAGCTGGTCGTCGGAGACCTTCGAGACGCTCGCCTCGTGACCCATCGACACGTCGTCCTCGCGGATGTCGACGTACGGGTAGGTGTCCGAGCGGGAGATCTGGTCGACCAGGAGCGCGTCGCACAGGACGTTGCTCTTGGAGCCGTGCGCACCCTCGTTGACCTGGATCAGGCCGCGGTACGACGTGCGGCCACCGCCGCGCGCCACCGACTTGCTCAGGATGCTCGAGGAGGTGTTCGGCGCGGCGTGGACCATCTTGGCGCCGGCGTCCTGGTGCTGGCCCTCGCCCGCGAAGGCGATCGAGAGCGTCTCGCCCTTGGCGTGCTCGCCCATGAGGTAGACGGCGGGGTACTTCATCGTCACCTTGGAGCCGATGTTGCCGTCGACCCACTCCATCGTCGCGCCGGCCTCGCAGACGGCGCGCTTGGTGACGAGGTTGTAGACGTTGTTGGACCAGTTCTGGATGGTCGTGTAGCGGCAGCGGCCGCCCTTCTTGACGATGATCTCGACGACCGCGGAGTGCAGCGAGTCGGAGGAGTACACCGGCGCGGTGCAGCCCTCGACGTAGTGCACGTAGGCGTCCTCGTCGACGATGATCAGCGTGCGCTCGAACTGGCCCATGTTCTCGGTGTTGATCCGGAAGTAGGCCTGGAGCGGGATGTCGACGTGGACACCCTTCGGGACGTAGATGAACGAGCCACCCGACCACACGGCGGTGTTGAGCGCGGCGAACTTGTTGTCACCGACCGGGATGACGGTGCCGAAGTACTCCTGGAAGAGCTCGGGGTGCTCCTTCAGCGCGGTGTCGGTGTCGAGGAAGAGCACACCCTGCTGCTCAAGGTCCTCGCGGATCGAGTGGTAGACGACCTCCGACTCGTACTGCGCCGCGACACCGGCGACGAGGCGCTGCTTCTCGGCCTCCGGGATGCCGAGCTTGTCGTAGGTGTTCTTGATGTCCTCGGGCAGGTCCTCCCACGAGGCGGCCTGCTTCTCGGACGAGCGCACGAAGTACTTGATGTTGTCGAAGTCGATCGCGTCGAGGTCGGAGCCCCACGTCGGCATCGGCTTGCGGTGGAAGAGCTTGAGGCCCTTCATGCGGAGGTCGAGCATCCACTGCGGCTCGGACTTCTTCGCGGAGATGTCGGCGACGACCTCTTCGTTGAGGCCACGCTTCGCGTTGGCGCCGGCGATGTCCTTGTCGGCCCAGCCGAACTCGTACTTGCCGATGCCCTTGAGCTCGGGGTTGAGCTCCTCGATCGCGTTGGGGGTGTCCTGAGAGATCGTCATGCCGACGCTCCGTCCTTGTTGCTGGCCCTCGTGCGGGTCACTGTCTGGGGAATGCAAGTCGTGCAGACACCGTCGCCGTGGGCGATGGTGGCCAGCCGCTGCACGTGCGACCCGAGGACCCGGCTGAACGCCTCGGTCTCGGCCTCGCACAGCTGCGGGAACTCGTGGGCCACGTGGGACACGGGGCAGTGCTGCTGGCACAGCTGCTCGCCGATCGGGAGCTGCTGGACGCCGGCGGCGTAGCCACCGCGGGTCAGCACCTCGGCGAGCGCCTCGGCCGGGGAGAGGTCGGGCCGCTCGGCCGTGATCGTGGCGTAGTCGCGCTCGATGAACTCGACGCGCTGGCGTGCGAACGCGATGACGGCGTCATCTCCCCCGGTCTCGCGCAGGAAGCGCAACGCCTGGGTGGCGAGGTCGTCGTACTGGTTCTCGAGCTGGTCGCGGCCCATCTGCGTGAGGCGGAACGCGCGGGCAGGGCGGCCACGGCCGCGGGTGCCCGGCAGCGTGCGCTGCTCGACCGACTCGAGAGTGCCGCCCTCGACCAGGTGGTCGAGGTGACGGCGGACGCCCGCCGGGGTGAGGTCCAGCGCAGCAGCCAGGTCGGCTGCCGTGCGGGGACCCTGCTCGGCGATCAGGCGGAGCACGCGCGCACGCGTCGGAGCGTCCCCTTCAGGGACGTTCGTCGAGATCCGCTCGAATTGCACAACAACAGTGTGACGTTATTAAGCGAGCCACTCAACGAAGGTGAGCCTAACCTCAGGGCTCCGGGCCCGGGTCAGGCCGCCGTGCGCCGGTGGAAGGCCCGCAACGAGAGCGGAGCGAGCACCGCCGTGATGAGGATCGCCCAGATGAAGGTCGCCAGGACCGGGTGCTGCAGGGGCAGCGCCGCCGAGTCGGGCGCGGCCGGGGCGTTGCCCCAGAGCTCGCGGACCGCCTGGACCATCGAGGAGACAGGGTTCCACTCGGCGATCGTCTGCAGCCAGGCCGGCATCGGGTCGGTCGGCGCGAAGGTGTTGGCCAGGAACGTGATCGGGAACATCGTCGCGAACATGAGTCCGTTGACCGCCTCGACGGAGCGCATCGCGGACCCCACCAGGATGCCGAGCCAGATCATCGCGAAGCCCCAGACGAGGAGCAGCACGTAGCCCAGCATCGCGTCGACGAAGCTGCCCCGGATCCGCCAGCCGATCAGCAGGCCGGTCAGTGACATCACGACGAGCCCGATGCTCGAGTGGATCAGGCTGGAGATGGAG
>NZ_DATIHB010000048.1:0-2479 GCF_035481145.1 Nocardioides sp. | reverse complement strand
GCCGAAGACCGCGGACTCCTGCGTGAACCGGTCACCGGTCAGCTGCATGCCGTCACCGGAGTCGCCGGCGAACCTGATGATCACGCGATCGAGCTGCTTGACCTGCTTGGTCACCTCTCGCCTGCTTCCTGTGCTACGTCCACTTGGCCGCGGGTCCGCGCGGCACGCCTTCTCCACGATAGTCCGCGGATCCAGTCCTGCGTGACGTGTCTTTCCCCACGGACGCCACCCAGGTGTGGTACCCACCGCCGGATGCGGCATGAGGACCGGCCGTCCTGTGCCTGTCGGGCCACGGAGCAGCCGGCGTCACCCGGTCTCGTGAACCCGCGCACCCGCCGATGCGGCGGCGCGCAGGAAGCGTGGCGACTCCCAGCCCTGGTCGGTGAAGGCCGCCGTGACGGACGCGGTCACGGTCTGCTCGTCCTCCGCTCGCACGAGTGCGATCGCGGACCCGCCGAACCCGCCGCCGGTCATCCGCGCCCCGAGCGCGCCGGCGTCGAGGCTGGTCTCCACGGCTGCGTCGAGCTCGCGGCAGGAGACCTCGAAGTCGTCCCGCAGTGACGCGTGCGAGGCGGTCAGCGCCGCGCCGAACGCCGTGTGGTCCCCAGCTGTCAGGGCGCCCACGGCGGTCGTCACCCGATCCATCTCGGTGAACACGTGGCGGGCCCGGCGCACCACGACGGGATCACCGGCGAGCCGGTCGAGGGCGGCCGCGTGGTCGACCACGTCGGCGAGGGTGGTGACGCCGAGCGTCCGGGCGGCTGCCTCGCAGGCGCCTCGCCGGTCGCCGTACCTCCCGTCCCCGAGGGCGTGCCGCACGCGGGTGTCGACGACGAGCAGCCGCAGAGCGGCGTCCTCGGGACGCCACGGGACCTGCTCGGTGGCCCAGGTGGTGCAGTCGAGGAGGAGGGCGTGCCCGGGCGTGGCAAGCAGGGAGACCGCCTGGTCCATCCCGCCGGTGGGGGCGCCGGCGACCTCTGCCTCCGCTCGCATGCAGTCCCGCAGCAGCGCGCGCCGGTGCTCGGGCGTGTCCGCGATCCCCACCGCGGTGCTGACGGCCAGCGCCACCGAGCACTCCAGCGCGGCCGAGCTGGACAGGCCGGCACCGAGGGGCACGCGCCCGTCCACCATCAGGTCGAGGCCCGGCAGGTGCACCCCTCGCTGGTGCATCGCCCACACCGTCCCCGCGACGTACGCCGCCCAGCCGTCCACGGCTCCCGGACCGAGAGTCGCGAGATCGCCGGACCAGTCGTCGTCACGCTGGGCGCTCGAGACGGTGACCACGTCGTCGTCACGGCGGCGCACGGCGGCGTACGTCGCGTGGGGGAGCGCGAGGGGCAGGCACCGGCCGCCGTTGTAGTCCACGTGCTCACCGATCAGGTTCACCCGGCCCGGAGCCGAGGCGACGGCGTCCGGCGGCGCACCGTGCCGGGAGGCGAACGCCTCGGCGAGACGGCGCGCGACCCCGGCCGGCTCCCCGGGGTCGAGGAACGTCGGCTCGGGCGGAGTGGCGGGCACCGCCGTGCTCAGCGGTAGTTGGTGAACTGCACCGCGAAGTCGTAGTCCTGCCCCTTGACCAGCGCGATCACCGCCTGCAGGTCGTCGCGCTTCTTGCTGGAGACGCGCAGCTCGTCGCCCTGGATCTGCGCCTTGACGCCCTTGGGGCCCTCGTCGCGGATCAGCTTGGAGATCTTCTTGGCGTCCTCGGAGGTGATGCCCTCCTTCAGCGCGACGCCGATCTTCGACTGCTGGCCGGACTGCTTGGGCTCGGAGGCGTCGAGCACCTTGAGCGACACGTTGCGCTTGACGAGCTTCTGCTTGAAGACGTCGAGGACGGCGCTGGCGCGGTCGTCGGCGGAGGCGCTGATCTCGATGGCCTCGTCACCCTTCCACTCGATCGTGGCGCCGGTGCCCTTGAAGTCGTAGCGGGTGGCGATCTCCCGCGCCGTCTGGCCGAGCGCGTTGTCGACCTCCTGGCGGTCGATCTTGCTGACGATGTCGAACGACGAGTCGGCCATGTCTCCTCCGGTTTTTCTCCCAGTGCGGTCAGCCGCTATTCTTTCGTCCTGTTCCTGCCCGGCCAAACCGGGTGGCGAGCACGGCAGGTTGCCCGAGCGGCCAATGGGAGCGGACTGTAAATCCGTCGGCTTTGCCTTCGAAGGTTCGAATCCTTCACCTGCCACATACAGGAGAAGGGCCCCTGACCAGCACAAACACTGGTCAGGGGCCCTTCTCCGTTGTCCGGCTGAGGTCCGGGCGCCGGGACACCCCCTCGCATCCCGATCACCCCTCGCTCTCAGACTTCCGGGAGCGCCTCGATACGCGAGGTCCGGATGGCTTCGCTGAAGCTGGCAAAGTCGCGGTCGTTCTGCTCTGCATATCGTTGGGAGAAGTCCGTGATCGCCCGGTCGAAGGCGTCGTCCGGCCCCAGGTACGCGGCGATGGCCACCGGGTCGCCGGAGCGGGCATGTGCGCGGGC
>NZ_DATIHB010000047.1:0-8426 GCF_035481145.1 Nocardioides sp. | reverse complement strand
GAGGACTCGGTGGCGCCGTGGATGGTGAATTCGGCGGCGTACGTTCCCCAGGTGTCGATGCTGGTCTGGTCGCGGTACGGGCCGTAGGCGATCTCCTCGGAGGTGCCCTGCGCGGCGTCGTAGCGGAGCCACTTGACGGTGACTTCGTTGATGCACCGGGTGGTGTCGTAGTCCACGTCGATGCTGGAGTAGCCGTCGGAGGCCGGGTCGGCGGTGGCGACGTCGGTGAAGGTGGCGGCGACGGTGGCGGGGATGTTGGCGGCGTCCCACACGTGCAGGATGTTGTTGCGGTCCACCCACGCGTAGCCCTTGGCGGTGTCGCGGGTGACGGCCACCTGGTCGAGGACGGCAGCGGCGGGGTTGGCCGAGATCTGCACCGGGGTGCCCTGGTACTGGTTGCCGGATCCGTTGACGTTCCACGGCACGCCCTTGCCCTCGAGGATGTAGGGCAGGGCGTTGATGGTCTCGTAGCCGCGGGACTCGCCGGTCTTGGCGAGGGTGGCGATGGCGTCCACCGCGGTGAGGGTGATGATGGTCGTGTCGGCCGCGCCGGGCTCCTTGGTGCGGTCGTAGTCCACGACGGCGTTGACGATGCGGCCCTCGTAGACGTTGGTCCATACGCCCGCGACCAGCGCGACCAGTCGGACCGCCTTGCCGGGCCGTACGTCGGCGGTGACGGCGGGGTCCATGAGCGGGTCGGAGATCGAGGCGGTGAGCGTTCCGACGTCGAGGGCAGCGCGGCCAATCCGTAGCTCGAAGGTCGGGCCGAGGATGTTGCGCCACGTGACCGGGTCGGCGTACGGGAACGATCCAACGTCGAGGACGTCGAGGGACGTGGAGGCGTGCGGGGTGCCGGTCCACCGGTACTCATGGAAGGAGGTGTCGGGGGTGGCGCCGTCGAAGTAGGGGTCGGCGAATGATGTGGCCTCGAAGAGGACGCCGTCGAGGTAGTGGACCTCTCCCGCGGCCACACCCCACCACTCCACGGCGAGCGAGGCGTACGCCGCGTCTGCGGGCGCCTCCCACTGCCCCGCCTCACCGGCCGCGGCGGCACTCCAGGCGCCGGACTCCGTGCCTGCCGAATGGCCCTCGAAGTGCAGGAGGTTGCCGTTTGTGTCGTACCAATGGACCTGGGCGAAGGTGCTGCGGGCGGTGGTGGCTGCGCGCATGTCCCACCGGAGGACGTAGTCAACGCCGGGCGTGACGGGGATGCCGCCCGTGCCCTCGAGGGTCGAGACGACGAGGTCACCGGGCGTTGCGCGGGTGACCTCGAGGGAGGCGGCACCCTGCGCGGCTGTGGTGGTGGTGCGGGCGATGGTGGTGCCCTCGAGCCCGCGCCATCCTGCGGTGTCGAGTTCGAAGGAGGGATTGGTGATCAGGTTGGTGCGGACTGGTCCGATCACGGCGGTGTCGCCCCAGGTGACCATGGCGCGGTTGAACGTCACCGAGGCGTTGACAGAGGGGTTGCCGGTGCCGTTGTAGAGGCCGATGCGGAGCTTGACGTAGGCGGTGTTGGCGGGTGCCTGTCGGCGGAGGTGCGGCTCAGTGGCCCCGAGGGCGGTGACGCCTGCGGACTCGACGGTCGAGGAGAGGAGAACCTTGGCGGCGTTGTACCAGTCCAGACGGAACTTGACGTTGTGGGAGGCGGTGAGCGCGGTGAGGTCGAGTCGGACGGAGACGTACTTGCCCGCGGCGACGGGCATGTAGTCGGTGTAGCACGCCGTGGGCTGCGAGACGGTGGTCTTGAGGGTGAGCGCGGTGCCGCTCGAGGTCATGACGTTGCCCGCGGCCGGGGTGATCCAGAACCATGCGCCCTTGGCACCCGAGGGGTTGAGGACGAGGTTGGGCAGCCCGGCCGGTGGCGCCTGTAGCTCGAAGCGGAGGTTGTCGAGGCCGTGGTAGGGCTTCATGCTCGCCGCCGCCCGCCTGCGCGCTCGTAGGCGGTGATGTGCTGGACGATGACGCGGCCAATGTCGGCGCTCGAGGAGCCGACCGGCGCAACGACGTTGATGTTGTAGGTGTCTCCCCCGCCGAGGTCGTACTTGTCGAGCGGGATGACGGCCTCACGGCCTCCGGGGTTGTCACCGATCAGCGCGAACGTGGGGCCGGTGGTGATGCCGCCGTTGGCGAGGTGCGGGATGTTGGGGGCGTTGACGTGGAAGGTCTTCACCCCGAGGTTGATGTCGAACTCGAGCGCGGCGTTGATCTTGTCGATGCCCTGGTTGAGGAGCGACTTGACCGCGTTCCAGATGCCAGAGGCAATGTCCCCGATGAACCCGGCCGCGGCCTTGATGCCGTCCACGATCTTGTGCATGAGGCCGGACCCGGCCTCCTTGAACTTGCCGCCGAGGGCGGCGATGGTGGCGGGCACGCCCTTGATGAACTTCACGACGGCATCGAAACCACCGGTGACCTTGGACTTGAGGGTGCCCGCGAAGTTGATGACGCCCTTGATGGCGCCGATCCACAGGCCGAAGTAGAGCTTGATCCCGGCCCACAGGAGCGCCGCGCCACGCTTGATGGCGGCGAAGGCCTTGTCCACGATGGCGCGGAATGTGTCGGACCGCTTGTAGGCGACGACCATGATGGCGACGACGGCGGCGATGGCGAGCATGACGAGCCCGAACGGGCCGGTGGCGAACCGGACCGCCACACCCACGGCACGGATGCCGAGGGCCATGGCCTTGCTTGCGGCGGTGGAGATCTTGGCGAGGATGGGGAACTTGCCGGTGGCGAGGTTGAGCAGGTCGGCGGCACCGGTGACGCCCATGATGGCGGGCGCCAGGGCTTCCATCCCGGCGCCTACGCCGCCGAGCGGGCCGGGCATGAGGGACAGAGCCCCGCCGAGGTCCCCGAGGCCACCAGCGGCCTGTGCGGAGCCGGAGGCGAGGTTGTCGGATGCCTCGGCTACGCCGTCGAAGGAGGACTCGATCTTGCGGCCTGCGCTGGAGGCGGTGCGCTCGGCCGACTTCATCGCGGCCTCGGCCCGGTCCATGCCCTTGGCGAGATCCTTGGTGTCCGCCAGGACAGCGATCTTGATGGGTCCGGCCATCGGGGGTCACCTCCTCTCATTCTTGATGCGCTCGAGTGCGTCTCGGAATGCGCCGCGCTGGATGGCCGTCAGGCCGTAGTAGTCGTCTGGGGAGAGCCGGGTGGCGAGGCAGAACTCAGCGAGCTGGTCGGCCTCGAGGCGTGCCCTCAGGCGCCTTTTCCCGGCTCCGTGGTGGGCTCGTCGGGCATGGGCTCGTCCTCGTCGTCGGCGAAGTAGTCCGACAGCTCGCGGACGGTGAGCGTCAGCGCCGCCTCCTTGGCCTCAGGGTCCTTGGCGCCGTTGCGTCGGGCGTCCACGAAGACGAGGGCGCGCATGAAGGTGAAGGGCGACTCCCGGAGGTCGGTAATCTCGGCGCCCCAGGTCTTCTTGATGGCGATCTCGTCCCAGCCGGTGAGCAGCTCGAACGCCTCGTTTGCGGTCTTCTTGTCGGTCATGTCTGTCCTAGTCCTGTGCGATCGATCAGGTCGTTGATGCCCTCCTCGTAGAGGGCGATGGCGCGGGGTCCGAGTTCGCGGTCCGCGTCCTGCATGAAGCGGTCGGGCTTGATCCCGCGGCGGGGCCACCCGTAGTTGATGGGTCCGGCGTAGGGGACGTTGGCGCGGCCTGCGGTGATGAGCGCCTTGCCCTTGGCCTTGTTGCCCCGGATGGAGGCCTTGAGGCGCCCAGTCCGGCCGCGGGGTGCCTTGCTCGAGGCGATCTCGGCGCCGTAGGTGGCGATGGTGCCCATGACCTCCTTGAGGTCGGCCACCTCGGCGCCGAGGTTCTCGAGGGCCTTGACGGTCTCCCGGAGGCCGGTGACGTAGTTCTGGCCGGACCCGACGCCCACGGCGCTACTCGACCGTGAACTCAACGGGCTCGAGGTCGCCGCCCGCGATCCGGTAGACGCCGGGCATGGCGACGACGTACGGCCCCTCGAGCACGGTCACGGTCTCGCCGTCCGGCCGCGTGATGGAGACCGGGTGGACGGCCAGGGGCAGGAGCGTGCCGAGCACGACGGCGGTGGCCTTGGGCTTGGTGGTGGCCATGTCAGAACGCCCCCGTCGTGACCTTGACGGGCTTGGCGTCGAAGACCCACTTGCAGGAGAAGGTCATGCGCGCCAGCGTGGACTTGTTGGCCTCGCCGCCGATCAGGTCGCCGTCCGGCTCGGTGATGGTGACGTTGCCGGTGAAGAACGGGTTGGTGGCGGTGGCGGTCCCGACGCCGTACGGGTTGAAGACGACGGCGACGGAGGTGCCCGCGGCGCTCCAGCACTTGTCCCACAGGGCGGTGGTGTCGGTGTCCTGGACGGCCTCGAACTCGAGGGCGTACTCGCGCTTGCCGCCCGCGGCGGCGTCGGCGAACGTGACGAAGTCGGCGTCAGCCGGGCCGGAGGTGATGACGCACTTGGAGACCTGCGCGGTGAACTCCGTGTCGCCGATCTTGATCTTAAGGAGGCGGGTGCCGAGGGCGGTCATGGGTGGTCCTTTCAGCCCTCGCGGGCAGCGGTGATGACGATGCCCGGCACCGAGTTGGCGTCGAGCACGAGAACGGAGGGGGTGAGGTCGAGGGCGGTGGCCTCGGTGTTGACGGCGGCGAGGAGGGCGTCGCCGTGGTTGTCGATCCACTCTTCGGCGGTGGCGACGTCCTGCGGGAGGGCAAGCCAGATCTGCCACGTGTCCATGAAGCCGAGGCGGCTGTCATCGATGGCCTTGCGGGCGAGCCGGACGAAGCCCTCGAACGGTGTGAGGGTCTGCCGGTAGCGGGCCGTGACGTTGACCGTGGCGCCCGCGGCGCCGGGGATTCCGGCGTTGTTGATCGCGCCCGCGATGACGTCGCGGGAGGTCATCCCTTCACCAGCTTGCGGTGAGGCGCCTCGAGGCGCCGGACCTCGGCGTCGGTGCCGCCGACGCGGGTGGTGGTGGCGCCGAACTCAGAGAGGTTGGCCTGCACGCCGAGCGGGAGGGCGCGCACCGCGAGGGTGTGCGCGACGCGGCGGAAGAGGGCTTCCTTGAGGTCTGCCGGGTACGGGAGCGGTGCGGCGGGCTCGGCGGGGTCGGCGGGGAACCGGCAGCGGCGGGCCTGTGCTGCGATCTCGGCGGCCAGCACGGGGGCAACGACGGTGTCGGGATGCGTGGTGCCGGTGGTGGCGAGGTAGGTCTGCACCTCGGGCAGTGCGGGCAGTGCGGGCATGTGCTGGTCCTCCTAACGGGTGTGTGTCGTGGGTGGGCGGTGGGCGCCTCGGGGTCGAGTTCGAGGCGCCCACCGGGTCTCACCCGAGGCCGGGCTCCGGCTCGGACTCCGGCTCGGTCTGCGCGACCCCGACGAACGTCATCTCGACGGTGGCGCCGTCCTCATCGGTGACGAACAGCGCGTGCTCGCCCTCGTGCCGGACGGTGTACGTCTTGCGGCAGGTGACGACCGTGCCGTCCGGGAGGCGCATGAGCCCGGAGGCGCCGGGGATCTCGACCGACTCGGCCATGGCGACGGTGTTGGGCTCGCTCATGTCGCTCACCCTCAGACCGTCGGGTCGTAGGAGATCTTGCGGAGGCCGGTGACGTCGTAGACGATTCCGGCGAAGTACGCGAAGACGCCCATGTCCCAGCCCTCGACCTTCTCCTGGAGCTTGTCCAGGCGCTGGAGGCCGGAGTTCCAGACGTGCACGGCGTTGGGGTCCACCACCCACGAGTTGGAGGCGTTGGCCGACGTCGCGCCGAGCGAGGTGCCCGGGTTGATGCGGTAGCCAGCGAGGTCGATGAACGAGTACTTGTCGCCGGAGATCCCGTCGCGGTTCTGCGGGTTGACGATCGGGAACAGGGACTCACCGTCCGCGTTCTTGTAGGTGCCCAGCGTCTTGTAGAGGTCCACGTGACCGAAGGCCTTGACGAACCGGTCGCCGTCCGGGATGAACTGGAGGTCGATGAGTCCGGCCTCGATGGCGTTGGCGAGGGTGAGGCCGTTTGCACCGGCAGCGATGGCCGCGGTGAGCGAGGCCACCGAGCCCGCGGCAGCGGCGAGCAGAGCGGCGGTCTTGGTCTCGAGCGCGATCTTCATCGAACGGTCGAACTCGGACCAGACGAGGCCGGAGACCACCGGGTTGCCGCCCTGGTCGGCCACCTCACGGGTGATGTGGACCTTGCCGGACACGGGGACCGGCGTGACGGTGGCGCCGACCGCGGTGAGCAGGTTGCCTGCGGTCGGGTCGGTGCCCTCGACGTGGTCGGCCACGCCCGCGGTGGTGCCGACCCGGTCGAGCTTGGACCAGAAGAACGGCGTCACGTTGGACAGCGAGCCCTTGTGGAAGGTGTCGTACAGCGGCGACTTCGGGACGGGAGCCTGTCCGAGGAACATGTCCGGGCGGTACTGGGCCGGGTTGACCTCGTCCACGTTGCCCGTCGTCACGAACTGCGGCTGGAGGCGCTCGGCGGTGAAGTCCTGGACGCGCTTGAGCGCGGCGCCGTCCTTGTCCTTGGCCGCGGCAAGCAGGTCGGTGGCGAAGTCGAAGCCGGAGGGGGCGCCCTCGGTACCGGCGAAGCGGTAGATGGGCTCCTCCTTGACCTGGAACTGCTGGACGCCGGGCCCGACCGGGATCTTGACGTCCTTGAGCTCGGCCAGCTCGGTGGCCATGCTCTCGACCTTGGCCATGAGGGCGTCGGCCTCGGCCTTGGAGAACGTCGCCGTGGCGTCGTTCGGGTTCTCGTCGCCCATGGCAACGTCCTTTCCGTTGGGCGCGGCGGATGCCGCGACGTTGGTGATGGCCGCGTCCTTGAACGCGGGGGTTTTGACCACGGCGCCACCCGTGAGGGTGGTGGCCTTGGAGTGCATGACGCCGTCCTTGCCGGGGGTGAACTCACCGGCGACCTCGGCGGAGAAGGACTTGAGGATCTTGTCCTCGGAGAGCGCCAGGACGCGGTCGCCCTCGGGGGTCCGGGCGATGCGGAAGGTAGCGAGGACGCCGACGCCCGGTTCAATGCTCAGGGCGGTCGCGATGCCGACCTGCGCCTTGAGTGACTGGGTGTCGTGGCCGTAGTTGAGGACGACGTCAGACGGGTCTGGCAGCGTGACCGTGTCCTCGGTGAAGGTGAACCGGGCGACCTTGCCTGAGAGCGGGTCGCGGGCCGGGCCGGAGACGACGCCGAACGGCAGGAGGACGCCGGTCAGGGTCCGGCTTCCCGGCTCGGCCGCGAAGGTCGCGGCCTCGAATGTCACGAGGTTGGTCATGCGGTGATCTCCTTGGGCTGGTCGGTGGTCTCGCCGAGGGGCTCGAGGCCGCGCTTGGCGCGGGCCTCGTCGGGGGTGAGCACCTTGGCGGTGATCAGGGCGCCGTCTGCCTGCGCGGCGGCGAGGTCGTCCAGGCGGAGGTAGTTGGCCGTGTCGAAAGCGGCGGTGTATCCGAGCGGGGTGACGTCCGGCATGGAGAGCCGGCCCTCGATGGCGGTCATGTACGGGCCGTACACGTCCTCGATCCGGCTGCGGCGGCGGTCCTGCCCGTTGAAGTACGACCGCGAGGTGGTCGAGACGGACAGTTCCTCAGGGTCGATGCCGGTGAGGCGGGCGACCTCGAGGACGGCGTCCTTGCGGACGTCGGAGAGCTGGAGCTTGTCGGGGTCCCACCCCGCCGCCTCGTACTTGAGCCCGGCCGGGACGAAGCCGGTGGCGCGAGCCTTGCGGACAGTGGCCCAGCCGTCGAGGAAGTCGGCCACCTCGGCGTCGTCCTCGAACGGGTCGTCATCGCCGGAAGGCGTGAAGAAGTCAACGGGCGGGGTGCCATCGACCGCGTTGAGGGTGGCGCGCTCGAGCGCGATGCATGCCTTGATGGCCCGCGATGCGTCGAGGAGTCCGCCGTTGGGCGAGTCCAGTCGGATGATCCCGGGCAGGTCCGGCCATACGGTCGCGGTGCCCTCGGGGAAGGTGAGGATCTGGGGCTGGACGGTGACGGTCTCGGCGTCGAGCAGGATGCCCTGCACGGGTCGGCCGTGCCAGCCGACCGCCGTGACCCGGATCCATGCACGGCCGAAGAGGAGCATGTCCTCGACGGCGCGGGTCCAGGTCACGGATGGGGCGGTGCCAGCCTCGGGCTGCTGGAAGAGGTTGGGGGCGAACGTGGTGGTGACCTTGCCGGTGGGGTCGTAGACGCGGATCGGGAACTGGCCGATGCCGCCACAGATCAGGTCGCGGGCTCGCTTGACGGCGGGGACTCGGAGCGCCTCGGCGCGGGTGAGGCGCCCGGTCTTGAAGATGTAGTCATCGAGCGTCGGGGTGCCGTAGAGGACGCCGGAGTCGATGTCCACCGAGAAGCGTGCCGTCCGCACGCGGGCGGTCGGGACCTCGAGCGGCAGCGTGTCGACAGCTGCGGCGAGGGCGGAGGTGCGGCGAAGGAATCCCACGGGTGTAATT
>NZ_DATIHB010000046.1:0-14020 GCF_035481145.1 Nocardioides sp. | reverse complement strand
ACCTGTCACCGGGCCGGCGGGTGATCACGTGTACCAGGTGGGCTCGGGCACCTTGTTGAGCAGTGCGAACTCGCCGACCTCACGGCGCTTGTAGGCCACCGGATCGTGCAGCGAGTGCGTGCGGATGTTGCGCCAGAAGATGTCGAGGCCGACCTGGTTGCTGGTCGCGCGGGCGCCCGTCAGCTCGTAGACCTTGGTCCCGGCCTCGAGGGCGATGTCGACCGCCTTGACCTTGGCGGCGGCGATGCGGACGGCCGCGTGGCCACGCTGTTCCGGAGTGATCGACTCACGCTCGGCGTGCAGCAGACCGGCGAGCTCCTCCCCTGCCGCGTCCGCCAGCGCCTCGGCAGCCCACAGGTCTGCCTGCAGACGGCCGTAGCCCTCGAGGATGTACCACTCCTCGGTCGCCTTCTCCTTGTTGTCACCGCCGTAGGGCCAGGCACGCGTGACGTCCTGCGTGTACGCCGTGCCGGCCTTCAACGCACCCTTGGCGATGCCCAGGTAGAACTCGGTGAAGACCTGCTGGATGGCCGGGAGGTTGAGGGTGGCGTAGTTCAGCGGCTCGAACGGCGCGAACTCCTTGTCCACATAGCCGGCGGCCGCCGCCCACGGCACACGGACACCGCGGATCTCGACACCACCCGACTCGGTCAGCCGCTGGCCGAGGTTGTCCCAGTCGTCCTTGTAGACGATGCCGTCCTGCTTGCTCGGCACGATCGCGAAGATGTGCTTGTCGGTGCCGTCGAGGACACCTTCCAGGACGGTCAGGTCGCTGATCCTCGAGCCGGTCGAGAAGGTCTTCCGCCCGTTGAACTCGATCTCCTCGCCCAGATCGGTGATGACCAGGTCGTTGTCGCGCGGGTTCACCGCACCACCGAAGAAGAGGTTGTTCGTGGTGTAGAGCTCCTCGACGGCGGCGACCTGGTCGACGGTGCCGACGAGACGTACTGCCCAGGCCCACAGGTAGTGGTAGGCCAGCAGCTGGCCGATGGAGCCGTCGCCCGAAGCGACCTCGCGGATCACCTTGTAGGCCACGGTCCACGGCTGCTCCGCCCCGCCGTGCGCGGCCGGGCCGAGGAGGGTGACCAGACCGGCAGCCTTGAGAAGGTCCACCTCGGCCTGCGGCACGGCCTGGGCGCGATCGCGCTCCACCGCGTCGACGGCGAGGATGCCGGCGACCTCGGCCGCGCGGGCGATCCAGCCCTCGGCGGTGGTCGGGACCGGCTGGCCGGTCCAGGGAGAGGCCTTCAGTGCTTCGTTCACGGAGAGGGTCATGGTGGTGCTCGCTTTCGTCGTTGGAAGGGAGGTCTTGGTCAGAAGTAGGCGTTGGCCGGGAAGCCGGTGCCGTTGACCAGGTGGTCGCCGACGGCCGAGGCCTTCAGGAACGTCGGGTTGTGCGTCGAGATCGTGCGGACGTTGCGCCAGTGCCGGTCGAGGTTGTGGACGGCCTGCGTCGCCGACGTACCGCCGACGTCGAAGAGGCGCGCTGCGGTCGCGTAGGAGAACCGGTCGATCGCGACCTTGGCCTGCGCCGCCGCGAGCTGGGCGGCATCCGCCGCTTCCACCGCCGGGACGCCGTCGACCACCGAGTCGGCAGCAAGCTGGAGCGCCTCGGCGGCCTTCAGCACGATCGCCTCCGCGGCGAACACGTCCGCCGAGATCTCGCCGACCACCTGCAGCACCTGCCGGTCCGCGGCCGGTCCCTGGGGCGACCCCGCGTGGCTGTAGTTGCGGGCACGCCGCTTCAGCAGCGCGACCGCGTCGTTGCGCACGCTGCGCAGGATCCCGGCCGTGACCGCCTGCAGGAAGAGCTGCAGGAACGCTCCCTGGTAGCCGGGCACCGGGTCGGCCGGGTCGGGCTCGCCGAGGTCGAAGAACTCCTCGGCCTCGACCCGCACGTTGTCCAGCTGCGTCGTGCCCGTGCCGGTGAGGCGCTGGCCGAAGCCGTCCCAGTCGTCGAGGATGGTGACCCCCTCGCGGTCCACCGGGATCACCGCGCCCGCGATGCGACCGTCTGGTGCGGCTGCCCAGATCTGGGTGTGGTCGGAGTAGATCGACCCGGTGGAGTAGAACTTCGTGCCGTTGAGGCGGAAGCCGTCGCCATCAGGCGTGAAGGCGGTGTCGAAGTACAGCCCCACCGGCTTGCGACTCTGCTCGCTGAACCCGTTGCCGACGAGCTCGTCGGCGCCGGCCAGCGCGACCAGCCGGCGACGGAAGGCCGGGTCCTCGATCGCCTGCAGGTGCTGCTCCACGAACCAGAAGTGCGTCCGCAGGATGTGAGGGACAGCCGAGTCCGCCTCCGCGAGGTCGATCAGCGCCGCGAAGAGCTGCGGGATCCTGAGCCCGGCACCGCCGAGCTCCTCGGGCACCCGGAGCCGGCCGACACCGGCTCCCTTGACCAGGGCGATCAGGTCGTGCGGTGCGACCCTGTCGCGCTCGCGGTCCGAGGCGCCCTCGGCGATCCGCTCGAGGAGCCTGGTCCACTCCGGGGTTCCGGGGCGGACGACCGCCTTCGTGGCGGGAGGTGTCGTGCTGGCCGTGGTCATGGTGCTGCTCCTTCGGATGGGCGGCGGATACGTCGTCGTGGTCAGCTGGCAGAGACGGGCGCGAGCTGCCCCTGCAGGGCCGGGTCATCGTTGGACTCGAGGTACTCCTGGACGCGCGGGTCGAAGAAGATCTCCTCGAGTACCGCGACCTGCGGGTCGTCCTCGTAGTCGGTGCCGACGACGAGCTGGCCGGCGAACTCCTTCGGCGCCGCCGGCGCGAGGATGCGCTGGGAGTCCGGCGTATCGGCATCGACGAAGCTCATGTTGTAGTCGATGACGGCGTCCACGGACGGCAGCGAGCGCGGGCCGGAGCCGTACTCGATGTACTGGAACTTCAGGCCCTTGGGGTTGGCGTCGATGTCCTGCTCGGTGGCGGCCCAGGGCTCGACGCCGTCCTTGAAGGTGATCGCGCCCTCACGCTCGAGGATCCACAGCGCCTGGGCGGTGTTGGCCGGGTCGTTGAGCAGCGCGATCGTCGCGCCCTTCGGCAGGTCCTCGAAGCTGTCGTGCTTCTCCGAGTAGATCGAGTAGGACCACTGGAAGACCGGCCCGAGCGCGGTCAGCTTCCAGCCGGTGGCGTCGGTGACCTGCTTGAGCCAGTGCTTGTGCTGGTAGATGTTGGCGATGTACTTCCCGTCGGCAGTCGCCTGGTCGAGCTGGTTGCCGTCCTCGATGCCGACCGGCTTGATCGTGACGCCGTGCTCGGGCGCGATCTCCTTGCCCAGGAACTCGAGGAAGGCCCGCTCGCTGGCCGAGCTCGCCTGGTAGGCGATCTGGAACTCGTTGCCGAAGTGGCTGCCGTCGGCAGCGGCGGAGGCGTCGTCGTCTCCGCCGACCACCCGCCAGGCGACGAGGGCCGCGACGATGACGGCGAGGACGACAGCGAGGACGACGAGCAGTCGGCGTCGGCCACCGCCGAGGCCGAGGTCGACATCGTCGAGTGCGCGGTGGCCGGGTGCGTTGCGGTCAGTGAGTGACATGAGAGGTTCCTTGCAGGAGGAGAGGACCGCGCCGCGGGAGTGCGACGCAGGAGGGGTCGGCGGTGGCCGGGAAGGGTCAGCGGGTCAGTGCACGAACGGCGCGGTCACCGCTGAACTGGATCGCCTGGACCAACAGGACCAGGACGCAGATACAGGCGAGCATGATGTTCTGATCGAAGCGCCGGTAGCCGTAGTTGACGGCGAGGTAGCCCACTCCGCCGGAGCCGATGGCACCCGCGATCGCGGAGTACTCGATCATCGCGACCAGGTTGAGGGTGAAGCCGGCGACGAGCCCCGGCACCGCCTCCTTGAGCTGGATGCCGGAGACGATCTGCCAGCGCGTGCTCCCACCGGCGAGACCGACGTCGAGGAGCTCGCGCGGCACCTCCCGGACGGCGTTCTCGGTGATCCGCGCGAAGAACGCGGTGCCGGCCACCGCCATCGGGATGAGGGCCGCCTGGAAGCCGATCGTGGTGCCGAAGACCAGCTTCGTGACCGGGATCAGGGCGGCCATCAGCACCAGGAACGGCAGCGAGCGGCCCAGGTTGGCGATCCAGCTGATCGAGACGTGGAGCGCCCGGTTGGGGGCCAGCCCGAGCGGGGAGGTGTGGAAGATGAGCAGGCCGAGCGGGAGCCCGAGAACGACGACGACGGCCATGACCAGCCCCACGAGGCGGACCGTCTCGCTCAGCGCCGGGCCGAGCAGTGAGGGCACGTCGGCCCAGGGCGTCGAGATCAGGACGTTCATGCCGCGGGCTCCGCGCCCGGCACGGCACGCAGCACGGCACGCTCGGGGACCAGGCCGTGACGGGCGAGCACTCGCTCGAGCACATGGTCGTCGACAGCAGGGTCGACCGCGATCGTGACCCGCCCGACGCTCCCGCGGCCCGCTTCCTCGATGAGGGCGGAGAGCACGGCGATGTCAGCACCGACCTCGCGGCCCACGCCCGCGACCCAGAACGGCGAGACCGACGCGATGTCGTAGCGCAGGCTCCAGGTCCGGTGACCCGGCGGGGCCAGGACGGCGGGTGGCAGCGGCAGCAGGGCCCGGGAGAGCTCGGAGTCGGAGCGCCGTACGACGTCCGCGACCGAGCCGCGCTCGACGATCCGGCCGTGGTCGAGCCGTGCCACCTGGTCGGCGATCCCGCGCACCACGTCCATCTCGTGGGTGATGACCAGGATCGTGACCCCGAGATCGTCGCGGAGCTCGCGCAGGAGCGTCAGGATCGACTGCGTCGAGTCGGGGTCGAGCCCCGAGGTCGCCTCGTCGCTCAGCAACACAGACGGCGCGAGCGCGAGCCCGCGGGCGATGCCGATGCGCTGGCGCTGCCCGCCGGAGAGCTGCGACGGGTAGTGGGCGGCGCGGTGCAGCATGCCCACGCGGTCGAGCAGCTCGTGGACCCGACGCCGCACCTCGACGTCGGAGACGCCGTAGTGGCGCAGCGGCAGCGCGACGTTCTCCGCAGCGGTCAGTCGCCGGAGCAGGTTGGCGGACTGGAAGACGGTGCCGATCTCACGGCGGGCTGCGCGCAGCTCGCGTCCCGAGAGCGCAGTGAGGTCGCGACCGTTGACGGTGATGGTGCCGCTGGTCGGGCGCTCGAGCAGGTTCACGGTGCGCGCCAAGGTGCTCTTGCCGGCACCGCTCGGGCCGACGACGGCACCGATCTGCGCGTCACCGAAGGTCAGGTCGATGCCGTCGAGCACGGTGGTCGATCCATAGGACTTGGTCAGTCCGGAGATCTCGATCATGAGGCTTCCTGGAAGGGGGCAGGCCGGAGCAGGGTCTGGCAGCGTCCGGGTACGAGGCATCGCCCGAGCGACGCACGCCGACGGGTCGGCATGAGGGAAGGGGTCACGGTTCAGCGACAGCGACAGCGACAGGGGTCGACCGGCCGGGCGGCGGGGCGGTGCTGCATCGCGGTGTTCTCCATGGTCGACCTCCTTTCGGTTTAATAGTAGTATTTCACTACACATTATCCAGCGATGCGTGGACGGGATCCGCGATCACCCCCTCGCCGTCACCGATCACCGGGAGCGCGGATGCGCATCGAACAGCTGCAGTACCTGCTCGCCGTCACCGAGCACGGGTCCGTACGCCGGGCCGCCGAGCGCCTGCACGTCTCACAGCCGGCCATGAGCGACGCCCTCGCCCGGCTGGAGCGCGAGCTGGGTGTCGAGCTCCTCGAGCGGCAGCGATCCGGGGCCCGGCTCAGCAGCGCTGGCCGTGAGCTCCTCCCTCGCATGAGCGACGTCCTGGAGGCAGTGACCAGGCTCCGGTCAGCGGCCGCGGGCGAAGCGGCAGCCGGCCACGCGCTCCGGATCGGCTCAGTGCACGCAGCGACGAGCGTGCTCCTGCTTCCCGCCGTCCAGCGCCTCCGCGCGGCGCGGCCACAGACCTCGATCGACCTGCGGACGCTGCAGCAGCACGAGATCGTCCTCGGACTGCTGGAGGGCGGCCTCGACTTCGGGCTCGTCAACCTGCTCGATGGAGACGACGTGCCAGCCGGCCTGACGGCGTACGAGCTGAAGCGGGGGCGGCCCGTCGCCGTACTGCCGGTGGACCACCCGCTCGCGGACCAGGAGGACGTCGGCGCCGACGACCTGCGCGCCGAGCCGTTCGTCGGGATGCGCGCGGGCTACCTCATGCACCGCTTCGCGCATCGGCTCTTCGACGGCGACCTCCCGCGCACCTGGCACAGCACCGACGGAGCCGAGATGGGCAAGCTGATGGTCGCCGAGGGCATCGGGCTGACCGTGCTCCCCGACTACAGCGTCGAAGGGGACCCGCTCGCCCGGACCGGCCTGATCACCACGCGCCCGATCCGTGACAGCCCGGCGGGCGTACGACTGGTGCTCCTCCACCGCCAGCGCGAGGGCGCGACCGATGCCTCGCGCGGGCTGATCGAGGCGCTGATCCTGCAGGCGCGCTCGCTCCGCGCTGCGTGAGGCGGCGGTCAGCCCAGCGGGTAGGAGTGGACGAAGTCGGTCAGCCTCTTGAGCTGGTCGGGGTCCGTCGACGGGATGACGCCGTGCCCCAGGTTGAAGATGTGGCCCTTGGCAGCGCGGCCGGCCTCGATCACCTCAGCGGCACGCTCGAGCATCACCTCGGTCGGCGCGAAGACCAGCGTCGGGTCGAGGTTGCCCTGGACACCGCGATCACCCACGCGGGCGATGCCGTCGGCCAGCGGCGTGCGCCAGTCGACGCCCACCACGTCGGCACCGGCCTCGCCCATGAGCGTCAGCAGGTTCGTCGTCCCCACGCCGAAGTGGATCTTCGGGACGCCGAGGCCGGAGACCTCGGACAGCACGCGGGCGGAGTGCGGCATCACGTGCTCGACGTAGTCGCGCGGCGTCAGCGCGCCGGCCCATGAGTCGAAGAGCTGGACGGCGGAGGCACCGGCCGCGACCTGCACCCGGAGGTATGCCGCGGAGTGCTGCGCGATCTTGCGCATGAGCGCGTCCCAGACCTCGGGGGCGCTGTGCATCATCGCCTTGGTCTTCGCGTGCTCCTTGGAGGGGCCACCCTCGACGAGGTAGCTGGCGACCGTGAAGGGCGCACCGGCGAAGCCGATCAGCGGCGTCGGACCGAGCTCGGGCACGAGCTGCTTCACCGCCTGGGTGATGTACGCGACGTGCTCGGGCACCAGGTCCGGGATCGCCTCGACGTCGGCGAGCGTGCGGACCGGCGACGCCACGACCGGACCGATGCCGGGCTTGATGTCGAGGTCGACACCGACGGCCTTGAGCGGCAGCACGATGTCGGAGAAGAAGATCGCCGCATCGACGCCGTAGCGACGGACGGGCTGCAGCGTGATCTCTGTGACCAGGTCGGGGTCCATGCAGGAGTCGAGCATCCCGATGCCCTCGCGGACCTTGAGGTACTCCGGCAGTGACCGCCCTGCCTGGCGCATGAACCAGACCGGCGTGTGCGGCACCGACTCACCGCGCGCAGCACGGAGGAAGGCGGAGTCGCTCGTGGCGGACTGACGGGGGACGTCGGCCGGAGTCGTGGGAGTCACAGGGCAATCCTCGCAGGTGCCGCGGCGTGGCAGGACATCGACAAGTGTGACCAGTCCTACCCTGATGGACATGGTCGTCCGTCAGGAGACGCCCCCGAGCCCGGGCGCGCCCCTCCAGCCCGAAGAGTTCCGTCGCGCCGTCGCCAGCATGCGCTCGGCGAAGCTGCGCAGCGAGGTCTTCTGCGAGGACATGCCCGCTCCCCAGCGCATCGCGCCGTACGCCGCCGCGCTGAGCGCCGACGTCACCGTCGACGACGAGGACCTCGGCACCGGCCGGATCATCCTGCTCCACGACCCGGCGGGCAACGACGCCTGGCAGGGCGAGTACCGCTGCGTCGCCTACGCCCGCGCCGAGATCGATCCGTCGATGATCACCGACCCGCTGTTGGCCGAGGTCGGCTGGGCGTGGCTCACCGAGGCGCTCGAGGCACACGGTGCGACGTTCCACGCCGCCTCCGGCACGGTCACGCGGGTCGCCACGGAGGGCTTCGGCGGCATGTCCGACGACGAGGGCTCAGCGCAGCTCGAGATCCGCGCGTCATGGACCCCCGACTCCCTCGACATCGCCAGCCACGTCGAGGCATGGGCCGAGCTGCTCTGCACCGCCGTCGGTCTCGAGCCGGTCCCCGAGGGCGTCGCCGCCATGCCGAGTCGCCGAGGGCAGCGCTGAACGTGACCGACCCCGCCGCTCCCGAGCCGAACGACGAGGCGTCCGCCTCCTCCGACGTCGAGGCTGTCCAGCCCGCTCCTCTGCTGATCCTGCGCGACGGCCTGCCCCCGATCATCGACACCGACGCCGGCCTGGCGGCGTACGCCGCGAAGCTCGCCGCCGGCACTGGCCCGGTCGCGATCGACGCCGAGCGCGCGTCGGGCTACCGCTACTCCGCCCGCGCCTACCTCGTGCAGCTGCGTCGTGAGGGCGCCGGCACCGCGCTGATCGACCCGATCGGCCTCTCCACGTTGGCCCCGCTCGCGGAGGCACTGGAGGGCACCGAGTGGATCCTCCACGCTGCCACGCAGGACCTCGCCTGCCTCGCCGAGATCGGTCTGCATCCGGCCTCGCTCTTCGACACCGAGCTCGCCGGGCGCCTGCTCGGCTACCCGCGCGTCGGCCTGGCCACCCTCGTGGAGTCGCTGCTGGGGCAGCGGATGCGCAAGGAGCACTCGGCCGCGGACTGGTCCAAGCGACCCCTGCCCGAGTCGTGGCTCGAGTACGCCGCACTCGACGTCGAGGTCCTCCTCGAGCTGCGGGAGCTGATGAAGGCCGAGCTCGTCGCCGCAGGGAAGGACGAGTGGGCACGCCAGGAGTTCGAGCACCTCCTCGACTTCACGCCCACCGTCCGCGTCGACCCGTGGCGCCGCACCTCGCAGATGCACCGGGTCCGCGGCCGCCACGGGCTCGCCGCGGTGAAGCTGCTCTGGGAGGAGCGCAACGCGATCGCTGCCGAGCGCGACGTGACCCCCGGCAAGATCATCCCCGACTCCGCGATCGTCGAAGCCGCCCTGGCGATGCCCCAGGACCGTGCTGCCCTGCTGGCTTTGAAGGGATTCCACGGCCGGGGCGCCGAGCGCTACTCCACCCGCTGGATCGCGGCGATCCGCGAGGCCGCCGCGCTTACGGAGGCCGAGCTCCCCCCGCGCACCCTGCGTGGCGACGGGCCACCCGTCCCGCGCGCGTGGGCCGAGAAGGATCCGGTCGCCGCCCGCCGCCTGGCGCACGCGCGCGAGGCGATCGCGGCGCTCGGCGAAGAGGTCAGCACCCCGGTCGAGCAGCTGCTCCAGCCCGACTCGTTGCGCCGGCTGCTGTGGGCACCGCCGCGCACGCGTCAGCCCGAGGACCTGCTGGCCGCCGTCGGCGAGCAGCTCGCGGCGTACGGCGCCCGGCCGTGGCAGGTGGAGCTGGTCGCTCCGCTCCTGCGCGACGCGATCCTCGCCGGGGACGTCGCGCCACCCACGCCGGACGCCTGACCACCTCCGCGTCCACCAGCGCCGAGACGTGCGTTGTGGTCACGCGAGACGTGCGTTGTGGTCAGTTGGCGGACGCGCTCGCGGTCGCCGAGGGCGTCGGGTTCTCCGACTCCTCCTCGGGAGCGAGCACCGCCTTCGACGCCTCGTCGATCTTCGCGGTGAGCGCCTCGATGTCGATGAGGCGGCTGTAGAAGAGCTGGTAGACGTCGGCGTGGACGGCACGCTCGAGCGCCGGCCACGAGTCGAGCAGCGGCAGCGTCACGATGTCCTTGACCGACCGGTTGAAGACGTAGCTGTGGGCGGGCATCCGGTCCTTCTGCAGGAAGGCGTCAGACTCGGCGACCTCACTGTTGGCCGGCACCAGGTAGCCCGCCTCGGCGACCTCGGAGACAGCGTCCTTGCCGATCGCATGGACGACGAAGTCCGCCGCGGCGCTGGTGTTGACGGCGTTGGCCGAGATGCAGAGGCCGCTCGCATCGCCGAGGGTCTTGTCATCGGAGAGCGCCGGCATCGGCATCACGTCGAAGCTCAGGCCCGGTGCACGGCGCAGCTCCGGCGTCAGGGTGCGGAACCCGGCGATCATCGCCAGCTTGCCGTCCTTGAACATCTCCAGCGCGCTGGTCGCCCGGAGCTCGCGCGGGGTCGGCGTGATCGCGCCCTTGCGGAGCAGCTCGAGCGAGGTGGTCAGCGCCTTGAGGCTCCCGTCGGAGGAGAGGTCCAGGCTCTGGGGGTCGCGGTCGTCGTCGAAGAGCGAGCCGCCTCCCGAGTAGACGAACGGCGCGAGGCCGCTGAGGCTCGGGTCGATGTAGACGCCCTTCGCACCACGGCGAGCGCCGAACTTCGCAGCCTCCGCGAACTGCTCGAAGGTCCACGTCGTGTGGTTGAGCGGGGTGTCCAGGCCGGCCTGGCGCATCTCGGCGAAGTCGAGGAGGTTCGTGTTGTAGTACATGACCATCGGCGAGATGCCGTAGGGCATGCACTCGAGGCGCTCGTCGTGCGAGAAGGCACGGATGCTGTCGCGCTTGTACTGGTCGGTGAAGTCGACACCGCGGGAGTCGAGGAGCTCGTCGATGTGCTGGTTGAGGCCACCCTCGACGATCTCGCCCAGGTCGCGGCGCGACATCAGGAAGACATCGGGCACCTCACCCTTGCGGAGCTGGCGCAGTGCAGCGTCGGCACTCGCGACCTCGACCAGGTCGACCTTCACGCCCGGGTTCGCCGTGTTGTAGTCGGCGACCATCGCGCGGTAGCCCTTGACCTCCGCGGGTGCGCCGTAGGCGAGGAACGAGATCTCCGTGGGCTTCCCGGTCGGGCTCGTGCTCGCGGCGCTCGTCGACGGAGCGGGGCCCGCGGACGGGTCGGAGGTGCAGCCGGCAGTAACGGTCGCGACGATCGTCATCGCGGCCAACAGAACGGAACGCCTCACGGCAGCAGGCCCTCCTCATCGCGTTTCCCCAGTAGCCCAGCGGCCCCACCTTAGCGGCCCGCTGGTCGTCAGGCAGGGGTCGCGGGTGTGAGGTACGGCGCTGCCGCCGCGACCACTGCGGCGAAGAGGTCGGCGTCGAGCGCAGCCCCCTCACGGCGTACGGCGGAGCCCGCGAGGTGGAGCAGACGGTCGAGCCGGACCTCGCTCGCGCGGCCCCGGTGGTCCCACGGGCCGGTGCCGACGTCCATCCAGTGGCGGCCGACTGATGCTTCCTGCGCGGCGTCGCGATCGTGGTCCTTCGACGTCATCGGGAGCGCGAGCCAGAGGTCACCCTCCCGGGCGAGCAGCAGCACGGGGCGGTCCTTCCCTCGGCTCGGGTCGTCCTCATAGGGCACCCAGGCCCAGACCACCTCGCCCGGATCCGGCTGCCCGTCGGCCTCCGGTGCGTACGTCGCGTCCATGTTGTGCACCCTAGGCGCGACCTTGCACTTGTGGTCACACGAACCTGCAGGGGTGACCACGGAGTGAGTGCGCCGGACCGGGAGCGCCTCACGGCGCGTGGCCGCTCGTAGCGGCTGATTTTGGGACCCGGGGCTGCCACGGCCCGGCACACCTGAGAAGTGTAGGTCGACCGTGTGCATCACGCACCTCGATCACATGCCCAGGCTCGCGTGACCACAACTGCAGGTTCGACTGACCGCAGGTACAGGTTCGCGTGACCACAACTGCAGGTTCGGGCGGATGTTCAAGCGAGACCGTGGTCGAGCTCGATGTGCGCGGCCGACTCGAGCTGCTCGCTCAGGGTGAGCACCGGCTCGTGGTTGGCGTGCCCCAGGCTCGCGCGACCCACCGCGACGACCCGGGCGAACGCCGCAGCGCGCAGCAGCACGTCGCCGAAGTCGGTGCGGACGATGCCCCGCAGGACGTCGTCGACCATGAGCCGCACCTCGTCGGGACCGGGCGGCTCCGAGACACCGGCCACCACGCGAGCGACCTCGGCGGCGTGGCGGCCCGCGTCGTACTCCTCGGCAGCGGAGAGGGGCGCGGCGTGGACCCACCCGCGCAGCAGGTAGAGGCGCCACAGGCACCCGGCGAGGGTGTGCGCCGGCGCGTGCGACCAGAGCTCCGCCAGCGTCTCCATGCCCTCGGTGTCGGCGAGCGTCAGCACCCGTTGGGCGGTGACGTCGTCGCCCGCCGCTCGGGCTCCGCGGACCAGCACGGCGGCCGCGACCTCCGCGGCCTCGGTTACGGCGGCCGGGTCGATGCCGCTCTCGAGCGCGGCGAAGAACCGGTCCCCGGGGATCATCGGGCGGTGGTGCTGGCGGGTCACCGCACCAGCGTAGGTGCGGCGTCGCGGCCCTCAGCGTGACCCGGCCGTCTCGACCCCACCGGCCAGCCGCTCCGACAGCCAGATCGGGATCACCGAGAGCAGGATCAGGACCACGGCGACCACATTGACCACGGGGCCCTGGTTGGGCCGGAAGAGGTTCTCCAGGATCCAGATCGGCAGCGTCTTCTGCTGGCTGCCCGCCGTGAACGTGGTCACGATGATCTCGTCGAACGACAGCGCGAACGACAGCACACCACCCGCGATGAGCGCCGAGCGCATCACCGGGAAGGTCACCAGCCGGAACGTCGTGAACGTCGAGGCCCCGAGGTCTGCCGAGGCCTCCTCGAGGTTGGTGCCCATCCGGCGCAGGCGCGCGATCACGTTGTTGAAGACCGTGACGATGCAGAACGTCGCGTGCGCGACGATGATCGTCAGCATCCCCAGGTCCCAGCCGAGCAGGGTCTTGAACGCGTTGTTGAGCGCGATGCCGGTGACGATGCCGGGCAGCGCGATCGGCAGGATGATCAGCAGCGAGACTTGGTCGCGGCCGAAGAACCGGTACCGCTGTAGCGCGAGCGCCGCCATCGTCCCGAGCACCAGTGAGATCAGCGTCGCCACCGCCGCGACCTGCAGGCTCACGACGAGGGCGTCGATGACACCGTCGCTCTCTGCGGCACGCCGCCACCACTCAAGGGTGAAGTCCTGCGGCGGGAAGGCGAAGGTGATGCTCGCGTTGAACGAGTTGATCACCACGAGCGCCAGCGGGACGTAGATGACGCCGAGCGCGACGAGGGTGAGGATCCGGAGCGTCATCCGGAACGCGGGCGAGAAGGTCACGACAGGCTCCTAGGCGTTGTCGAGCGCACCGGTACGCCGGGCGGCTGCGAGGTAGGCGAGCATGATCAGGATCGGCACGGTGGCCACCGCTGCAGCGAACGGCAGGTTGTTGGCCGCACCGACGTTGTCGTAGACGACGTTGCCGAGCATCTGGCCGGCGCCGCCCACGATCTTCACGGTGATGTAGTCGCCCAGCGAGAGCGAGAAGGTGAAGATCGACCCGGCCACCACCGCGGGGAAGACGGTCGGCACGACCACCCGGCGCAGCGTGTGCAGCGACTGGGCGCCGAGGTCGACCGAGGCCTCCAGGAGCGAGTCGGGCAGCCGCTCGAGGCCGGCGTAGATCGGCAGGACCATGAACGGCAGCCACAGGTAGGCCAGCGTCACGATGGTCGCGGTCATGCCGTAGCCGGGCGAGTCCAGCCCCAGCGGGCCGAGTACGTCCGAGACGACGCCGCCCTCGGAGAACATGATCCGCCAGGCGTAGGCCTTGACCAGGTAGCTCGCCCACAGCGGCGTGAGCACCGCGATCACCAGGATCCGGCGCAGCCGGGGAGAGGCGACCTTGGCCATGTAGAGCGCGATCGGGAACGCGAGCGCGGCGTCGACGACGGTCACCAGCGCGGCGATGCCGAGCGTGCGGAACGTGATCGTCCGATAGACCTCGGTCCCCCAGAGCTGGACGAAGTTGTCGACGTTCCACTCGCGCACGACCGCGCCGGTGAAGCCGTCCTGGCCCCAGAAGGCAGTGACGAGGAGCGCCGCCAGGGCGGCGAGGTAGGCGACCCCGAGCCAGAGCATCGGCGGCAGGGCCAGCAGGGTGAGGCGAATCCGTGGGCGACGGTGCAGAACCGTCGAGACGGGGTGGGTGGGTGCGTTCTTCATCGGGGTCAGCCGGCCGGGTCGCGGAGACC
>NZ_DATIHB010000045.1:0-29724 GCF_035481145.1 Nocardioides sp. | reverse complement strand
GGCAGCGGATCACCGGCGCCGACCAGGTCGAGCGGATCCGTCGGCGGCTCGACAAGGCGGGCAACCCCGCCGGCTGGTCGGTGGAGCGGGTCGCGACCGGCAAGGTGATCGGCGTGATCGCTGGTGTCGTCTTCGGCTTCCTGGCCACCCAGGTGCTCGGGCAGTCCTGGACCACCAACATCGTGATCGTCGCTGCCCTCGCCTTCCTCGGCTGGAACGCGCCGGTGATCTACCTCTACAACGAGGCCGCCAAGCGCGACGAGGTCATGCGCAAGGAGATCGCCGACTCGATCGACCTGCTGACCATCTCGGTCGAGGCCGGTCTCGGCTTCGACGCAGCGCTCCAGCAGGTGGCCCGCAACACCGACGGACCCCTGTCCATGGAGTTCGCCCGGATCCTGCAGGAGATGCAGATCGGCCGCGGCCGCGGCGAGGCGATGCGGGCCCTCGGTGAGCGCACCAACATCCCCGAGATCCGCTCCTTCGTCAGCGCGATGGTCCAGGCCGACTCGTTCGGCATCCCGATCGGCCAGGTGCTCCGTGTGCAGTCGCGCGAGATGCGGACCAAGCGTCGCCAGCGGGCCGAGGAGAAGGCCGCCGAGGTGCCGGTCAAGATCATGATCCCGGTCGTGCTCTTCATCCTGCCCTGCCTCTTCGTCATCGTCATGGGCCCCGCGGCGATCAGCATGATGGCGGCGTTCTGACCATGAGCACTGCCGACCGCCGGGCGCGCTACGCCACCGTCACCGCCGTGGCGCGCGCCTTCGCGCTGATCTGCCTGGCACCGCCGGTGGCGTTCGCGCAGGAGTACGGCGCGATCGTCAACGTGATCCTGCTGGCGACCGTCTGGCTCCTCTGTGTCTTCATCGACGGGCTGCCGCGAGTCCCCGCCATGCCGGCACTCACGGTCGAGGCGAGCCTGGTCGCGTTCATCGCCGTCCTCACCCTCGAGCAGTCCCCCGTCCTGCTGCCGGCACTCGTGATCCCGCCGTTCATCGGCGGCGTGGTGCGCGGCGTACGCGGCGCACTCGAGGTGATCGGCGCGGAGCTGACCATCACCGTTGCCGTGCTGGTGGCCAGTCCCGCCGTCCCGATCAACGAGACCACCGGGTCGCAGCTCTTCGCCGCACTCGCCGCAGGGGTCGGACTGGGCTCCGTCGCGGCGTTCTTCCACGAGTCGCGCGAGAGCAGATCGGACACGAGCTCGTCCTACCGCGACGCCCGCGCGCTGCTCACCCAGCTGCGCGACCTCTCCGGCAGCCTGGTCGGTGGCCTGGACCCGGTCCGGATCAGCCAGGGCATCCTCGACACCGCCCGCGAGGAGCTGCCGTTCACCGGCGCGGTGGTGTACGTCGAGACGCCGCACGGCTACACACCGCTGCTCGAGGGGGACGTCACCGACGCCGGCGCGGACAACGCCGCCGTCCTGGAGCAGGTCTTCCGCACCGGCAAGCCGGTGCTCGACGGTCCGTGGGTCGCGGTCCCCCTGCTGACCAGCGCCGGCCTGGCTGGCGCGATCACCGGCGCGCTGCTCCCCCACCGGCTCAGCGCCGCAGAGCTGCACCACACCCTTGACCACCTCGTCCGGCTGCTGCGCAGGGAGGCGCTGCAGCTCGACACCGCGCTGATCTTCGCAGCGCTGCGGGACGAGGCCACCGCCGAGGAACGCCGCCGCCTGGCGCGCGACCTCCACGACGGTGTCGCCCAGGACCTCGCGGGCCTGGGCTACCTGATCGACGAGCTCGCGGAGGTGTCGACCGAGGAGCCGGTCGTCACCCAGGCTCGCCAGCTGCGCGGCGAGCTCACGCGGGTCGTCACCGAGCTGCGACGCTCGGTCTTCCTGCTCCGCAACGAGGGCGAGGGAAAGACCCTCGGCCAGCGGCTCGAGGCGCTGGCAGCCCACATCGGCAGCCGCTCGGGGATCTCGGTGGAGGTCGAGGTCACCGAAGGATCGAAGCGGCTCCGGCCCGAGGTCGAGGCGGAGCTGCTCCGTATCGCCCAGGAAGGGATGAACAACGCCGCACGCCATGCGGAAGCCCGGCAGATCACGGTCGAGGTCGTCGTCGGGGCCCCGGACGCATGCGTCCGGGTCGCCGACGACGGACGCGGTCTCCAGATCGGTCGCGACGACTCGCACGGCGTACGGATCATGAAGGAACGGGCACGGCGCATCGGCGCCCGCCTGGAGCTGCACAACCGCGAGGACGGACCCGGAGCCGAGCTCCTGGTCCGCCTCGGGGAACAGTCCCGACTGGAGGGGTCGGGCGAGAGGGAGGAAATCGCATCATGAACACCATCAACCCCAGCACCATCGATCCCAGCGTCACCCGGGTCCTGCTCGTGGACGACCACGAGCTGATCCGCCAGGGCCTGGCCCGTGCCTTCGAGCGCGATCCCAACATGCAGATCGTCGGCCAGGCCGGCACGGTCAGCCAGGGCCTCGCGGCGTACGACGAGCTGCGGCCCGACGTCGTCGTCACCGACCTGCAGCTGCCGGACGGGACCGGCCTCGATCTCGTGCGCTCGATCCGCCAGCACGACGAGAAGGTGGGCCTCGTGGTGCTCACGATGCACTCCGGGGACGAGCACGTCTTCCAGGCCATGGAGGCGGGTGCCTCCGGCTTCGTGGGCAAGGACTCCCCCTCGTCGGAGGTGGTCGGGGCAGCCCGCCACTCGGTCGTGGCCCCGCGCACGTTCCTGTGCTCCTCGCTGGCGGGCGCGATGATGCGCCGGGCCAGCACGGCTGCGTCGCGCCCGCGCCTCTCCGCCCGTGAGCAGCAGGTCCTCGACCTGCTCGCCGACGGCCTGGGCACCGCCCAGATCGCCGGGAAGCTCTACGTGTCGGAGTCGACGGCGAAGACGCACATCGCCCGGATCTACCAGAAGCTGGGGGCGACCAACCGCGCCCAGGCGCTGGTCACCGCGATGCGGCTGGAGCTGCTCTCCGCCTGATCTGGTCGTTGTCTCCCGAAGGGGTCGTGGCTCTGCCACGACCCCTTCGTCATGCCCGGCCGGCTCTCCTTGGTCGTGCCCGGCCGGTCGGCGCCTGCGGTGCCCCGGGCGCCATTCCGGAGATAGTCCGAACGGACTACGACGGACCGACGGGTTGCCCGATAGTGACGCTCGCCACGTGGTGACAGAGTTCTTCTTGTCAGGCCAGCCAGGGAGGGCAGGCCGGCACGAACAGCAGCTGGGCCGCCCGGTCCCGCTCTACTTCCTGGGAGGGAAAACCATGACTGAGTACTTCGTTCGCCTCGTGAACTTCATGACCATGCCGCGCGAGGAGGAGAAGGGCGCCACCGCCGTCGAGTACGGCCTGCTCGTCGCCCTGATCGCCGCGATCATCATCGGTGTCGTCACCCTTCTCGGCCAGAACATCATGGGCGCCTTCACCGACGTCAACACCCAGATGTGACCTGACGCAACGTCACCTGACAACGGCCGCGGGGCGTCTGCCCCGCGGCCGTTGCCATTTCTCGGAGGGAGAGCTCATGCAGACCAAGGACCGCGCAGACGAGTCCGGCGCCACCGCCGTCGAGTACGCGCTCCTCGTTGCTGGCATCGCGGCGATCATCATCGCCGCCGTCGCGCTCCTCGGCACTGGACTCCTCGGATGGTTCCAGGACGTCTGTGGTGGCAACAGCCCGTTCAGCTGCTGATCAGCCCCGCCAGCCGGCCTGCCGGCCGAGGGCGATCCGCTCCAGCACCGTCGGGTGCGAGCCGAACCACCACTGCGACAGCGACGGCGGCGTCGGGTCTGCCAGGGACGTCACCGCCAGGGCACGCTGCATGCTCACAAAGGCCACCGGGTCACCGGTGGCCTTCAGTGCGTCCACGTCCGCCCGCGTCTCCAGCTGGCGGCTCACCCCGTTCTCCAGCGGTCCGACGAGCAAGGTCGCCCACGCACCGAGCGCGAGGAGCAGGGCCACCGCGCGCGGGTCGGCGATGCCCGCGACCCCGGCCCGTCGGCGTACGGCGGGAGTGCCGAGGAGGAGCGCCAGCAGCCCGACACCGACGACTGTGCCACCGACGCCGAGGACGGTGCCGGTCTCGACGTCGCCGTGGCGGGCGTGCGCGAGCTCGTGGCCCACGACAGCGAGCACCTCGCGGCGGTCCAGCTCCGTCAGGAGCGTGTCGTAGAGGACCACCCGGCGGCTGTCGCCGAAGCCGGAGACGTAGGCGTTGAGCGTCGTCGTGCGCCGCGAGGCGTCGGCGACGAGCACTCCGTCGATCTCGACGCCCTCGCGGGCAGCGAGCTGCTGGATGCCCTGCTCGAGCGCAGGATCGCGCAGCGGCTCGAAGGAGTTGTACGCCGGCTCAACCAGCACCGGCCAGAGGTACGACGCCCCGACGACGAGCACGCTGCCGACGAGCGCGACCACCGCGGGCCAGGCACGCGGGAGCACGCGCGCGACCCCGATGACGGCGAGCAGCGCCACCGCGGAGACAGCGACCTCGTAGGCGAATCCGACCGCCACATCACGCAACAGGCCGGCCAGCGGCTGGTCGGTGAGGCCCACGCGCGTGCGCTGCTGCCACGCCATCAGAGAGACCGGCAGCGTCGCGAGCCGGCCGATGCCGATCACGACGACGACCAGCACCACCACCGCGGACCACCACGGCAGCGCGAGCCGGCCGAGCAGGCGCGCGCCACGGCTGGTGAAGCCGAGCCAGCTGGCGACCGCCAGCGAGATCGCCAGCGAGCTCCAGGAGAGCAGCCGGCCCAGCCGGGCCCAGGCCTCCGCACGGTCGATCTCGGCTGCGGTGAAGGCGTCGGAGGCTGGCACCGGCCGCGGCTCACCGCCCGGCACCGGGTGCCAGGGCACCAGCACCACCGCGAGCCAGCCGAGCAGCAGCAAGCCCGCGACCACGAGGGCGAAGCCGACGGTGCGGTCGGTCAGCGCGCGCCGGGACGCAGGGCCGCGATCCTGCGGAGGTCGTCCTGCCATCTGCGGGTCAACTCCTCCTCGCCGAAGCCGTAGAGCGCGCGCAGCGCGGTGTCGACGGGCTCCCCCGCCGCGGTCCGACGGTACAGCGCGTGCATCGTCGCCTCGCCCCGCGCCGCGACGAGCACCTCGACGACCCGCCACGCCCCCTCGTAGACCGCACCGAGGTGGGCCGCGTGGGCACCGAACTCCGTGGCCGCAGGAAGTGCCTCCGGCACCCCGTCCTTCCGGACGCGAGCGCCGATCTGGCCAGCCGTGCGTGTCAGCGGCAGCGGGGTGCCGCGCAGGGCGACGTGGTCGGCGTACCCCTCGAGGAGCCAGAGCGGCGACTGCGCATGCACCGCGTCGGTCGCGAGGTGCGCGACCTCGTGCGTCATCACCAGCTGGGCGCCGTGCTGCGAGAGGCCACCGAGCACCTCGGGGTTGACGAAGACGTGGACCGGCGTGCGCGGTCCGCGGTCCTTGCCGACGGGTGCGGTCACCGCGGCGATCGCGGCGTACTGGCCCTCGTCGGCGCCGAGGGTGCGGTCCAGATCGGCGGCGCTCGCGGGGACCTCGACGACCACGCGCACGGGCTGGCCGAGCGTGGCGGCGACGCTCGTGCTGGCGCGCTGCGTCAGGCCGAAGACCCGCTCCACCACCTGCGCATCCTCGCCGGCCACCACCACTCCCGCCGTACGCCGGACGGTCAGCGGCCCCGTGAGCCACAAGGGATCCGGGCGGTCACCGCCGCCGAAGCCGACGATCCGCGTGTCCCCGTCGCGCTGCTCGAGGAGGACGGTGACCTCGGCGCGGGCGGGCTTGCGGTCGAAGCCGTCGACGCGCCAGGCGAGGTCGGCGACCGCCGCGAAGCGTCCGCGCGGCAGCGTCGCGGTGAGGGTGGGGTCCTCGTCGAGGAAGCGGAGCCTCTCGACGGTCACCCCGAGCGAGCGTGCTCCGGCGACGGCGTCGTCGACGGCCTGCTCGCCGGTCGTGTCGCCGGTCGTGTCTCCCGGGGACGACTGCGCCGTCAGCGCAGCGCCGAGCTCGCCGATCGCGAGCACGGCCGCGCCCTCGTCGAGCGTCGGTGCCGCTGGAGGGGCGACGGGGGCCGGTGAACTGCAACCGGCCATCACCGCCGCAGCTGCGACGAGGATGGCCGGTCGGCGGAGCAAGGAGGTCAGCCCATGCGGCGGGCGCCGGTGATCGGCATCCGGTGGAGGTCGGCGACCTCGACGTTGGCGCCCGAGTGCGGGGCGTGCACGATCTTGCCGCCGCCGATGTACATCGCGACGTGGCTCACGGGGCTGTAGTAGAAGACCAGGTCGCCCGGCTGGAGGGCGCCGATGCTCACCGGCGAGCCCATGCCGGACTGCATGCGCGAGGAGTGCGGCAGGGAGACACCCGCGGCGGCCCACGCCATCATCGTGAGGCCGGAGCAGTCCCACGAGTTGGGGCCGGCGGCGGCCCAGACGTAGGGGTCGCCGAGCTGGGACATGGCGAACTTGACCGCGAGGCCGGCGCGACCGGAGGCCGACACCTTGGGGATCGCGACGTTCTCGCCGGCGCTCACGGCGGCGAGGTACTTGCGCATCTCCTCGTCCTCGAGCTTCGCGAGGGTGGCCTTGGCCTCGGCGAGCTTGGACTCGACCTCGGCCTTCTCCTTCTCCAGGCGCCGGGTGACGCCCGCCAGCTCGGAGGTGCGGTCGGCCACCGCGTCGCGGCGGATGTCGAGGGCCTCCTGCGCGCGGTCGTAGGAGGCGAGGGTGTCCGACTGGACGTCGTTGTAGGCGCTCAGCGTGGTGAGCTGGTTGAGGAAGCTGGCCGGGTCCTCGGTGATCGCCATCTGACCGGTCGCGGAGAGCGCCTGGCCTTCGTACTGCGCGGCGATCGCACCGTCGACGGCCGACTCGATGCGGTCCACGACCGCCTTCTGCGCGACCTCGTCCGCCTTCACCGACGCGAGGTCCTGCTGCAGCCTGTCACGCAGGATGCGGGCGTCGTTGAACCGCTCCGAGGCGACCTCCGCCTGCTGGTAAAGGCGGTCGACCTTCTCCCGCACGTCCTCGATGGACGGCTTCGCGAAAGCGTTGTTCAGCGGGACAACCGTGAGGGTCAGGGCGGCACAGGTGCCGGTCAGGGCAGTGACGAATCGCTTCTGGCCGAGGCGCACGACGGTTGGGACTTCCTTTGCATGGACGAAGTCCGGCCGTGACTTCCCCATCCCGAGCCGGACTCTGAGCGCCTCAGGCTACGGGGCGCCCCACAGGACCGGCAAACCCGACACCCGCGGTCAGGCGGATTCGACGGTGGCCTGCGTCACGGGAGTCACCAGGCGCAACGGTGGCACCAGGCCGGACCCGGCCAGGACGTCGAGCGCACGGCGCTCGTCGTCGTCGAACGAGAGCTCGGGAGGTGGTCCGAGCAGCACGGTCACCACGCAGTCGTGGCACGCGAGCCCGCGCACCACGCAGGTGTCACAGTCGATGCGAGTGGTCATGCCTGCATCAGAGCAGGCACCACCGACACATCACGTCGTACGACGTGGGTCAGGCCTGCTCGACGGCGTTGCGGTCGACGAGCTCGATGGCGTCGTCGCGCCCGCACCAGCGGCAGCTGACCGACTCCACGACCTCGGACTTGAGCTCGGTGTTCTCCACCAGCGCCTCGCCCTGGAGGTCGAAGTGCCAGAACTCCGTGGTCCGCCGCGTGCGCGTCACGTCGAAGCGCGTGAGGTTGCCACAGCCGCCGCAGCGCCAGCGGTTGGTCGCGTCGGGGAGGGGTGCGGTCACGGCGTGCTCCAGGTGTCGGTGTGGCGGGTGCGGGGACAACCTTAGTGCGCGCCGCTCCCGGGTCCTGTCGGTGGTCCGCCCTAGCGTCAGCACCATGAGCAGCACCGCCCTCCGTTCCCGCTGGGAGTCCCAGCGGAGCTTCGACGAGCTCGGGCGCCCGCTGCGTGACATCACCTTCTGCGTCGTCGACCTCGAGACCACGGGCGGCTCCGCGGCGGGTGGCTCGATGATCACCGAGATCGGGGCGGTCAAGGTCCGGGGCGGCGAGGTCCTCGGCGAGTTCCAGACCCTGGTCAACCCGCAGGCCCACATCCCGGCGTTCATCGCCGTGCTGACCGGCATCACCGACTCGATGGTCGCCACCGCCCCGCCGATCGAGTCGGCGCTGCCGGCGTTCCTCGAGTTCGCCGCGGGCTGCGTGCTCGTCGCCCACAACGCGCCGTTCGACGTCGGCTTCCTCCAGCACTTCAACGCGCAGTCCGGCCGGGCGTGGCCGGCGTTCGAGGTCCTCGACACGGCGAAGCTCGCCCGTAGGGTGATCACCCGCGACGACGCCCCCAACTGCAAGCTCTCCTCCCTCGCCCAGCTCTTCGGGTCGACCACCACGCCCAACCACCGGGCCCTGGCCGACGCGCGCGCCACCGTCGACGTGCTCCACGGTCTGATGGAGCGGCTCGGCGGCCTCGGGGTCCACACACTCGAGGAGCTGCAGACCTTCTCCGCGCGGGTCACGACCGCCCAGCGCAAGAAGCGCCACCTCGCCGAGGCGCTCCCCCACGCGCCGGGGGTCTACCTCTTCCGTGACGACCGGGCCCGGGTGCTCTACGTCGGCACCTCCAAGGACCTCCGCACGCGAGTGCGCTCCTACTTCACCGCCTCCGAGACCCGCACCCGCATGGGCGAGATGGTCGGCATCGCCAGCGAGGTGCAGGGCATCGAGTGCGCGACCCCTCTCGAGGCCTCGGTCCGCGAGCTGCGCCTGATCGCCGAGCACAAGCCGCGCTACAACCGGCGCTCCCGGTTCCCCGAGAAGGCCCACTTCCTCAAGCTGACCCGGGAGCCGTGGCCCCGGCTCTCGCTCGTCAAGAAGGTGCTCGACGACGACGCCGACTACCTCGGGCCGTTCTCGTCGAAGAAGGTGGCCGAGCGCTCGCTCGCTGCGCTCCACGAGACCTTCCCGATCCGCCAGTGCAACGACCGCCTTCCCCGGATCCCGTCGAAGAGCGCCTGCGTGCTCGCCGAGATGGATCGCTGCGTCGCCCCGTGCGACGGCACCACGGGCCCCGACGCCTACGCCGCACTCGTCGCCGAGCTGCGCGAGTCGCTGCTCCGCAACCCCGACGAGGTCGTCGAGTCGATCAACCAGCGCATGGAGCGGCTCGTCGAGGACGAGCGGTTCGAGGAGGCGGCCGTCCACCGCGACCGCCTCGCGGGCTTCCTCCGCGCGGCGGCGCGCACCCAGCGGCTGTCGGCGCTGACCCGTTGCCCCGAGGTCGTCGCCGCCCGCCGCAACGACGCCGGCCTGTGGGAGGTTCACGTGGTGCGCCACGGTCGCCTCGCCGCCGCCGGCCTGATCCCGCCTGGCGCCGACGCGCAGGCGTATGTCGAGAGCCTCCGGTCGATGGCCGAGACCGTCTTTCCCGGTCACGGCCCGACGCCGGCTGCGACCGCCGAGGAGTCGGAGCAGGTGCTGCGGTGGCTGGAGTCCGACGGCATCCGGTTGATCGAGGTGCAGGGCGAGTGGACCTGCCCGCTCGCGGGCGCCGGCCGCCACCTCGCCCTCCACGACGCGGTCCAGCGCTCGCGCGAGACCCTCGTGCCGTTCGACGAGCGACGCGCGCTGACCGTGGTGCACCAGCCGGTGCGCTGACCCGCCCGCCTGTCCCCCGTTCGGTCAGAGTTGCGCCACCAGACGGGTGGTCTCTGCACCTTTCCCTCCCCCGTCCGCGCTCCGCGACCTAGCGTCAGCCGCACTGAGTTCTTGGGAGGGGACCCACATGCGTGAGGGATCGCGCGCGCCCTGGCGGCGCGCCGGAAGGGCAGCGCTGGTCGCACTGCTGCCGACTGCGGCATTGGCGGTGGCGTCACCCGCCTCTGCCCTGGCGGCACCCGGCTCGCTGACGCCGACCGCCACGAGCACGCTCGACAACACCCCGACCTTCGCGTGGTCCCGGGTCGCGGGCGCGGCGCGCTACGACGTCCAGGTCGACGACGACCCGGGGTTCGGTTCACCGGCGCTCGCGGTGAGCACCACCAACAGCCGGCTGGTCAGCACCCAGGTCCTGCCCGCCGGCAACCTCGTGTGGCGAGTCCGCGCCGTCACCTCCACCGGCACCACCTCCGCCTGGGCGTCGAGAGCGATCCAGGTGGGGGCAGTGCACGTGCCCGTCCCCCAGTCGCCCATCGGGGCGGTCCTCCAGCCACCGCAGCAGGTGCCGCTGCTGAGCTGGTCCGCCGTCGCCGGCGCCGCGTCGTACACCGTGCAGGTCGACGAGACCGACGACTTCATCAGCCCCCTCACGACGGCGACCACCCGCACCACGTCGTACGTCGCAGGGCCGCTGCCGAAGGGCAGCTACTACTGGCGGGTCCGGGCCACGCGCGGCAACGGCGTCGAGTCGGCCTTCTCCGGACCGGTCTCCTTCGGCGTCGACGAGCTGCCGCCGGTCACCGTCACCTCGCCCGCGGACGACCCCGACCTCGAGATCGAGCACGTCGTCCTCGACTGGGAGCCTGTGGAGGGCGCCTCCTACTACGAGCTCCAGGTCTCCACGGACCAGGACTTCAACACCCTGGTCGACCCCCGCACGACCAACGTCGACGCGACGACCCGGGTCTACGGCACCCGCTACTCACCGCCGGTCACCTACGACAACAACCAGTACTACTGGCGCGTGCGCGCGGTTGACACCAACGGCCAGCAGGCCCCCTGGTCGCAGGTCCGGGCCCAGTTCAAACGGGTCTGGAAGGACCGTCCGGAGGCCGTGCACCCGCTCACCTCCGGGTCTGGCGGGCCCTCCCACCTCGACGGCGACCCGTGGTTGCAGTGGACGCCGGTCCAGCACGCCACCGAGTACGAGCTCCAGCTGGGCACCGACCCCGAGTTCTCGCCGAACACCTACAGCGCGTGCCGGGTCGCGGGCACGACCTACGCGCCCAACCAGTTCCAGATCAACCACGACACCGCCTCCACCAGCGTGCTGGACGGCGACGACTGCCACGTGGGACCGGGCACGGTCTATCACTGGCGGGTCCGCGCGCTCGACCGGCCGTCCGCGGCACCCGGGATCGAGGGGGTCTACAGCGAGACGCAGACCTTCATCTGGGACGACCAGGTGATCCCGGGCAACGACCGCCTCTCCCCCACCGGTGGCGCGTCCGTCGCGGTGCCGACGCTGACCTGGTCCCCCGAGCGGGACGCGGTGAGCTACAAGGTGGTCGTCCGCAACCGCGTGGGCAGCACCGTCGCCTCCGCGACGACGTACGCCACGTCGTACACGCCCCCGCTGCAGACCGCCCTCAAGCCGGCCGACGGACCGTTCACGTGGTCGGTGCAGGCAGTGCCCGCGGGCGGCTCCCCGAGCGTGCTCACCCACAACGGCAGCTTCTCCCTGACAGGCACGCTCCCGGACACCGACGCCGCCCCACTCGAGGCCCTGGCGGGCAACGACCCGACGCAACCGACCACCCGCGTTCCTGCGTTCCGCTGGGAGCCGCACCCCGACGCCGCCTACTACCAGGTGTACGTCGGAGCGCACGACCCCGGCGCAGGTCCCGGCGAGCACATCTGGTTCGGGCACACCTCGAGCGACGTCTTCGGGGTGAAGACCGCCTACCCGGCGATCACCGACACCAGCACCCGACTGCTCAGCACCGGCACCTACGACTGGATGGTCCGCGCGTACGACGCGACCGGCCTCCCCGTCGACACCAGCGCGGTCCACACCTTCCGGATCGCCCAGCTCGCCGCGGCCACGGGTCAGCAGATCGCCCTCGACGGCGCGACGCTGGACGCCGGCCGGGGCTGTGCCGACCGCATCGGCCAGGTCGCCGTGCCGTGTCCCGACGTCCCCGCCACCCCGGTCTTCGACTGGGACCCCGTGGAGGGTGCCGGCCTCTACGTCGTCTACGTCTCCGAGGACGAGGACTTCACCAACCTCACCGAGAGCCTTTCCCGCCTCGGCGCGACCTCCAACACGCGCTACACCCCGACGTACGCCGCCCTCCGCGAGGCGCTGCCCGACAGCCAGGCCGGTGCGTCGTACTTCTGGTACGTCCGGCCGTGCAAGACCCCGACGATCTGCGCGGCGTCGCCGGTCTCGACGGGCCTCGGCGTGACGAACAGCTTCCGCAAGCGCTCCCCCGCCGTCGCCCTTCAGGAGCCGGCGCACAACACCGACCCGGCGACGACCGATGTCTCCTCGCCCGAGGTCACCTTCACCTGGCAGGACTACCGCGCCACCAACGCCGCCACGACCTGGGCCGCGACCGGCGAGCAGGCCAACCAGTCCGCGATGCAGTACCGGATCCAGGTCGACGACGACCCCGGCTTCGCCCAGCCGCTCGACACGGTGGTGGTCGACCAGCCGACGTACACCGCGTTCACGAAGGCCTACCCGGACGGCGAGCTCTACTGGCGGGTCCAGGCCGAGGACGCCGAGGGCAACGACCTCACCTGGTCGCCCACACGTGAGTTCACGAAGAAGAGCCCGCCGCCGGCCCTGCTGACGCCGGTCAACGGAGCAGCGGTCGCCGGTACCCCGGTGCTGACGTGGAAGGCGCTCGCGTTCACCGGCACGTACACCCTGGAGGTCTACCGCAACGCCGACACGGCCGCGAGCTCGGTCAACCGGGTCCTCAACGTCACCACCCGCCAGCCCGCCTACGTGCCGCCGGCCCCTCTTCCCGCCTCCACCAGCGCCTACGTCTGGCGCGTACGCCGCCACGACGGCACCACGGCGAAGCACCCTGGCCCGTGGTCGGCCTGGGCCCGGTTCACCTCGTCCGGTGGCGCGCCGACGCTCGTGTCGCCGGTGAGCGGCAGCTGGGTCCGGGGCAACGCCGTGCTCCTGGACTGGAACCCCGTCGCCGGTGCCGCGACCTACCGGGTGACCGGCCACGACACCAACAACCGCACGCTGCCGGGCACGCCGACGACCACGCCGGCGACCGCGTGGACCCCGACGAGCACCGTCCCCGACGGCACGTGGACGTGGAGCGTGAGCGCGCTGGACACGGCCGGAGCGCCCTTGGGCACGTCGGCGTCTCGGACCATCCGCATCGACGGCACCCCGCCGAAGCTGGTCTCCCTGACCCCGAGCCTGCCGCGTGCCCGCTCGTCGTTCACCGCGACCTTCAGCGAGCCCGTGCGCAACGTCACCCGGGCGACCTACCGGATCCGCAGGCTGGGGACCACCACCTGGCTCCGCGCCACGGTGACGCTCTCGTCCGACCGGCGCCGGGCGGTCCTCAACCCCTCCGCCGACCTGCGGCGCGGCGCGACCTACGTCGTCGTCGTGACCTCGACGGTCACCGACGACCGGGCCAACGCGCTGGCAGCCTTCACCCGCAAGGTCCGGATCAGCTGACCCGGCGACCGGCGAGTACGACTACCCTGCGCACGTGGACATCTGGGACATCGCAGGCTGGGCCGGGGCGACGATCGTCGTCGTCTCGCTCCTGCAGCACCGCGTGCTCCGGTTCCGCGTCCTCAACCTGGTCGGCTGTGCGGTGCTGCTGGTCTTCGCCGTCGGGCTCGAGATCTGGCCGCTGGTCGGGCTCAACGCGCTCTTCGTCCTGGTCAACGCCTGGTTCGTCGTGCGCCTCGTCCAGGAGATGAACGACTCGGCGGCCTTCGAGGTCTTCCCGGTCCAGCACGACGACAGCTACCTGGCCCACGTGCTCGACGTGCACGCGGCCGACATCGCGCGCTTCCAGCCCGACTTCGACCCCTCGACGCTCGGCCAGACCTCCGGCTGCACGATCTTCCTCGTGCAGAAGGCCGACGAGACCGTCGGCGTCGTCGTCCTCGAGATCCAGGGCGACACCGCCGAGGTCCGCCTCGACTACGTCACGCCGAAGTACCGCGACTTCGCTCCCGGCGAGTTCGTCTGGCGGCGCAGCGGCATGCTCGCCACCAAGGGCGTGCGCCACGTCATCACCTCGCCGCGCATGGTCAACGCGTACTACGGCAACGTCGGCTTCCGCCGCGAGGGCGAGAGCTGGGTGCTCGACGCCTAGGGCGCGTCCGTCAGACGGCCGTGCAGGCGTCGACCCACGCCTGCAGCTTCGCGGCGGCGGCACCGGAGTCGATCGCTGCCTCGGCCCGCTCCATGCCGGCCTTGATCTTGGCGAGGATCTCGCCGCCCTCGGTGTCGTGGATCGCCAGCGCGGCACCAGCGTTGAGCACGACCGCGTCCCGCACCGGACCGCGCTCGCCCGCGAGCAGACGGCGTACGACGTCGGCGTTGTGCTCCTTGTCGCCACCCTTGAGGTCGGCCTCGGTCGCGAGCGGGACGCCGAGGGCGGTCGGGTCGAGCACCGTCGTCTGCAGGAAGCCGTCGTGGGCGCGGTAGACCGTGGTGCTGCCGGTCGTGGTGATCTCGTCGAGGCCGTCGTCGCCCCGGAAGACCCAGGCATCGACGCCACGCTCGACGAAGACGCCGGCCATCAGCGGCGCCATCCGGGCGTCGGCGCAGCCGATCGCCTGGGCGGCCGGACGCGCCGGGTTGGCGAGCGGGCCGAGGAAGTTGAAGACCGTGCCGATGCCGAGCTCGCGGCGGGCCTGGCCGGTGTGGCGCATGGCGCCGTGGAAGACGGGCGCGAACGCGAACGTGATGCCTGCCTTCTCGTAGACCGCGGCGACCTGCTCCGGCGTGAGGTCGAGTCGGACGCCGAGCACCTCGAGCACGTCGGCCGAGCCGGCCTGCGACGATGCCGAGCGGTTGCCGTGCTTGACGACCGGCGCACCGGCGCCGGCGGCCACGATCGCTGCCATGGAGGAGATGTTGACCGAGTTGGAGCGGTCACCGCCGGTGCCGACGATGTCGAGCGCCCGGCCCGGGATCTCGAGCGGGGTGGCATGGGCGTACATCGCTGTGAGCAGGCCGTCGATCTCGACGAGCGCCTCGCCCTTCGACCGCAGCCCGACGGCGAAGCCGGCGACCTGCGCGGGAGTCGCGACGCCCGAGAGGATCTGGCCCATGGCCCACTCGGCCTGCTCCGTCGTGAGGTCGGTGCGGGCGACCAGGGCGGAGAGGACGTCGGGCCAGGTGTGCGTCATGGCCCGCAGGCTATCGGGCCGCGCGGCGCCCGGCACGACGGATTTCGATCACCGGCTCCTCGCGGAGGCTCCGGCCCACCACGCAGTAACGACTGGTGAGCTCGGCCAGCTTCGCGAGCCGGGCGTCGTCGGCGTCGGTGTCGAGCACCACGGTCACCACGACCGGACCGATGCCGACGGGGACGTCACGGTCGAGGCCGAGGGTGCCCCGTGCGTCGAAGGTGCTCTCCGCGACGAGCTCCGCCCGGCGTACGTCGACACCGAGCGCGGTCGCGACGCTGCGCAGGGTGACGCCCACGCATCCGAGGAGCGCCTGCATGAGCAGGTCGCCGCTGCAGGCGTCGGAGCCGTCGCCACCCGTGGCCGTGTGGAGGCCCGCGCGGACCGGACCGGTGAAGCCGTCGATGGTGGCGGTGATGCCCGGCTCGCTCCAGTTGCCCGTCGCCGAGACCGGAATCAGCGCGGACTCGGGATCGGTGCGGAACCGCTCCTTGAGAGGTGCCTGCGCGGCCCGGAGCTGCGCGGCATCCATCAGGAGCCTGCCGGGACCCGCTCGCGGAGCAGCCCCGTGACCACCGAGGCGAGCTGGATCGGGTCGAGCGGCTGCGGCACGGCAGCGTCGGCACGTGACCAGGTCGCCAGCCAGGCGTCCTGTGGCCGTCCGGTCAGGACGACCAGCGGCGGGCAGTCGGCGATCTCGTCGGTCAGCTGGCGTGCGATGCCCATGCCTCCGGCCGGGACGGCCTCGCCGTCGAGGATCGCCAGGTCGATGTGGCCTGCGTCCATCTGCTGGATGACGACCGGCTCGGTGGCCACCTCGACGTACTCGACCTCGGGGAGGTCCGGGTGGGGCCGCGAGCCGAGGGCGAGCAGCACCTGCCGCCGCACCGTCACGTCGTCGGAGTAGACCAGCACCCGCAGTGTGTTCTCGCTCACGCCGCGCAGCCTACCCGGCCGGTCACTCCCGTTGCTGTGCCTCCGCGGCAGCGCGCCGCTCCAGCAGGTCGAGGCGACGGTCCTCGCGGTCGGCCTCCTTCATCGAGTCACGGACCCACTGGACGAAGAGGACGATGAAGAAGAGGAGCGCGACCAGGTCGCCCGCCCCCCAGAGGATCCCGCCCGCGAGCTCCTGGTCTGCGGCGGCCGTCGGCAGCCAGGCGGCCATCGGCCCCTCGCGGAGCTCCGCGTAGTGCGACGCGCCGATGATCTCGTCCTGGGCCATGATCGTGACGCCCAGGAACGCGTGGAAGGGCAACGTCAGGAAGACCATGACCAGGCGGAACGGCCAGGCCACCCGCCCCGGCACCGGGTCGACGCCCATCAGCGGCCAGAAGAACATCGCACCGACCACGACCAGGTGCACGTGCATCATCTCGTGGACGTACGCCGACTCCAGGGACGCGTCGTACCAGCCGGAGAAGTAGAGCGCCCACGGCGAGAGCACGTACAGCGCGAGCGTGAGCGGCGGGAACGACAGGACGGCCACGACCTTCGAGTGCAGCACGGCGAGGAGCCAGCTCTTCGGCCCGCGGTTGCTTGTGCCCGGCAGGGTCCGCAGCGCCAGCGTGACCGGTGCGCCGAGCGCGAGCGCCAGCGGCACGAGCATCGACAGGATCATGTGCTGGACCATGTGGACGCTCAGCAAGGTCGTGTCGTACGCCGAGATCCCCGACGAGGTCGCGAAGAAGAAGGCGCCCATGCCGACCACGACGAAGGCGAGCGTCCGCCCCAGGGGCCAGCGGTCGCCCCGGCTGCGGAGCACGAGGACCCCACAGAGGTACAGACCGGCGACCCAGACCGAGACGACGGTGAGGAATGGGTCCAGGGACCACGAGGTGAAGACCCGTCCGAGCGTGAAGCGGGGCAGGTCGGGAGCGGCGGTCAGCGCCGTGAGGCCGAGGGGGAAGAGCACGCTGTGAACTTTATGACGCCCAACATGCGGGGGTCGGGGTGCCCTCCGGCCCCCGGACCGGCATAATCCCGTCCGTGGCGACTGCAACAGCGATTCCGGCATCCCGTCTGCACGGGCATCACGACCGTCCGAGCATGGTCTCGGTGGGCACGATCATCTGGCTCTCCTCCGAGCTGATGTTCTTCGCTGCCCTCTTCGCGGCGTATTTCACGATCCGCGCTCAGGAGGTGGCTCTCTGGGACGTCAAGACGGAGATGCTCAACGTCCCGTTCTCGACGACCAACACGGTGATCCTCGTGCTGTCGTCGTTCACCTGCCAGCTCGGCGTCTTCGCCGCCGAGCGCGGTCAGGTCGGGCGCACCGGCTCCCTCTTCAACATGAAGGGCTGGGGCCTGCGTGAGTGGTTCATCCTCACGTACGCCATGGGCGCGGTCTTCGTCGGCGGCCAGGCCCTCGAGTACGCCGAGCTGATCCACGAGGGGCTGACCATCCCCTCCGACGCCTACGGCACCGTGTTCTACCTGACGACCGGTTTCCACGGACTCCACGTCACCGGCGGCCTCATCGCCTTCCTCTTCGTCCTCGGACGGACCTACCTGGCGCGCCGCTTCACCCACGAGCAGGCCGTCAGCGCGATCGTCGTGTCGTACTACTGGCACTTCGTCGACGTGGTGTGGATCGGCCTCTTCGCCACCATCTACCTCATCAAGTAGTCCTCCGAAGCTCCCTGACAGATCTAGGACCAATCACGTGCGACTCCTGAATCGCTCCGCAGGTCGACTGTCGCGGCACCGCCGCGGCCCCGTCGCCGGCCTGCTCGTCATCCTGCTCGGACTGCTGATGGCCGGCGGCCTCTTCGCCGCCTTCTCCTCCTCCGCGACCGCGGAGAACAGCTCCGACGGCCTCTCGCAGGCCGAGAGGATCGAGGCGGGGCGCAAGCTCTTCCTCCTCTCCTGCGCCACCTGCCACGGCCAGAACGCCGAGGGCGTCCTCGCCGAGGACGGCAAGTCCAACCTCGGCCCGTCGCTGGTCGGCGTCGGCGCAGCGGCCGTCCACTTCCAGGTGGAGACCGGTCGCATGCCGATGGCTGCCACCGGCAAGCAGGCCCCCCGCAAGTCGGTGGCCTTCACCGAGCAGGAGACCGAGTACCTCGCGGCGTACGTCGCCTCGCTCGCGCCCGGCCCGGCCGCGCCGACCGAGACCCAGTACGACCTCGACTCCGTCAAGGGCCTCTCGGCCGACGAGCAGCGTGAGGCCATCGTCCGCGGCGGCAAGCTCTTCCTCACCAACTGCACCGCGTGCCACAACTTCGAGGGCTCCGGCGGCGCCATGCCGTGGGGTCGCTACGCGCCGCCGCTCAAGGGTGTCGAGAAGGAGCACATCTACGAGGCCATGCTCACCGGCCCGCAGCAGATGCCGCTCTTCTCCGACGCCGTCCTCACCCCCGAGGACAAGCGCGACATCATCGCCTACATCTACTCGATCAACGACCGCGAGCAGACCCCGGCGTACGGCGGCTTCGGCATGAAGGGCCTCGGCCCGGTGGCCGAGGGTCTCGTGGCCTGGCTCGGCGGCATCGGCGTCCTGGTCCTCTTCGCCTACTGGATCGCTGCTCACACCGCTCGCTCGCACAAGAAGGAAGACGCGTGACCGACCACAACGAGCACACCCCGGTGGTGGCCGAGCCGATCGCGGACCCGGGCATCCCGGCCCACCTGCCGCGACCGACCGACATCGACCCGAAGGCTGCGCGCCGCGCCGAGCTCCAGGTCTCGGCGATGTTCATCGCGTCGATGGTCTGCGCGATCCTCTTCGCCGTCGCCTACTACACCTTCGACATCAAGGAGAGCTGGGACACCTTCCTCGGGTTCGGTGCCTCCAACCTCTTCCTCGGCCTGAGCCTCGGCTTCGCGCTGCTCTTCATCGGCGTCGGCGTCATCCAGTGGAGCCGCAAGCTCATGGGTGACCACGAGATCTCCGAGCTGCGCCACCCGGCCGCCTCGGACGAGTCCGACCGCGAGAAGGTCCTCGCCGACCTCGCGCTCGGCCTCGAGGAGTCGGGCATCGCCCGCCGCCCCCTCGTGCGCAACACGCTCCTGGGCGCTGTCGGCCTGCTGGGCGTCCCGGCAGTCGTCGTCCTGACCGACCTCGGTCCGGTCGCGACCCCGTCGCTGCGCAAGAAGACGCTGGAGAAGACGTTCTGGAAGGCCGGCACCCGCGTCGTCAACGACGTCACCGGTCGCTGGATCAAGGCCTCTGACATGGAGATCGGCCAGCTCGTCAACGCCGAGCCCGAGGGTCTGGTCCACGCGTTCGACCCCCGCGCCACCGCCGAGGACATCGAGCGGATCGAGGCCAACTCGGCGCACGGCGTCGAGCTCCAGGTCGCCAAGACCAAGGCTGCCGTCATCGTCGTCCGCATGGAGCCCAAGGACATCACCTCGGCCACGGCCGAGTGGTCCCACGACGGCATCGCGGTCTACTCCAAGATCTGCACCCACGTGGGTTGCCCGATCGCCCTGTGGGAGCAGCAGACGCACCACCTGCTCTGCCCCTGCCACCAGTCCACGTTCGACCTCGCCGACAAGGGCCGTGTCGTCTTCGGTCCGGCCGCCCGCGCACTGCCGCAGCTGCCGATCGAGGTGGACGACGAGGGCTACCTCGTCGCCAAGAGCGACTTCAAGGAGCCTGTGGGCCCGAGCTACTGGGAGCGTGGCTGAAAATGACTGACAACGTCGCCAAGTCCAACGGCACCACCCCCGCCGCCACCCCGACCTCGGGCATGGCTGCGAAGGGCTCCGCTGTCGTCAAGTGGGCCGATGACCGCCTCGGTCTGGCCACCTCGCAGAAGAAGATGATCCGGAAGGTCTTCCCGGACCACTGGAGCTTCATGCTCGGCGAGATCGCGCTGTGGAGCTTCGTCGTCCTGCTCGTCACCGGTGTCTTCCTGACGCTGTGGTTCGTGCCGTCGATGGCCGAGATCCAGTACCAGGGCTCCTACGACCAGCTCCGTGGCGTCGAGATGTCCGAGGCGTACGCGTCCTCGCTCGACATCTCCTTCGACGTCCGCGGCGGCCTGTTGATGCGCCAGATGCACCACTGGGCCGCGATGCTCTTCATCGCCGCGATGCTCGTGCACATGATGCGCGTCTTCGTGACCGGTGCCTTCCGCAAGCCGCGTGAGGTCAACTGGCTCATCGGTGGCGTGCTGATCCTCCTCGGCATCGTCGAGGGCTTCGCCGGCTACTCGCTCCCCGACGACCTGCTCTCGGGCACGGGCCTCCGGATCGCCGACGGCCTGGTCAAGGCGACGCCGGTCCTGGGCACCTACATGTCGTTCTTCATGTTCGGTGGCGAGTTCCCGGGCGACGTGATCGTCCCGCGCCTCTACATCGCCCACGTGCTCCTGATCCCGGGCCTGATCCTCGCCCTGATCGCCGCGCACATGCTGCTCGTCGTCTACCACAAGCACACCCAGTGGGCCGGCCCGGGCCGCACCGAGGAGAACGTCGTCGGCTACCCGATGATGCCGGTGTACGCCGCCAAGGCCGGTGGCTTCTTCTTCATCGTCTTCGGTGTCACCGCTGTCATGGGTGGCCTGCTGTCGATCAACCCGGTCTGGAAGTACGGCCCGTACGACCCCTCGAAGGTCACCGCGGGCTCGCAGCCTGACTGGTACATGGGCATCGCCGAGGGCCTCCTCCGCATCATGCCGGGCTGGGAGACCCACCTCTTCGGCGTCACCCTCTCCTGGAACATCCTGATCCCGGGCATGGTCACCCCGATGGTCCTGCTCGGCATCATGATGGCCTGGCCGTTCCTCGAGGCCTGGGTGACCGGCGACAAGAAGGAGCACCACATCCTCGACCGCCCGCGCAACGCTCCGACGCGCACGGCGTTCCTGGCCGCGATGATGACCGTCTACGGTCTGCTCTGGGCCGCTGGCGGCAACGACCTGCTCGCCACCCAGCTGTCGATGAACATGGAGTGGATCACCTACTTCATGCGCGTCGCCGTCTTCGTCCTGCCGGTGATCGCCTTCCTGGTCACCAAGCGCTGGTGCATCGCCCTGCAGCGTCACGACAGCGAGAAGCTCCTCCACGGCTACGAGACCGGCATCATCATGCGGTCCCCCGAGGGCGGCTACTCCGAGCGTCACCTCCCGATCAACGGCGACGAGGCCTACCGCCTCACCGCTCGCCCGCGTGACGAGGTCGTCGCTGAGCCGGTCGAGGGCAAGGTCGAGGGCAAGGGCGGCCGCGCCGAGAAGGCCCGGGCCAAGCTCTCGACGTGGATGTTCGCCGACAACGTGCAGAAGCCGACCGCCGAGGAGCTCGAGGAGGCGCACCACCACGCGCACCACGAGCACGAGCTCGAGGCCGGCCTGGACCACGCGGCTGACGGCCACCAGTTCGACGGCCGCCACGAGGTCGAGGGCGACAGCCTCCGCCACTGAGGCACTGCCTGAGGCGGCTCTCCGCCGAGGCCACCTGAGAAGGGCCCGCCACTCCCCCACGGGAGCACGGCGGGCCCTTCCTGTTTTTCGCCGAGACGGCGCGAACCTGCAGCCCAATCACCCCGAGACGGCGCGAACCTGCAGCGCACCCACGCCGAGGCGGCGCGAACCTGCATTCAGACGCAGTACCAGACCGAACGCCGGGCAGCGAGGGCCCGACGTACGCCGGTGCGGAGCCGGGCATCCGCATCGGCCGTAGGGCCGTAGACATTCGCCGCGACGAAGGCGTCGATGCACCACCCGGCCTCGGCCTCGATCCAGGACCGTCGCTCACGATCCTCGGCAAGACGCTCCTCCCCGTGCCACTCCGGTCCGTCGTACTCCCCCGAGTACGCGAGCTCGGGCACACCGAGGTCCAGCCGGTAGGAAGTCCCCCAGGGTGTGGGGATCTCGATCTGCAGATCGGGCCGCGGCAGCTCGGCGCAGTCGAGCCAGGTGAGCCGCAAGGCACTCTCGGGTGGCGACTCGGCACGACCGTCTGCGAGTGGAGCGAGCTCCCGCAGCCGACGCACACCGCGAAACCCGCGAAACCTCTCGACAGCGTCGAGGATCTCGTCGCGGGTGACAGTCGCGGAGCGCAGCATGCTGTCGAGGGCGGCAAGAGCCTGCGCCCGGTGCAGCCGCCGTCCCAGGTCGCACGATGTGCGCAGCGGTGAGGTCACCCGCAGCCCGTCGATCTCGACGATGTCGCGGTCCTCGAGATCGCGCGAGCCGCTCTCCATCAGTCCGTTGCGCATGCGCCTGCCACGCTCGGGGACGAAGACGGACACGCGTGGGGTGATCAGGTGGTCGCCCGGCGCCAGGATCATCGGCGCACCGTGCAGCCAGCCGGCAGTTCTGTCGCACACCACTGCATCAGCGGGTACGACGAGGCGAACCGCCGCGACGCGGCTCTCGAGGGTGTCCCCCAGCGTCGCGACCTGATAGCAACCACGGAGCGGCTGAGCCAAGAGGCCCCGATCGACTGCTACTCCGAGGCTGCGCCAGTCGTGTAGACAGTCGAGCGCCTCAGCTGTCGAGAACGGGCGGTCCTGCGGCACCGGAAGGTCGGTCGGGGTCAGGAAGTCCAAGGGTGCGAGTCTCATGCACCCAGTTGTCCGCCAGAAGCGGGCAACGCGCCACGTGCGCAACGCCGCCCTGTGGACAACTTTGCAGGTACGCGCCGCCTCGGCGCCCTCCACGTGCAGGTACGCGCCGCCTCGGCGTCAGGTGAGGGCGGAGCCGGCCTGCCAGTCGGCGAAGGAGGCATTCCAGTCGCCGTAGCCGTTGTAGAGGGTCATGCCGACGTCGGTGCCGACGGTCTCGACGACGTCACCGCGGACGGTCATGGCGTAGAGCCAGGCGGCGTTCTCGGTCGACATGCCGGTGCAGCCGTGGGAGACGTTGGCGCGGCCCTGCGATTCGACCGACCAGGGCGCAGCGTGGATGAACTCACCCGAGTAGGTCAGCCGCATGGCGTACTCGACCTCGACCCGGTAGTACTCGGGATCGGTCTTCTTGATGCCCGTGGTCTCGGCGTCCATCGTCCGCTCACGCTCCTTCGACACCACGACCTTGGTGCCCGAGCGCGTGGTGAAGCCCGGCATGCCGGTCGTGACCGGGATCGTCCGCAGCAGCGCACCGTTGGAGTAGACCTGCATCTGGTGGGTCTGCGCGTTGACCTTGTAGACGTGGGCGTCGCCGACGTGGAAGTCGATGTCGCGGTCTTCCTGGCCGTAGAAGCCGTCGCCGGCCGGGATGCTGTTGAGGTCCAGGTCGACGTGGACGTCGGTGCCGGGCGTCCAGTACGACTGCGGCCGCCAGTGCACCTCGCGGTCGCTCAGCCAGTGCCAGGCGCCGGTCTGGGCCGGCTTGCTCGTCACGCGCATGCGCTTCTCGAAGCGTGCCTTGTCGGCCACAGGGGCGTCGAACGCCACGATCACGGGCATGCCGATGCCGACGGTCTCACCGGCCAGCGGCGCGACCGACGGGAAGACCTGGTGCCCTTCAAGCGACTGGGTGGCGAAGCGGGTACGCAGCGGCACGACCTTGCCCGCAGCGTCCTTCACCCGCGCGACGACGACGTACGTCGTGGCGGGCTCGAGCAGCGCGCCGGCACGCCAGGTGGTGCCGTCGGGAGCGATCGTGCCGGGGATGGTCGACCCGGCGGTCTCGCCGTCGCGAGCCCGCAACGTCACCGCGGAGAACGTGCCGTCCGCAGCGGTCGCCACGACGCGGGAATTGACCGTCACGGCCGTGCCCTGGACGTTGGTGCTCAGCCTGGGGGCGACCACGGCCTCCGCCGTCGGCGTGCCCGCGTCGGCAGGCCCGCCCAGGACGTCGGGCACGGCGTTGCACGACGTGAGCAGCGCGAGGGCGCCGAGACCCGCCGCCACACGGACGGCACGGGAGAGGCCAGCGGTCATCAGGGAAGCTCCAGATCAGGAAGATGTGCAGGAACCACATTAACTGCCTGAAAGACGCCGAAGGCCCCAACCGGCGGTGTTGCTCGTCACCGCGGTGGGGCCCTCGTCGAGGTCAGTGGAGTGGCTCAGTGAGCGTGCTCTCCACGGTAGTACTCGAAGATCCAGCCCTGCACGGCCAGCAGGCCGAGCGCGACGCCGATGGCGAAGAGCCACCAGGCGAGGATGACACCGAGCACGATGACCGAGAGGGTCAGCGAGCACCACAGCGGCCACCAGGAGTACGGCGGGAAGAAGCCCAGCTCGCCGGCGCCGTCGGCGATCTCGCCGTCCTTGCGGTCCTCGGGACGCGGGTCCATGCGCGAGGCGTGGAACCCGAGGTAGAGGGTGCACATGCCGAAGAGCAGGGTGGTCATCGTGAGGGCCGACGTGCCGGTCCAGTCACCACCCTTGTCGGAGGCGTCCGTGATCACCCAGTACGCCGGAGTGACCAGCGCGCAGAACGCGGTGACGGATCCGAAGACCCAAGCCTCAGCCTTCACTTGGTCAGCTCCTCTGCGTCAGCGGTCTCGACCTCGAGGGCCGCGATCTCGGGGTGGTGCAGGTCGAACGCCGGGGACTCCGAACGGATCCGCGGGATCGTGTGGAAGTTGTGGCGCGGCGGCGGGCTGCTGGTGGCCCACTCGAGCGACCGGCCCCAGCCCCACGGGTCGTCGACCTCGACGGACGGCGCGTTGCGCGTGAGCCAGACGTTGATGATGAACGGGATCGTCGACGACGCCAGCAGGAACGCACCGACGGTCGAGATCTGGTTGAGGACGGTGAAGCCGTCGTCAGGCAGGTAGTCGGCGTAACGGCGCGGCATGCCCTCGACACCAAGCCAGTGCTGGACGAGGAAGGTCAGGTGGAAGCCGATGAAGAGGATCCAGAAGTGGATCTTGCCGAGCGTCTCGTTGAGCATCTTGCCGGTCATCTTGGGCCACCAGAAGTAGAAGCCCGCGAACATGGCGAAGACGACCGTGCCGAAGACGACGTAGTGGAAGTGCGCCACCACGAAGTACGAGTCGGAGAGGTGGAAGTCCAGCGGCGGCGACGCGAGGATGATGCCGGTGAGACCACCGAAGAGGAAGGTCGTCAGGAAGCCGACCGACCAGAGCATCGGGGTGTCGAAGCTCAGCGAGCCGCCCCACATCGTGCCGATCCAGTTGAAGAACTTCACGCCTGTCGGGACGGCGATCAGGAACGTCATGCCGGAGAAGAAGGCCAGGTTGACCGCTCCGGTGACGAACATGTGGTGCGCCCAGACGGCGACCGACAGGATCGCGATGCCGAGCGTGGCACCGACGAGGCCGACGTAGCCGAAGATCGGCTTGCGGCTGAAGACCGGGAGGATCTCGGTCACGATGCCGAAGAACGGCAGCGCGATGATGTAGACCTCCGGGTGGCCGAAGAACCAGAAGAGGTGCTGCCACAGGATGGCGCCACCGTGGCTGCTGTCGAAGACGTGTGCGCCGAGCGCACGGTCGGCCTCGAGCATGAGCAGCGCGCCGGCGAGGATCGGGAAGACCAGGAGCGCCAGCAGCGACGTGATCAGGACGTTCCACACGAAGATCGGCATCCGGAACATGGTCATGCCGGGAGCACGCATGCAGATGATCGTCGTGATGAAGTTGACCGAACCCAGGATGGTGCCCAGACCACCCATCCAGAGGCCCATGATCCACATGTCTCCACCGATGCCCGGCGAGCGGATCTCACTGGAGAGCGGCGTGTAGGCGAACCAGCCGAAGTCGGCCGCACCCTCCGGGGTGAGGAAGCCGGCGCCGGCGATGAGGCCACCGAACAGGTAGAGCCAGTAGCTCAGCATGTTCAGACGCGGGAACGCGACGTCAGGAGCACCGATCTGCAGCGGCATCACGACGTTGCCGAATCCGAAGAAGAGCGGCGTCGCGAAGAGCAGCAGCATGATCGTGCCGTGCATGGTGAAGAGCTGGTTGAACGTCTCGTCACTGACGACCTGCGTGCCCGGGAAGGCGAGCTCCGAACGCATGAGGAGCGCCAGCAGGCCACCGAACATGAACCACGCGAACGACGTCGCGAGGTACATCTTGCCGATCAGCTTGTGGTCGGTGGTCGTCAGGAGACGGAAGATGTTCGTGCCCAGCGGCTTACGGTCGCTGGCGGTCAGGGGCGCAGTTGCCGCGCTCACTCGTGGCCTCCGGTCTCGGTCTCGTCGGCCTCGAGGCCGGCGGTGGTGGTGGCGTGCTCGCCGCCGAGGAGCGGCGAGTCCGAAACGTGCTCCGGGTCCCGGGCCAGCTTCGCCATGTAGGCGTCGTACTCGGCGCTCTCCATGACCTTCACGTTGAAGAGCATCCGCGAGTGGTAGACGCCGCAGAGCTCGGTGCACTTGCCGCGGTAGTCGCCGACCTTGTCGGGAGTGACGGAGAAGTGGTTGCGCGCCTCACCCTCCTGGCCGGGGATGATGTCCATCTTCATGAGGAAGCCGGTGATCCAGAAGGAGTGGATGACGTCGGGCGACGACAGCCAGAACTGAGTCGTCTTGCCCTTCTCCAGGACGAGCGTGGGGATCTGCGAACCGGTGCCGGCCACGTAGGTGACCTTGCCGTCCATGTCGTCGCACGACTCGTTGTAGTTGAAGGTCCACGACCACTGCTGACCCACGACCTGGACGCAGTTGTCCGGCTCCGGGGTCTCGTTGAGGACGGCCTCCTGCACACGCACGGTGTGCGCGAAGAAGACGATCACCATCATGATCGGGGCGATCGTGTAGAAGATCTCGAGCGGCAGGTTGTAGCGCGTCTGCACGGGGATCTCGTCGTCGCTGCGGCGACGGAAGCGCCACGAGGCGTAGAAGATGAACGCCCAGGTGATCGCGCCCGTGATCAGGGCGGCGATCCACGCGCCCTTCCACAGCTCGAAGATCAGCTGGCCCTCTTCGGTGCCCGGGGAGTTGCCGGGCATGGCCCAGCGGTCGATCTGCTTCTCGGTCTCGGCGTCACAGGCGCCAAGGAGAAGGAAGCTGGCGCCGACGAACGCCCCAAGCGCCGTCTGGCGAGCACGCCTGGTCATGTGCAGACCCACAACGAGCCTTCCTCTAAGACTTCACGGATACGCGGACTCTAGCGGAACAAGTGGGGCTCTTGTGTCCCAGCCCGCCCGGTAGGTTCGTGGTGTGAGATTGCCCTCCGACCCGCACGCCGGGTATCTCGACGCCGCCTCGGCCGAGCCACTGCATCCTGCGGCCCGCGAGGCGCTCCTCGCGGCGCTCGACCACGGCTGGGCCGACCCGCGGCGACTCCACGCCGAGGCACGCAACGCGCGGCTGATCCTCGACAACGCGCGGGAGGCCACCGCTGCTGCCCTCGGCGTACGTCGCGACGAGGTCTCGTTCACCACCTCCGGGACCGACGCTGTCCACCGTGGCCTCCTCGGGCTGCTCGGCGAACGCAGGCGCGGCACCACGCTGCTCCACTCCGCCGTCGAGCACTCCTCGGTCCTCCACGCCGCCGACTGGGCGGCGTCGATGCTCGCGACCACGTCACGCTCCCTACCGGTCGACCGCGAGGGTCGCCTCTTCCCCGGCACCGTCCACGAGGCACTCGAGGAGGTCGACGGCACGTCGACCCTGGCCGTGCAGTCGGCCAACCACGAGGTCGGGACGCTCCAGGCGATCGACGAGCTCGCGGATGCCGCACCGGGTGCTCCGCTGTTCATGGACGCCTGTGCCTCGATGGGCCGCATCCCGCTCCCCCGTGGCTGGTCGGTCGCTGCCGGATCGGCGCACAAGTGGGGCGGTCCGGCCGGTGTTGGCGTACTGCTGGTCCGCAAGGGCTCGCCGTGGCGCAACCCCTACCCCGCCGACGACCGCGTCGACGAGCGCGGCTCCGGGTTCGAGAACGTCCCCGCGACCCTCGCCGCGGCGGCGGCGCTCCAGGCCGTCGTCGCCGAGCGCGCGGAGACCAGCGCCCGCCAGCACGCGCTGGTCGCCCGCGTCCGCGAAGCCGTCACCGGCATCCCCGACGTCGAGGTCGTGGGCGCGTCGGATGACCGGCTCCCCCACCTGGTCACCTTCTCCTGCCTGTACGTCGACGGCGAGGCGCTGGTGACCCGCCTCGCGGAGAAGGGCTTCGGTGTGGCGTCGGGCTCGGCCTGCACGGCCTCGACGCTGGCACCGAGCCACGTGCTCGAGGCCATGGGCGTGCTCACCCACGGCAACGTGCGTCTCTCCCTCACCCGGACGACCACCGAGGACGAGGTCGACCGCTTCCTCGCCCTCTTGCCCGACGTGGTGCGCGACATCCGCGCCGAGGTCGGGCTGTGAGGCTCGAGCTCGACTGCCGTGGCCTGCGGTGCCCCGCGCCGATCATCGCGCTGGCGAAGGCACTGCCGGCCGTCGAGGTCGGCGACGAGATCGCGGTTGCGGCCACCGACGTCGCGGCACGCGTCGACACGCAGGCGTGGTGCCGCATGCGCGGCCAGGCGTACGTCGGCGAGGAAATGGCAGAAGACGGCACACCCGTCCACGTGGTGCGCCGCCTCCTGTAGGTCCGTCAGATCGCGAGCGCCTCGCGGATCTCCTTCTCGGCTGCCTCGCCGTAGGTCTGACCCAGGCGGGTCAGCATCTCGTCGGCCGTCGCGGTGTACTCCTGCGTGCCGACCGTCTCCACGACGTACGCCGCGATGGTGCAGCCCAGCTGCGCCGCACGCTCCCAGCCGAGGCCGCGGGTCAGCGCAGCGAGGAAGCCGCCGCGGAAGGCGTCGCCGACACCCGTCGGCTCGACGGGCGTGACGCCGTCGAGCACGCCGACCTCGACCAGCAGGCCGTCCTTGTCACGGATCCGGACGCCGTCCTTGCCCAGGGTGGTCACCCAGGTGCCGACCTTGCCGAGCACCTCGTCCGCGCTCCACCCGGTCTTGGTGACGATCAGCTCTGCTTCGTACTCGTTGGAGACGAGGATGTCCGCGCCCTCGATGAGCGGACGGATCAGGTCGCCGTCGGCGAAGGCGAGCTGCTGCGAGGGGTCCGCGACGAACGTGTAGCCACGCTCCTTGCACTCCTCGGTGTGGCGCAGCATCGCCCCCGGGTCGTCGGCACCGATCAGCACGTACGTCGGGTCCCCGACGCGGTCGGCGATCGGCTTGAGCTCGATCTGGCCGGCCTCACCCATCGCGCCCGGGTAGAACGAGGCGATCTGGTTCATCTCGGTGTCGGTGGTGCAGGTGAACCGCGCGGTGTGCTGCGTCTCGGAGTAGTGCACGGACGAGCAGTCGACGCCGTGGCGGTCGAGCCAGGAGTGGTACTCCGCGAAGTCCTCACCGACCGCGCCCACCAGCACCGGGCGCTCGCCGAGCCGGGCCAGCGCGAAGGCGATGTTGGCGGCCACACCACCTCGGCGTACCTCGAGGTCGGAGGCGAGGAACGAGACCGAGATCTTGTCCAGCTTCTCTGCGACGAGCGAGTCGGCGAACCGGCCCGGGAAGGTCATGAGGTGGTCAGTGGCGATGGAGCCGGTGATCAGCAGCGACATGCGCGGAAGACTACCGTCCGGTAGGGGTTCAGGTACCCGTCGGTAGTCCCTAGCGTCGAGGCCATGACGACTGTGAAGCAGCCTGACACCGTGCCCTACGAGGACGCCAGCTCACCCGCGGAGATGCACGGCGACTGCGCGGAGGCCAAGCGCAACATCCAGGTGCCGCTCCCGCGGCGTGCCGTCGAGGTCGCCGCCTCAGCCGTCGCCGGCGTGGCGCCCGCCCGTGTGAAGGCTCCGGTCCTCGCCGTCTCCGACCGCGTGGCCCGCATGGGTGCGGCGTTCTTCGACCGCCCGAGCTGAGCCGCCCTCCGGACGCACGAAGGCCCCCGCCGATCGGCGGGGG
>NZ_DATIHB010000044.1:0-52702 GCF_035481145.1 Nocardioides sp. | reverse complement strand
GCCGGCGTACGACCCCGTGCCGACGCGGACCGTCACGGTGCTGCACCGCCGCAGCAGCGCGACCTCCCCCGCGATCCGCGCGGTGGTCGACGCCCTCCGGGGCTAACTGCTCCGCCGGCCCCGACGGTCAGAAGAGCGCGGAGGCGAGGTTCTGACGGCCACGCAGCACCCGCGGGTCCTCGTTGCCGACGGCGGCGAAGAGACCGATCAGGTGCTCGCGCGCACGGGCCCGGTCGTCGCCGGACGTGCGGGCGACGAGCCCTACGAGGCGGTTGAACGCGTCGTCGACGTGGCCGCCCAGCAGGTCGAGGTCGGCGACCAGGGTCTGCGCGTCCACGTCGTCCGGGCTCTCCGCGGCAGCGGTCCGCGCGACGTTGAGGTCGACGCCGGACGTGCGCTGCAGGACCTTCGCCATGGCCAGGCCGGCGGCCGCCTCGGTGTCGGCGGGGTTGCCGTCGACGAGCTTCTGGTACTCCGCGACGGCAGCGTCGATGTCGCCGCGCTCGAGCGCCTCCTGGGCGGGCGCGTAGCGCGGGTCGACCGCATCCTCGTCACCCTCGGCCGCCACCGTGGCGCGCGGCTTGTGGCGCTGCGTGATGCCCTGCGCCGTGAGTTGCTGGGCCATCGACTGCAGCAGCGTGTCGATCTCCTCGCCGGAGAGCAGGCCGGTGATCGGCTGTGTCACCGGGCGGCCGTCGAGCAGGATCAACATGAGCGGCACGGTCGGGATCTGCATCGCCTGCGCGAGCTGGGGGTTGGCGTCCACGTCGACGAGGCCACAGAGGAACCGGCCCTCCTGCGTCTCGACCGCCGAGGCGACGTCATCGGCGTACGCCGAGGTCTCGGGCGAGCGCTCGGGGGCGAAGAAGGCGAGCACGACGGGAGCGTGCATCGAGGCCTCGAGCACGCCCTGGAAGCTCTGCTCGTCGAGCGTCACCGAGTAGGCACGCGCGACGCCGCCGGCGGCCGGGGCGTCACCGGCAGGGGCGGACGGAGCGGCGGGGCGCTTGAGCGCCGAGAGGTCGATGGCACCAGGACGGGAGAACGGCTGCTGCGTCATGGGGCCATCCTCCCCGATGGGCAAGCGCTCAGTTCACAGAGGGTCGGAGGCCGGCGCGGGCGACCACCCGCTGGATGGCGAGGTCCCGCTGGTCGGGGCGGGCGACGTAGCGGATGTCGCGCAGGCCCTGCTCCTGCGCCGCGGACTCGAAGACGAAGTGGCCGTAGCCGAGCAGTCGACCCTGCAGCGGCTTGGTCACCGTGATGTCGAGGATCCGGCTGAGCGGCATGGTCGCCACCTGCTGGCCGAGCACGCCCTGGACGCGGAAGACCCGCATGTTCGTGACCACGAACCGGTCCATGTGCTCGGAGAGGGCCTGCCAGAGCGCGTGCAGCGCGACGGCGAGCGCGAGCAGCATCGGCACCCACGCCATCCCGAGCGCGACGAACGGCGTCGCGCAGAGCAGCGCCACCGCTCCGACGACCTCGATGACCGGGAGCGTGTAGACGATCCAGTGGTGGCCGACCTCGTCGACGATGACCTCGCCCTCGTCACGCAGGAGGTGCTTGCCGATCGCGGGATCAGCGAAGCGCTGCAGGAGGCCCATCAGGGGCTCAGGCCGTCTGGTCCAGGAAGCTCGAGACGAAGGAGATGACCGAGTCGAAGAGGTCGGTCGTGAGCGACCAGAGCTTGCCGCCGCCATCAGCCGCCACGTCGGCCAGGCCCTGGGGGTCCTGGTAGAGCCAGAAGCCGATGAAGACCACCAGCACCAGCAGCACGAGCTTCTTGGCGTTCATCGCAGACGTCCTTCAGGGTCCCGGAGGGCGCGCCGCAGCGGCGCACAGATCAAGCCCATTGGTAACACCAGCACCACGCGTACGCACGGAGGCTCGCCGCGCAGCGGCGCCGGAAGCCTTCGGACGGGCTACGGAGCCTCGAGCAGCTCGTCCGCGGCGGCGTACGGATCGAGGTCGCCGGTCGACACGCGAGCCGCCAGCACGTCGAGCTCGGCACTCCCCGAGACCGCGCCCCAGCGTCGCCGCAGCTCGCCCAAGGCGATCTCCTCGACCTCCACCCGGGCCCGCTTCGTACGCCGGAGCGCGAGCTCGCCGGTCGACTCCAGGTAGGTGCGGTGCTCCCCGATCGCGGCGACGACCTCCGGCACACCGGTGCCGTCCTGGGCGACGGTCTTGAGGATCGGTCGCTTCCACGCCTCGGCGGCGCGCTCGGAGTGCGACAGCATGCCGCGCAGGTCGCGGGAGACCTGGGCGGCACCGTCGCGGTCGGCCTTGTTGACGACGTACAGGTCGCCGATCTCGAGGATGCCGGCCTTGGCCGCCTGGATGCCGTCACCCATGCCGGGCGCGAGCAGGACGACCGTGGTGTCGGCGAGCCCGGCGACCTCGACCTCGCTCTGGCCGACGCCGACGGTCTCGAGCAGGATCGTGTCGAAGCCGGCGGCGTCGAGCACCCGCAGTGCCTGGGGGGTCGCCCACGAGAGGCCGCCGAGGTGACCGCGCGAGGCCATCGAGCGGATGTAGACGTCGGGGTCGGTGGCGTGCAGCGACATCCGCACGCGGTCGCCCAGCAGTGCTCCTCCGGAGAACGGCGACGACGGGTCGACCGCGAGCACGGCGACGCGCTGCCCCTGCTTGCGCAGCTCGGTGACCAGCGCCGACGTCGAGGTCGACTTGCCGACGCCGGGCGAGCCGGTCAGTCCGACGATGCGGGCGTGGCCGGCGTACGGCATCAGGGCCGCCATCACCTCGCGCAGCAGCGGCGAGGCCTCCTCGACGAGGGTGATCAGCCGGGCGACTGCGCGCGGCGAGCCGGCGCGCGCCTGCTCGATGAGCTCGGGAACGGCGACGGCCGACCGACCCGAGGGTCGGCCGGCCGTCACAGCGTTGTGCGTGGAGCTCATCAGGCCTTGGCGGGGACCGTGATGATCAGCGCGTCACCCTGGCCGCCACCGCCACAGAGGGCAGCAGCACCCGTGCCGCCACCGCGGCGGGCGAGCTCGAGGGCGAGGTGCAGCGTGATGCGCGCACCCGACATGCCGAGCGGGTGACCGATGGCGATGGCGCCACCGTTGACGTTGACCTTCTCCTCGGAGACGCCGAGCTGGCGGGCCGACTCGATGCCGACGGCAGCGAAGGCCTCGTTGAGCTCGAAGAGGTCGATGTCCTCGACCGAGATGCCCTGCTTCTCGACGGCCTTGGCGATCGCGTTGGCCGGCTGCAGCTGCAGCGTCGAGTCGGGGCCGGCGACCTGGCCGGAGGCACCGATCTCGGCGAGCCATTCGATGCCGAGCTCCTCGGCCTTCTTCTTGCTCATGACGACGACCGCGGCGGCACCGTCGGAGATCTGCGAGGCAGAGCCGGCCGTGATCGTGCCGTCCTTGGCGAACGCCGGGCGGAGGCCGGCGAGCGACTCGGTGGTGGTCGAGGCGATGATGCCCTCGTCCTCGGAGACGACCGTCTCGCCCTTGCGGGTGGTGATGGTGACCGGCACGACCTCATCGGCGAAGACGCCGTTCTTCCAGGCAGCGGCGGCACGCTGGTGCGACTGCGCGGAGAAGGCGTCCTGCTCCTCGCGGGAGAGCTTGGCGCCGGCGGCGTTGCAGCCCTCGGTCAGGTTGCCCATGCCCTGGTTGGTGAACTGGTCGTGCAGCGCGTCGTACATCATCGAGTCGATGAGCTTCCAGTCGCCCATCTTCGTGCCGTTGCGCGAGCCGGGGACGACGTGCGGGGCCTGCGACATGGACTCCATGCCACCGGCGACGATGACGTCGTGCTCACCGGCGCGGATCAGCTGGTCGGCCAGCGCGATCGCGTTGATGCCGGAGAGGCAGACCTTGTTGATGGTGTTGGCCGGGACGTTCATCGGGATGCCGCCCTTGACCGCAGCCTGGCGGGCGGTGATCTGACCGGTGCCGGCCTGGATGACGTGACCCATGATCACGTACTCGACCTGGTCGCCGGAGATGCCGGCCTTCTCCAGGGCGCCCTTGATCGCGATGCCACCGAGGTCGGCGGCGGAGAGGCTGGAGAGCCCGCCGAGGAACTTGCCGACCGGGGTGCGCGCACCCGCGACGATGACGGATCCGGACATGGATGCCTCCTGGGTAAAGAAAACTTGGATGCTCTCGAGCGTAGTCGCCGCTGCGTAGGCGCGAGTAGGTGATTGGGATGTGGACCCCGTCACGGTGCCCGAGACGCGGCGTACGACGTAGCACCGGTGCACGGCTGGGGCAGGATGTGGCTCATGACTGTCGAGATTCCTGAGCACCTGTTCATCGCCATCGACCACGTCGGCATCGCCGTGCCCGACCTCGACGAGGCGATCGCCTTCTACACCGAGAAGTTCGGCATGAAGGTCGCGCACGAGGAGACCAACGAGGAGCAGGGCGTCCGCGAGGCCATGGTGGCCGTGGGCGACACCGGGTCCCACATCCAGCTCCTGGCGCCCCTCTCCCCGGACACCACGATCGGCAAGTTTTTGGCCAAGTCCGGCCCGGGACTGCAGCAGCTCGCCTACCGCGTCACCGACATCGACGCCGTCTGCGAGATCCTGCGGGAGCGCGGACTCCGCCTGCTCTACCCGGAGCCGAAGCGCGGCACGTCCAACTCCCGCGTCAACTTCATCCACCCGAAGGACGCCGGCGGCGTGCTCGTCGAGCTGGTCGAGCCGAACCCCGACGCCCACCACTGAGCGGGCTGCGGCACCACCCGCAGAACTGACCGCTTGAAGGACTCTTCAAGCGGCTTGAGACGTCGCGCACAGCCTCTGCCGTGAGGCCGTGCGCGCGCTTATGCTTCGCCCCAATTGTTTCGCCCCAATCCGATGTGGCAACACCGCCGAACTGAGAACACAGGGAGTCACCCCAGTGCAGAACATTCTCGACGCGATCAAGAACGAGGCTTCGGCCGAGGAGTTCGCGAACCTCGAGCTTCCCGAGTCCTACCGCGCCGTCACCGTCCACAAGGACGAGGTCGACATGTTCGAGGGCCAGCAGTCCCGCGACAAGGACCCGCGCAAGTCGCTCCACCTCGACGAGGTCGCGATGCCGGAGATCGGCCCGGGCGAGGCGATCGTCGCCGTCATGGCGTCGGCCATCAACTACAACACCGTCTGGACCTCGATCTTCGAGCCGGTCTCGACGTTCGGCTTCCTCGAGCGCTACGGCCGTGAGTCGGCCCTCGGCAAGCGCCACGACCTGCCGTACCACATCGTCGGCTCCGACCTCGCGGGCGTCGTCCTGGCTGTTGGCCCGGGCGTGACCAAGTGGAAGGCCGGCGACCGCGTCGTCGCCCACTGCCTCTCGGTCGAGCTCGAGGCGCCCGACGGCCACAGCGACACGATGATGGACCCGTCCCAGCGCATCTGGGGCTTCGAGACCAACTTCGGCGGCCTCGCTGACGTCGCGATGGTCAAGGCCAACCAGCTGATGCCGAAGCCGGAGCACCTCACCTGGGAGGAGGCTGCGTCGCCGGGTCTGGTCAACTGCACCGCCTACCGCCAGCTCGTCTCCAAGAACGGTGGCGGCATGAAGCAGGGCGACAACGTCCTGATCTGGGGCGCCTCCGGTGGCCTCGGTGGCTTCGCCACGCAGTACGCCCTCAACGGTGGCGCCAACCCGGTCTGTGTCGTCTCCAACGAGGAGAAGGCCCAGATCGTCCGCAACATGGGTGCCGAGATGGTGATCAACCGCTCCGAGCTCGACCCCAAGTTCTGGAACGAGGAGGGCACCAAGCAGAACCCGAAGGAGTGGCAGCGCTTCGGCAAGGCGATCCGCGAGCTCACCGGCGGCGAGGACATCGACATCGTCTTCGAGCACCCGGGCCGCGAGACCTTCGGTGCCTCGGTCTACGTCACCCGCAAGGGCGGCACCATCACCACCTGCGCGTCGACCTCGGGCTACATGCACGAGTACGACAACCGCTACCTGTGGATGAACCTCAAGCGCATCATCTCCTCGCACTTCGCCAACTACCGCGAGTCGTGGGAGGCCAACCGCCTCGTCGCGCAGGGCAAGATCCACCCGACCCTGTCGCGCGTCTACTCCCTCGAGGAGACCGGCCAGGCCGCGCTCGACGTGCACCACAACAAGCACCAGGGCAAGGTCGGCGTGCTCTGCCTCGCTGACGAGGAGGGCCTCGGCGTGAAGAACGAGGAGCTCCGCGCGAAGCACCTCGACAAGATCAACCTGTTCCGCGGGATCTGAGGAGTGAGGCGGAGGTAGGCCGAGCGCCAGCGAGGTCTGCCGAAGCCGAGCCCCGCAAGACGTCCCGCACGTAGGGACCGCGGGATCTGATCCACGCAGCACGCACGAACGCCCCCGCCGGTCTCGGCGGGGGCGTTCGTGGTTGCAGCACCAGTTGGCTCAGGCGGACGGCACAGCCTCGATCGCCCGAGCGGCTCCGCGCTGCGCGTTGCGCCGACTTCCGTTGATCCGGTCGTTGAAGCGGTCGATCGCCCAGATCGTGTGGAGGCCGGGGCGGCCCATCATCATCGGGCGCGGGAACCTCGGCTTCTCCTGCCACAGCGTCTGCAGATCCTCATGCCGTACGCCGTCGACGATGGCGTCGGCGATCAGCGTTCCGACGTACGGCGCCTGCGCGAGGCCGTGGCCGTTGCAGGCGATCGAGTAGTGGATGTCGTCGCCGATCTGTCCGGCGAGCGGCAGCCACGACGAGGTGATCGCGATCCAGCCGCCCCAGGCGCGCGCGACAGCAACGTCCGCCAGCGACGGGAACCTGGTCTCGAACCCGCGCGCGAGCTCCTCGACCAGCTCGCGGCTGGGCGCCTTCTCCTGCAGGGGATAGCTCGTGCCGCGCTCGAGGCGGCGTACGCCGAAGACGATCGTGTTGCGCGGGGTGAGCCGGTAGTTCTCCATGATCGCGTGCTGCGTGACCAGGCCCATGCCACTGGTCCACCCGAGCGCTGCGGTCCGCGCGGGGTCGATCGGCTCGGTCTCCACCTCGGCGACGTAGATCGGAACGGAGAGGTGCCGGGGCGTGATGTCCCACTCGCCGGCGTAGGCGTTGGTGGCGAGCACGACCTTCGCCGCACGTACCTTCCCCTGCGCAGTGGTGATGACGACGCCCGATCCGACCCGGGCGACGTCGGTGACCCTGGTCTTCTCGAAGACCCGTGCCGACGACCCGAGCAGGACCTCGCGCAGGCCCAGGCTGAACTTGCCCGGGTTCATCCGACCTCCGATGACCTCGCGCATCCCGCCGACGAAGCCGCGAGGGATACCGAGCTCCTCAGAGCTGCCGACCTCGACGTGGCCGCCTGCGCGGGTGACGATCTTCGCCACCCGCCTCACGCGGCCCATCTGCCCCCGCGACGTCGCGGCGAACGCGTTGCCGGTCGCCTCGTACTCACAGTCGATGCCGTGCGTGGCGATGAGCTGCTCGACGTACCGGGCGGCGTGCTCGGCGAGCCGCATCATGCCCGGCATCTTCTTGCGCGACAGCAGGTTCAACAGCTGGAGGTCGCCACCCGGTGCCCCTGCGAGCTGGCCGGCGTTGCGCGAGCTGGCGCCGTGACCGCAGAACTCGGCCTCGAGCATTACGACGTCGCGCCCGCGCTCGGCCAGCCGCAGCGCGGTCGACATCCCGCCGATGCCACCGCCGATCACGGCCACATCGCAGTCGAGGTCGGCCGTCAGCGGCGGCTCAAGGCGAGCCGGCGGGACGACCCAGCCGGAGAACGTCTCGTACGCGACGTGGTCCGTCTTCATGCAACCGCCGCCTGGCGGTCGTGCGAGGCCTCGTCAACGCCGGTCCCCACGTTGTGGTCGTGGAGCGCGCGGTAGGCGAAGAAGTAGGTGAACAGCTGCAGGCCCCACGTCGTGAGTGCCAGCGCGTAGAAGAGCGGGCGGTCCTCGAGCGGGTCGACGGAGGCCGGGAACGGGAAGAAGTCGTAGCACAGGACGATGCCCGTGGCCGCCACGCTGACGACCAGGGTGGCGGCCGCAACCTTGGTCGCGCCGATGCTCCACAGACGCTTGGTGACGTAGAGCAGGAAGAGCAGCGTCAGCAGCCACATGACGAGGTAGATCGTTGCCGGAACCGGGTAGAGGATGTGGTGACCGGATGCGTCCACGTGGTCCTGGAACTTCGGCTGGCCCAGGTAGAGACCGAACCCGAGCCCGACCGCGAGGACAGCGACGTCGACGACGATGGTCGACCTGTGGCGGTGCGTCACCGCGAGGAAGCCGACGACGAGCAGCAGGGTGACGCCGATCGACCGCGAGAAGGCGTCCAGGAAGAAGGCGACGGCGTACTGCGGGCTCTCCGCGCCGGCCTCCTTGTCCTCGGCGAACCGGAGCGCCCAGACCAGGAAGTTCACGCCCGAGGTCGCGATGATGAACCACTCGATGCCGAGCAGGTAGTTGCCGTAGTGCTTGATGAACTTCCAGCCGGCCCAGTAGCCGCCGGCGATCATGACCAGGTCGCCGATCAGGAAGGCAAGGGCGTAGATGTCGTCCCTCATGAGCTCACTTCTTTCTGGTGGTGTCGGTGTGGTCGGGGTGCGGAGCGTGGCGCCCGGTCAGGAGCCGACCGCGGGGGCGCGTCGCGCGGAGCGGGCACGGGAGACGAGCACGGTCACGATGACGAGGAGCGCGAGCACCGCCGCGATCGAGTAGCCGGCGCCGTACAGCGACTCGGCGGCGACCTCGAGGGTCGTGCCGGGCACGGGGACGAGGGAGGCGCTGAGGTCCGCGGTGACCAGGGCCGTGCCGAACGCGAAGCCGACCGCCAGGAAGGTGCCGGCGATGCCGGTCGCCATGCCCGCCTTCTCCTCGGGCACGGCGAGCTGCACCAGCGTGAAGCCGGCGGCGTAGCCGATGCTGCAGCCGAGGCCGATGATCGCGGCGCCTACGAGGTAGTGCCACTGCTGGTCGTGGGCGACGGCGAGCCACGCGAGCCCGGCCGCGCTGATCAGCGCTCCACCGACGAAGACCGGGACGGCACGGCCGTTGTTGACCGGGCCGTCGGCGATCACGCCGCCGACGACGAACGTCACCGCGAACGGCACCATGAGCCAGCCGGTCTCCAGGGCGCTGAGGCCGAGGCCGTAGGCGTCGACCGGGCGCAGCGCCTCGGGGATGATCTGCGCGTAGGTGCTGACGAGGAGCAGGAAGGCCGCGTTGACGGCGGCGAAGAGCGCGATGCAGATGCACGAGGCGGTGACGAGCGGCGTCTTCATCAGCGTGACGTCGAAGACCGCCGTGGTCGACCTGCGCTCGACCCGGAACCAGGCGATGCCTCCGGCCACGCCGAGCACCAAGGGGATCAGCGCGGCGTTGCCCCAGACCAGGCCCTGCGTGAGCGTCAGCAGGATGGCGGCGAGCCAGGCGATCATCCACACCGTGCCGACGACGCCCATGCGGCCGGTCCGCTCGGCGGGCGGAGCGTGCGGGATCATCACGTACGACGCGAGCGTGGTCACCGCACCCACGGCGGTGAGGATGACGAAGAAGGTCTGCAGCGAGAGGTTCTGGACGATCAGCCCACCACCGATCATGCCGGCCACAATGCCCACGCCGGTGCCGATGACCAGGACCCCGACCGCGGCACCGATGCCGCCCTCGCCGAGGCCCCTCCGCAGGAAGCCGAGCGGGAGCACCTGGGCCGCGCTGCCGAAGCCCATGAGACAACAGCCGGCGAGCAGGGTGGCGTAGGAGTCACCCACCGCCGGCGCGAACGCCCCGACCGTGAGGAAGGCCGCTGCGGCGACGTTGGCGTTGCGGTCGCCGTGCAGGTCGGCCAGGCGCGGCAGCAGGATAAAGCCCGCGCCTCCACCCAGGGTGAGCCCCGTGAAGAGCCACATCGTCTCGGCCACGGTCTCGAGCCCGTACTGCGCCTGGATGACGGGCAGCAGCGGCGGCAGGATGAAGATGATCGCGTTGGTCAGGACGACCAGCAGCGAGCCGATGGCGATGAGTCGCGCCTTGCTGGCGCCGGTCTCTGTCGCGGCCGTCGAGCGCCCGCCCCTCTCGTGCGTCTGAGTCATGCCGTTCTCCGAATCGTGGTGGCCGGATCGTCCGGGCCGTAGGTGTGACGTGACCCACGTTAAGTTGAAGTTAGTCATCTGATCAAGGTGTTTGACCAAGAAAAATCGACCGCCGCCCCCTCGTTGGTCACATGTCGGCTGCTACCCTCGGCCCGTAGCGACTTAATCAAGCGTCCTAGTCGTGGGGCGCTCCCCGGGAAGGAGTTCTCGTGCCACGCATTCCCGCCGCTCAGCGGCGCAACGACTTCATCCAGGCCGCCGTCGAGGTGATCGCCACGCACGGCATCGACGGCGCGACCACGCGCAAGATCGCCGACCAGGCCAAGGCCAACCTGGCGATGCTGCACTACTGCTACGACTCCAAGGAGGCGCTCTTCACCGACGTCTTCGCCTACGTGGCCGGTCAGTACCGCGAGACGATCGAGCAGAGCAACCCGGGGACCTCGCTGGCGGATGCGGCGCGCGGCATCCTGCGGGGCGTCATGCAGACCTACCTGGACTCCCCCAGCTTCACCGCGGCCACGTTCGACCTGATCAGCTGGGCGCGTCGCCAGCACGAGGATCGCGGCATCGCGGTCTACGACCAGGCGTTCGACACACTGCGCACCGAGCTCAGGCGTGCGTGCACAGAGCCCGTCGCCGACGAGTCCATCGAGGAGCTCGCCTACGTCCTCGCGACCCTCGCTGATGGCTTCGCCGTCAACTGGCTCACCTATGGCGACCGCACTGTCGCGGCGAGGCAGATGGACGTGGCCGCCGCCGCCCTCGACGCCTGGCTCACGGCAGGGATCGAGCCGGCGCCAGCAGGACGCTGACGCCGGCTCCTCCTCGGCTCAGAGTGGGAGCTCGGGCGAGTCCACTCCGACGACCCGGTCACCGCAGAAGACCCGGACCGACTCGTTCGGCCCGTGCCCGCCGATGCCCGACGGGCCCCAGAAGCTCTGTGCGGAGTCGTCGCCGAGATCAGCGACCTTTGCACCGTTGACGCGCACCTCGCCCGCGATGATGCGCGCGCCCACGTCGATCGCCCGGTCCGTGTCGCTGCCGAAGACGTAGGCATCCAGCCCCGACGGGTTGGCGTTCGCGATGCGCAGTGCCTCGTCCTCGGAGTCGACCGCGTGGAGGGAGACCAGTGGCCCGAAGAGCTCGGCGGTCGCCTTCTCCGGATCGGCACCGACGGCGACCGCCGGCGACATGAAGAGGCCGCCGAGGTCGGGCAGCTGCGCGGGCCGGTGGATGGTCGCTCCCAGCTCCCACAGCCCCTCGATGCGACTCTGCAGGGTCGCGAAGTGCGGCTGGTTGGACATCGGGCCGACCTGCGAGGCCTCGTCGAGCGAGTGGCCGACGACGAGCTTCGAGATCCGCTCGGTCAGGGCCTCGACCAGGGGCTCGACCATCGCCCGCGGCGCGAGGACCTTGCCCGGCCCCTCGCACCACTGGCCGTTGATCTTCGTCATGCCCTCGAGGATCCCGTTGGCGGTGACGTCGACGTCGGCGTCCTCCAGCACGATCACCGGGTTGTTGCCACCCAACTCGAGCTGGAGCACCTTGAAGTCCTCGGCGCCGGCGCGCGCGATGGCACGGCCCGCTCCGGGACCACCCGTGAACGAGACCACCTTGATCCGAGGGTCCGACGTCAGCCCCGCGCCGACGTCGCCCGTGCCGTGCAGGAGCTGGAAGGCCCCGCTGGGCAGCCCCGCCTCGACGAAGCACTCAGCGACGATCTGGGCGCTCGCCGGCGCGTGCTCCGACGGCTTGAGGATCACCGGACAGCCCGCAGCGATCGCACTGACCACCTTGGCTGCCGGGATGAAGCTGGGCCCGTTCCACGGCGTCAGGATCGCCGCAGGGCCCCACGCCACCTTGTGCAGCCGTACGTCGCGACCGCCGGCCGCCAGGGCCGTCACCCGGGGCGTGGCGAGCAGGTCGGCGGCCGCGGCCCGGATCCGGTACGGCAGGAACCCCGCGACCGTCCGTGTGAACCCGATGGGCGTACCACTGGTCAGGGCATCGGCCCGGGCGATCTCCTCGGCACGTCCCTCGAGGAGCGTGGCGACCTTGTCGAGGACCTCCGCGCGCTGCTGGCGCGCCTCGTCGTCCCAGGGACGGCCGTCGTAGGAGCGTTCGGCGTGCCGCAGGGCACGTTCGAGGTCCGCCGGCGTCGTCGTGACCGTGCGGTGCACCGGCTCGAGGGTGTTGGGGTCGAGGTTCCAGGTGTCGCCGAGGGTGGCGCACTCGGACCACTCGTCGGCGATGTAGTTCACCGGCTGCGGCAACGTGATGTCGTGGCTGGCCATGCGGCTCACCTCTTCGCTAGGGGATGGTCAGGACTGGAGGTCGACGACGATGCGGGTCACGTCGCCGGACAACATGTGCTCGAAGCCCTCGTTGATCTCCGCGAACGGGATGACCCGGGTGACCATCTCGTCGAGCAGGAGTCGGCCCTGCTGGTAGAGCCGGGCGAACTGGGCGATGTCCTCACGGGCCTGGCCCGACCCCATGTAGGAGCCGATCAGGCGCTTCTCCTGGTACCAGAAGTCCATCGCCGGCACAGGAATCTCGGTACCCATGGGCGCGATGCCGACCAGGCACGCGGTGCCGGTCGGACGCAGCAGCGCGAACGCCGTCTGCGCGGTGCGCGCCGACCCGACCGCCTCGAAGGCGTAGTCGACCCCATCGCCGAGCAGCCGGTGCAGCTCCTCGACGGTGTCGCCCTCGCCAGCGTTGATGACGTGGGTGGCCCCGTAGCCCCGCGCGGCCTTGAGCCGGTCCTCGTCGAGGTCGATGGCGACGATCGCCGAGGCACCGGCGAGCCGGGCGCCCTGGATGATCGCGGAGCCCACGCCACCGCAGCCGATGACGGCGACGGTGCTGCCCGGTCGCACCTCGGCGCCGCGGAAGACCGCACCGACACCGGTGACGATGCAGCACGAGAGCAGGCAGCCCACGTGCAGCGGGACGTCGTCGGGGAGCTTCACCAGCGCGTTCTCGCGCATGAGCACGTGCTGCGAGAACGCTCCGATCGAGCCGAGCCGCTCGATGGCCTGGCCGTCCACAGTCTCAAATCCGGGACGCTTCCGCTCGCGCACCTCGTCGAGGCGCACGCACTGCGTGGAGTGGCCCGCCTCGCAGTAGGAGCAGCGTCCGCACGACGGCGTCAGCGCACCGGTCACCCGGTCGCCCGGCTGCAGGGAGGTCACGGCAGAACCGACCGCCTCGACCACGCCGGCCACCTCGTGACCGAGGACGGCCGGGATGCCGGTGGGCACCGACCCGGTCATGTAGTGGAGGTCGCTGTGACACAGTCCCACGTTGGTGACCTTCAGCCGCACCTCGTGCGGCTCCGGGTCGTCGACCCGGATCGTGGTGAGCTCGAGCGGCTCGTTGAGGGCGGTGAGCACCGCCGCCTGGGTCTCGATCATGTCGGTCTCCTTGTGAGTCAGGTGGGTGTTGGCGCGGTCAGCGCCGCGCGGCCTGGGCGTCGAGGAAGCCGGCGATGCCGGCGGTGAGTACGCCGCTTTCCCACGACGCGTCCGCCGCGACGTCCTCGCGGGCGAACGCCGCCTCGACCTCCTCGGGAAGGGGCCGCAGGAGCGGGAGGTGGAGTGCAGTCGTGTTGCCCTCGGGGGTCCAGGCGAGGACGGTGTCGAGGGCCCGGTCGATGAGGGCGTCGGGCTCGACGATCTCGTCGATCAGGCCGATCTGCAGCGCCTCCTCGGCTCGCACCTTGGGCGAGCCGAGGACGATCCGCATCGCGTGGTTGCCCACGAGGCGGCGCAGCAGGACGCTGGAGGCGTTGGAGATCGTGATGCCTCGCCCGTTCTCCGGCTGGAAGTAGACTGTCGCGGGGGTGCCGATCCGGGCATCGCAGCACAGCGTGATCTCGGAGGCGCCGCCGACCGCGATGCCGTTGACGGCCGCGATGACAGGGACGCGGGTCTCCAGGATCGCCCGGGTGATGTCGTGGAAGCTCGAGAACGCCTCCTTGAACTCGGTGGCGGTCGTCGGAGCGTGCGCGAGGTCCTCCCCTGCGGAGAACGCCCGGCCCTCGCCGGTGAGGACGATGCCGCGCACCGTCTCCCCCGTGCCGAGCTCGCGGAGGACCTCGGCCAGGCGCAGCCGCGTGGCGACGTCCATGGCGTTGAGCTTCTCGGGACGACGCAGGGTCAGCACGGCGACGCCGCGGACGACATCCACGTCGAGAAATCCGCTGGAAGCAGTGGAGTCGGTCATGACGGGTTCCTCCGGGTCGAGAAGTCGTGGGTCGTGCCGGGGTTCTCCTGGGCACGCGCCTTGAGTGCAGGCTTGGAGACCCGCTCGGACGGGGTCCGCGGGAAGTCCGCGACGAACTCGACGTACCGCGGCACCTTGAAGCGCGCCAGCTCCACCGCGGCCTTCTCGACGATGCTCTGCGCCGTCTCACGGTCAGCCGGCACACCGGGCGCCAGCTGGACGAATGCCTTGACCTCCTCGCCGAGGAGCTCGTCGGGCTCGGCGACCACGGCCGCACCGATCACGCGCTCGTCGCGCTCCAGCGCGGCCTCGACCTCGACGGAGGCGACGTTCTCGCCGCCGCGGCGGACCATGTCCTTGATCCGGCCGACGAGCTGGATGCCACCGTCGGGACGGCGGATCGCCAGGTCTCCGGTGTGCAGCCACCCGTCGCGGATCGTCTCCGCGGTCGCCTCGGGGCGGTTCCAGTAGCCACTCATGAGCGGTACGCCGGAGACCACCAGCTCGCCCGGCTCGCCGTCGGGCACCTCTGCGTCGTCGGGCGCCACGATCCGGACCTCCTTGGTGGCGACCGGGCTGCCGAGGCTGCCGCTGCCGACCAGGTGGGTGTCGGCGAAGGACGTGTGCAGGTCGATGCCGGTCTCGGTCATGCCGTAGACCTCGCGCCACGGCGCACCCCAGCGCTCCTCGAGCTGCGCGTGCAGGCCCACCGGGATCGCCGAGCAGAAGATCGCGCGGATCGAGTTGCCACGGTCATCGGGCGTCGGCGGCTGCTTGAACAGCAGCGTCGGCATCGACCCGAGGACGTAGAAGAACGTCGCCCGGTGCCGCCGTGCGTCGGCCATGAACGTCGAGGCCGAGAACCGCGGCAGAACGACGAGGGGCGCGCTGACCGTGAGCGCGAGCGCGACGTTCCACTGGGGGTCCATGTAGGAGAACGGCTGCGAGGTGAGCAGCACGTCGTCGTCACCCAGCCCCGTCGCGGCGGCACAGAGCCAGCCGAGCCGGACCCAGTAGTCCTGGGTGAGCATGCACGCCTTGGGGAACCCCGTCGTGCCCGACGTGTACTGCAGGTTGGCCAGACTCTCCGGCTCCACGGTGACCGGCGGCGCGGTTGCCGGGAACGCCTCCGAGCCGTCCGCGGCGACGTCGACGATGCGGACACCGCCGAGGGCCTCCTCGGTGGCGATCACGTCGGCGACCAGCCTGGCGTGCTCGGCGTCGGTGACGACGAGCCGGGCCCCCGAGTCACCGAGCACGAACGCCAGGTCACCGCGCTGGTACGACGAGTTCACCGGGACGACGACGGCGCCAGCCTTCTGCGCCGCCAGCCAGGTCACCGGCCAGTGCACGACGTTGGGCAGCATGATCGCGATGCGGTCGCCCGGCTCGATGCCGTCGACCTCGACGAAGCGGTGGGCCAGGCGCGAAGTCCAGGCGTCGATCTCGGCGAAGGTCCACGACCGCTCGCCGAACCGCAGGAACTCCCGCTCCCCCGCGTCGGTCGCGCGCTGCGCCAGCAGCGCCGGGAGCGTCCTGGTCGTCGGGTCGTCGGATGCCTGCTCGGGCTTTACTGCCGGGTTCACTGCGCACTCCTCTGCATCAGGCTGTCGGTGCGGCCGGCGAGGTGCTCTGCCGCCGCCTGGACGATCCAGGTCATCGCCGGATCGGAGCGGACCATCCACTCCGGGTGCCACTGGACGCCGAGCACGGGCGCGCCGGGCAGCTCCACGGCCTCCACGACGCCGTCGCTCGCCCGGCCGGTCACGACCAGGCCGGCCCCGCAGGCGTCGACCGCCTGGTGGTGCCACGAGTTGGTCTGCGCCCGGGCACCGAAGAGCTCGCGCGCGAGCGAGCCGTCCTCGAACGCGACCACGTGGTCGGCCGTGCCGTCCGTCGGTGCCGTGGCCGGCGACAGGTGGCTCACGGGGCCGTTCGGCAGGTCGGGGATGAGCGTCCCGCCCAGGGCGACGTTGAGCACCTGCAGGCCGCGGCACACGCCGAGCACCGGGATGCCGCGGTCGAGTGCTGCCTTCACGAGCGCGATCTCGTAGGCGTCTCGGTCGACGTCGTGGGCCATGGTGTTGGCGCGTGGGTCGACGTCGCTGACGACGGAGGTGTCGCCGCCCCAGCACGCCGGGTGCACGTCCTGCCCGCCCGCGATGACCACGCCGGAGAGCCAGTCGCAGGCGGCCTCGGCCTCCGCGTCGAACGAGAGGGTGACCGGCACCCCGCCGGCTTCTGCGACTCGCGTCGCGAAGTCCGACAGGGACGTGTCGACACAGCGGTCGCCGTACCGGGGGTCGGCGCCGTTGAGCAGGGAGAGCCGGAACCGGCGACCGGTGATGCCGATCAGGGGCCGCCGGTCCGGAGCCGGGAGGTTCGCCGCCATCACGGGAACTCGAAGTAGCGTCGGGACTCCCACGCCGAGAGCTCGGCGAAGGGGTCGCCGCCCTTGGTGTGGAACTCCATCCACTCCCAGCGACGGGAGGCGACCCAGAAGTCGACGAACTCGTCGCCGAGGTACTCGCGCAGGAGCGGGTCGGCGTCGAGCGCCGCGCCGGCCTTCGACATCGTGTCCGGGATCCGCTTGACCACGCCGTCCTCCGGCATGCACCACGCCATGTCGGTGACCTGCTCCGGCGGGGTGATGTCCTTCTCGATGCCGGCGAGCACACCTGCCAGCACGACGGCGAGCGTGAGATAGGGGTTCACGTCGGAGCCCGGCAGGCGGTACTCCAGGCGCGAGTACTTCGGGTGGCCGGTGATGGCCCGGACCGCTGCGGACTTGTTGTTGACGCCCCAGCTCACCGTCGTCGGCGGTCCGGTCAGGTCGACCAGCCGCCGGTACGACGTGATCTGCGGCATCACGACAGAGGTCGCGCCCTCCATGGTTGCGAGGAGGCCACCGATCGCGTGCAGCATGAGGTCGGAGGGAGCGTCCTCGGCGAAGAACTGGTTCACCCCGTCCTTCTGCAGCGACAGGTTGATGTGCGCCCCCTGGCCGAAGCCCGCCGTCGGCTTGGCCATGAAGGAGACGGTGTGGCCACGCTCGAAGGCGACCTCGCGCATGACCTGCCGCGCACGGGCCCAGTTGTCACAGAGCGTCAGTGGGTCGGTCACGGCGATGTTCAGCTCGGTCTGGCCGGGGGCAGCCTCGTCCGTCCACGCCTCCCAGGCGATGCCGACGCTGTCGAGCCGGGCGGTGACCGCCTCCATGTAGTCGACCCAGTCCTTCGACCTGGCGAGGTGGTAGGTCGCACCGGTGCTTCCTCCGAGCGGGGTCAGGTCGCGGTACTCCTTCGCGCGGGCCTCGTGGACAGACTCCTCGAAGAGCGTCGCTTCGATCTCGACGGCGGCCGACGCCGTGTAGCCGTGGCCGGCGAGGCGCGCGAGAAGCCTCCGGACGAGGTTGCGCGGACAGATCGGGACGGGCTCGCCGTTCTTGAGCCAGTAGTCGCCGATGACGGAGTCCATGCCGGGCTTCCACTCCACGAGCGTGGACATGTCCGGGACCATCTGGATGTCGTAGATGTTGCCGCGCCAGTCCGGGAAGGCGTCACCGAGGACGATCTCGTTGCTGAGGTCGATGGCGAACAGGATGTCGGCGAAGGCGAAGCCGGCTTCCTTGCCGGAGGCGAACTTCGCGAGCGACACCGTCTTGCCGAGGAGGCTCCCCTCGTGGTTGGTGGCCTCGAGGCGGACCGTCCGAGCCGGACGCGCCTCCGTCACCTGAGTCGGGTCAGACATCGAAACGCACCTTCCAGGAAGCGGCCGTCATGACCGAGAGCTGTGCCAACGTGCCCTTGATCTGAACGCCGGCAGCGAGGGAGGCGAGGAAGTCGTCAGCGCCGGTGAAGACGCCGGCGAGCAGGTCGGCCGGGCCGGCCATGAGGTACTGCGTGGTGCCCGCGCCGAAACGACCGGTCTCCGGGCCGTCGGGGCCCTCGGTCTCGACCACCAGGACATCGGGGATGCCCGGGATCGAGCGCGTGGCGGCCCAGAACCGCTCGGCCGCGTCGCGCCAGTGCGGCAGCGGTGGCCGGAGCGCACTCAGGACGGCGGTCGCCAGGGCGGCGTTGCCCTCCGGGGCCTCCGTGGCTGCGAAACGGGCGTGGAGGTCGACGACCACGGTCGCGTCCGGAGTGGCCGACGGGCCGCTCGTGACGTCGATCCGCGACGCGTCGATCAGGATCGTGGCGGCTTGAGGCGTGTCGTGCGACCGCACGGTCACCGTGCCCAGCACGTCCGCCAGCACCTGGGGCAGGTGGTCGACGCGTGCCGCCTCGCGCAGCGCCTGTCCGATCTGGCGGACGAGCGGTGTCGCGTCGTCCTCGATCCCGATCGGGAGCGACGAGGCCTCCCGCACCGGGAGCGTCGTGGTCTCTGTCATCGGCGTCCCTTTCGACCTGGAGCTGACGCGAACTTAGTCATTTGACTCGATCGCTTGACACAGATCATGGGCGCCTCATGACGGCTTGTCAACAGGTGAGTGCGACAACGCGTCGCAGAACCCCTTGACGGGCCGCGACTCATCGACGCACACTGAATCATTCGACTCAGTCGTATGACCTACTTCGACTCCCAGCCAGGAGATCTCGTGAACGTCGTCCACCAGCGCTACGTCGCCTACTCAGATGCGCACTACGCGGGCAACCTCGTCGACGGCGCCTTCAGCCTGAAGCTCTTCGGCGATGCCGGCACCCACCTCGCGATCGTCATGGACGGGCACGAGAGCCTCTTCGCCGGCTACAGCTCCGTCGAGTTCCTCGCCCCCGTCCGCGGCGGCGACGTCATCGAGACCGAGGCACGCCTCGCCGAGAAGGGCAACCGCAGCCGGACCATCGACTTCGAGCTGCGGATCATCGCCCGCTCCCTCGACGACTCCGGCCGAGCCGAGGTGCTCACCGACCCGGTGATCGCCACCCGCGCCCGCGGCACCGGCGTCGTCCCCACTCCCACGAACTGACGAGACCTCCGGGCTCACCCAGACCAACCGAGAAGGAAGTGCAGCTATGAACCAGACCATCGCGACGGAGACCGCCGACATCGTCGTCATCGGCGCCGGCCTCTCCGGCATCGGCGTCGCCAAGCACCTGGTGGACGCGTTCCCCGAGAAGGAGCTCCTGCTGCTCGAGGCCCGCGCATCGGTGGGCGGCACCTGGGACCTGTTCCGGTACCCGGGCATCCGCTCCGACGACTCGGTTCACACCTACGGCTATGACTTCAAGCCGTGGCTGCACAAGGAGGCCATCGCCGGGGGCCACCTGATCCGCGACTACATCAAGGACACGGTCGACGAGTTCGGTCTCGACAAGAGCCTTCGCCTGGGTCACAAGGTCACCGCTGCCGACTGGTCCAGCGAGGACGCGGAGTGGACCCTGCGGGTCACCGTCACCGACGAGTCGGGCAACGAGTCCGAGAAGGTCGTCCGGGCCAAGTTCGTCTTCAGCGGCACCGGCTACTACAACTACGACAAGGGCTTCGAGCCGACGTTCGAGGGTCGCGACGACTTCCAGGGCGACATCCTGCACCCGCAGCACTGGCCCGAGGACCTCGACTACAGCGGCAAGCGCGTGGTCATCATCGGCAGCGGCGCGACCGCCGTGACGATGCTGCCCGCGATGCTGACGGGCGAGGGCGCGGCCGGCCACGTGACGATGCTCCAGCGCACGCCGAGCTACGTCGCGTCGATGCCGCAGGTGGACAAGATCGCCCAGTTCCTGCTGAAGGTCTTCGGCAAGAAGCTCGGCTACCGGCTCACCCGGATCAAGAACATCTGGCGCGACCACTTCATCGTCTCCGTGCTGGTGAAGTTCCCGAACTTCGGACGCAAGCTGCTGCGCAGCATGACCGCCAAGGAGCTCCCGAAGGGCTTCGACGTCGACACGCACTTCGCGCCGCCGTACAGCCCGTGGGACCAGCGCCTCTGTGCGTGCCCCGACGGCGACTTCTTCAAGGCGATCCGCGACGGCGGCGCCGACGTGGTGACCGACCAGATCGAGCGCTTCACCGAGAAGGGCATCCAGCTGAAGTCCGGCAAGGAGCTCGAGGCTGACGTCATCGTCACCGCGACAGGCCTCCGGATTCAGATGCTCGGCGGCATCCAGCCGACCGTGGACGGCGCTCCGGTCAAGGTCTCCGACTCCGTGCTCTACCGCGGCTCGCTGATCTCCGGTGTGCCCAACTGGGCGATGATGCTCGGCTTCACGAAGGCCACCTGGACCCTACGCATCCGCAACGTCGCCCGTCTCGCGATCGAGGTGATCCGCGAGATGGACGCCAAGGGCTACGACATCGCGCTGCCCGTGGCACCGGAGGGCATGGACACGACGTCGCTCTTCGACCTCTCCGCCGGCTACATGCAGCGGGCGCAGGCAGATCTTCCGCGCCAGGGCACCAGCCTGCCCTGGCAGATGCACACGACCTACGTGAAGGACAACCGCCTCTTCAAGGGGAAGCTGCTCCACGACGACATCCAGTTCTCGAGCAAGAAGCCGGCCCCGCACCTGCGCAGTGTCGAGGCGGCGTCATGAGCGGCGAGCACTTCACCGTCGGTCAGCGCTTCCAGCGGGCGCTCCTGGTCTTCCTCAGTCGCCTTCCCGCGGGCGTGCAGCGCCTGCTGGCGAAGCCGCAGGTCAACAGCGCGGGCGAGACCATGGCACCCGACGTGGCCCTGCTGATGAAGCTCGGCGAGTCGGGCCCTGACTACAGCGACCTGCCGCCCGCCGAGGCCCGGGCCACCACCGAATGCGACCTCGCGCTCTTCGCCTCGCGGATCGAGCCGTGCGCCGTCGAGGAGGAGATCGTGGTCTCGGAGGAGGTCCAGCTCACCCGCTACAGCAACGGCACCCCGGAGCGTGGGCTGATCCTCTTCTTCCACGGTGGCGGCTTCGTGATCGGCAGCCGGGCCAGCTACACGGCTCCCGCGCGCATGCTCGCGCACGGAACCGGAGCCGATGTCGTCTCGGTCGAGTACCGCCTGGCGCCGGACGCGCCGTTCCCGGCCGCGCAGGATGACGCCGTCGTCGCCTGGCGCTACGTCGTCGCGCACGCCGCCGAGTGGGGCGTCGACCCCCACCGCATCGTCGTGGCTGGCGAGAGCGCGGGTGGCAACATCGCCGCCGTCCTGGCACAGCAGGTGCGGGGCGAGGAGGTGCAGCCAATGCTGCAGGTGCTGATCCAGCCGGTGACCGACCTCCTGGAGCATCGCCCCTCGCAGGACGAGTTCGCGAGCTCGCCTGCCCTCTCTGCGAAGCAGGTGGCGTGGTTCGTCCAGAACTACCTCCCCGAGGGGACCAACCCGGCGGACCCCCGGGTCTCGCCGTACCGGGCCTCGAGCCTGGCCGGGCTGCCTCCGGCCATCGTCAACCTGGCCGGGTTCGATCCGCTCCACGACGACGGTCTCGCCTACGCGACCGCCCTTCTCGAGGCCGGCGTGCCCGCTCAGGTGGACCGCGAACCCGGCCTGGTCCATGGCTACCTCTCTTACACCGCGGTCAGCCCGAGCTGCCGCAAGGCGACCGAGCGACTGGTCGCGAGCGTCTCCACCGCACTCGACACCCACACCACTCCCATCACGAAGGCAGGTTGAGCCATGCCCGCACCGCGCAAGAGCTCCCCACGCGAGGAGACCCACGAGGTCGTCGTCATCGGCGCCGGCATGGCGGGCCTGATGGCCGCGACCACGCTCGCCGACCGGGACGTGGTCGTCCTCGAGGCGAACGACCGGGCCGGCGGGCGCGTCGACACCGTTCGCCAGGGCGACTACTGGATCAACGTCGGCACCCAGTTCACCGAGGGCACCGGTCCGCTGATCGATGCCCTGCACCGCCACGAGGTCCCGCTCGGCACCCTCGAGGGCAAGTCCGTCGCACTCCACCTCGGGGGCAAGCAGGTGGACACGTCCAACCCGTTCGCCCTCATGTTGAAGTCCAAGATGACCTGCCGCGACCGCTTCGGCCTGGCCGTGGTCGGCACCCGGATCCTGGCCAACGTGCCCTTCCTCGAGATGAGCGAGACGAACCGCTGGGCCAATCGCGTCCGCGCGAAGCTCGACGCCCGGCGCGCGGACTTCGTGCTGAAAGGCGTCTCGTCGGACCTCACGCGGGAGATGGTCCGGTCCTGGTCCGGACAGTGGATGGGTTGCGAGCCCGAGGAGACCGCTGCGCGGCAGTTCGTCTTCTCCATGGGGATCCTGCTCACCGACCCCGAGAAGGTCCCGAACCTGACGCTGCCGCAGGGCGGCAACCAGACCCTGACCGACATCCTTGCCCAGGACCTCGGCGACAAGATCAGGCTCAGCTCGCCGGTGAACTCCGTGGAGTGGACCGCCGACGGAGTCGTCGTCGACTACCAGGACGCCGCCGGTCCTGCCCGGCTGCGGGCCCGGAAGGCGATCGTGGCGGTGCCGGCCGACGTCGCGGTCAAGATCATGCCCGGGCTGCCGCCGGCCTACCGGCAGGCCTTCGAGCAGATCCAGTACGGCCGCTACGTGGTGGTGGGCTTCTTCACGCACGAGGAAGGCAAGCCACAGCGCTGGGACGACTACCTCGCGGTCTCCACTCCGGGCCGCGCGTTCCAGGCGATCTTCAACCACGCTGCCGCCGTACGCCGGGGCCCGCGCAAGCCGGGCGGTGCGCTGGCCTGCTTCGCGGGCGGCGCTGAGGCCGACAGGCTCTTCGAGCTCACCGACGAGGAGATCGTCGCGCGGTTCACCGCGGACCTGCTCGCGGTCTACCCCGAGCTCGAGGGCAAGGTCGACGCCGGCATCCTGCGCCGGCACCCACGGGTCGTGCCGTTCTGGGGACCCGGCGGCCGCGCGTCGCTCGAAACCCTCAAGGCCAACCTGGGCCCCGTGCACCTGGCGGGTGACTACGCGCTCGACATGCCCTCGTTGGCCGACGCCGCGGCGTCGGGCGAGCAGGCCGCCCAGCGGGTGCGCGCGAGCCTCGGGGTCTGAGGCGACCCATGCAGCGACCCGGACTCGCGTTCGACGACCCCGACGTCGAACGCGAGTTCGTGGACGCCGACAACCGGGCCGCGGTCCCGCGGGTCCGCCTCTGCGCCCTGCTCGCCCTGGCGCTGAGCGTGCCGTTCGTGGCGCTTGACCTGACGACTCTCCACGGCGAACGTCCCCTGGTCGTCCTGCTCCTCGTCCTCAGCACGTGCTGCCTCGCGACCGTGCTCCCGGCGATGACCTGGTGGCCGGCAGCGCATCGGCACGTGCAGCTGGCCGCCGCCGGTGCGGTCACGGCGTACTCGTGGTGTGCCTCCGTCGGCGCAGCGGTGACCGGGGCTGCTCCCGACTACGCCGCCTTCACTGCCGTGCTGATGCTGCTGGGGGCGGTCGGCGTGGCCCGCGTGCGGTTTCGCACGGCGCTCCTCACCGCCGTCCTCACCGTGCCGCTCGCGCTCGGCGTCATGCTTCTCTCCTACGAGGTACCGGGCTACCAGCTGGCGTTCGAGGTGATGTGCTTCGCCGCCTTCGCCTTGCTCAACCTCGCGGTCGCCCTCTTCCTGGAGCAGTCGAAGCGGAGGATGTTCCTGGTGAACCGGGCCCTCGCCGCTGAGCGCCAGCGCTCCGAGGAACTGCTGCACAATGTCCTGCCTGCCGAGATCGTCTCCCGCCTCCACCACACCCCCGCGCCGATCGCCGACTCCTACGAACAGGCGACGGTCCTCTTCGCCGACATCGTCGGCTTCACACCGCTGTCGTCCTCGCTGCCGGCAGCCGAGGTGGTCCGCCTGCTCGACCGCCTCTTCAGCAGGTTCGACGACCTCTGCGCCTTCTGGGGCATGGAGAAGATCAAGACCATCGGCGATGCCTACATGGCGGTGGCCGGGGTCCCGACCCACAGTCGCGATCACGCGGCCCGCGCCGCAGGGCTCGCGCTGGACATGCAACGCGAAGCCGCGCTCCTCACCTCGTCGTGGCCCGGGGGTCTCGCGCTGCGGATCGGCATCAGCTCGGGGCCCGTGGTCGCCGGAGTCATCGGGCATCGCAAGTTCGCGTTCGATCTCTGGGGCGACACCGTCAACACGGCGAGTCGCCTCGAGGCACACGGGGTTCCCGGGCAGATCCATGTGGACGAGGCAGCGCACCGCCTGTTGGCCCACGGTCACGTGTTCAGCGGTCCGCACCGCACCGAGCTCAAGGGGAAGGGTGTCCAGAACACGTACTTCCTCCTGGCTCCGGCCCAGTCCGACCACCCCGGCGCGATCCCCCGACTGGCGTCCACGCCTTCCCATCCCACCTCGGAGCGTCGGCGTACGGCGCCTTGTCCTGAACCGGCAGACTGTCCCCCATGAGCGACGACAGCCTCTCGATCTTCGGTGAGAAGTCGGCCAACAAGGCCGCCCAGCAGGGAGACACGGAGCCCACGCAGGTCATCCCTGTGGTGAAGGCCGCTCCCGCCACCCACCAGCAGACCCCCCGGACCCCCGCCCCGGCCGCCGCCGCACGACCGGCCGCACTCCCCGCGCTCCCCGTCGTACGCCGCGGCTACGACGTCCCCGCGGTCGACGCGCTCCTGCGCCAGCTCGTCGGCGAGAAGGCCGGCCTGGGCAGCAGCCTGGGCGAGAGCGAGAAGCGCGTCATCGAGCTCGAGAAGCGGACCCAGGAGCTCGAGGCGAAGCTCTCCGAGAGCGAGACCCCGACGTACGCCAGCCTGGGTGGCCGCGCCAACGAGCTCCTCCGCCTCGCCGAGGAGGAGGCCGACGACATCCGCTCCGCCGCCCTGGCCGAGGCCGGCGACATCCGCTCGCAGGCGACCAAGGACGCCAAGGCGATCCGCGCCGAGGCGACCCGCGAGGCCGAGGACATGCGCGTCGTCCAGCTCAAGGAGCTCGACGAGCAGCGCGCCCGGATCCTCGCCGACGCCGAGCAGGAGCGCACCCTCGCCCGCAGCGAGGCCGCCGACCTGCGCGCCTCCGCCCAGCGCGAGTCCGACCAGCTCCGCCTCGCCGCCCAGCAGGAGACCGCCGAGCTGCGCACCTCGGCCCAGCGTGAGGCGGAGAAGGCGCGCGCCGCCGCTGACCGCGAGGTCCAGGAGGCCCGCCGGACGCTCGCCGTCGAGAAGGAGCGCCTTGCCAAGGAGGCCGCCGACCACCACGACAGCGCCCTGGCCGAGACCAACCGCCTGGTCAAGGAGGCCGAGGACCGCGCCAGCGCCGCCGAGAAGCGCGCCGGCGAGGCGATCGCCCAGTCCAACGCGCAGCGCCAGCAGGCGCAGGCCGAGGCCGACGCACTGCTGGTACGTGCCCGCCGCGAGGCCGAGCAGGTCGTCGCCTCCGCCCGCTCGCAGGCCGAGAACCTCACCGCCAACGGCCAGGCCGAGGCGGAGCGCGAGCTCACCGACCTGCGCAACGAGGTCTCGCGCCTCGGCAAGCGTCGCGACGCGATCGTCGCCCAGCTCGCCCAGCTCCGTGACGTGGTCGCCGGTTTCGGCGAGGAGTGACGTGACGGCTCCGGCGAAGCCCGTGCGCGGCCTGCTCGCGCACGGTCCGTTCTACCTCGGCTTCATCGGAGCCCTCGGAGCCCTCACGGCGTGGTGGCTCTTCGGCCTGCTGCTCTCGATCAGCTCGATCCTGGTCATGGTCGGCGTGGCGTTCTTCCTCGCCGCCGGACTCAACCCGCTCGTCGAGTGGGTGATGCGCCGCCGCATCCGCGACCGCAGGATCGGTCGCGGATGGGCGGTCGTCGCGGTGATCACGCTGGTCATCGTCGTGCTCGCCCTCTTCATCGCGGCGATCGCCCCGATCATCAGCGAGCAGATCGCGCTGATCACCCGCGAGGCTCCCGGCTGGCTCGACCAGCTCCAGCGCAACAAGCAGGTCCAGAAGTGGAACGCCGACTACGAGCTGATCGAGAAGGCGAAGGAGTACATCGCCGGCGGCGAGTTCACCAAGTCGCTCTTCGGCGGTGTGCTCGGCTTCAGCCTGGCGGTGCTCTCGGCGCTCGGCAGCACGTTCGTGGTCATCATCCTGACCCTCTACTTCCTCGCGTCCCTGCCGACGATCAAGGAGGCGCTCTACCGCCTCGCGCCCGCCTCGCGCCGCGCCCGCGTGACCGACCTCGGTGACCGGATCGTCCGCGGCGTCGGCGGCTACGTCTCCGGTGCCTTCCTCGTCTCGGTCTGTGCCGCCGTCAGCTCGCTGGTCTTCCTGCTCATCGTCGGCCTCGGCGAGTACGCCGTCGCGCTGAGCTTCGTCGTCGGCGTCCTGGCCCTGATCCCCATGGTCGGCTCGACGATCGCCATGGTCATCGTCTCGGCGATCGCCCTCACCGAGAGCTGGGTGACCGCGGTCATCTGCCTGGCCTTCTACCTGCTCTACCAGCAGTTCGAGAACTACGTGCTCTACCCGCAGGTGATGAAGAAGTCGGTCGACGTTCCGGGCTCGATCACCCTGATCGCGGCGCTGATCGGGGCCGCGTTGCTCGGCGTCATGGGCGCCCTGATGGCGGTGCCCGTCGCCGCCGCGATCCTGCTCATCGTGCGCGAGGTCATCGTCAAGCGGCAGGACGCCAGCTGACCGGCTGACCCGGACCGACCGCCTGACCGGGCTGACCGGTCTCATGCGACGAGGACGCGTCCGCCATCCGGATCGGGCTGCTCCAGCACCGTCTCCTCCGGCTCCCCCAGCTTGACCAGGACAACGCCGGCCAAGATCCCGAGTCCGCCGAGGACCTGGATCAGCTGCGGCGACTGCCCCAGCAGCAGCCACGCGGTGACCAGTGCTGCGAGCACCTCGAGCAGCGCCACGAAGGACGCCAGTCGCGAGCCGAGCAGGCGCGAGCCGTGGATGCCGGAGAGGTAGGCGACGGCGGTCGCCACCACCCCGACCAGGACCAGCGGCACCCAGAACGGCGCCTCCACCTCACGGAAGTGCACCGGCGCGGTGTTGCCGTGCATCTCGAGGAGGCCGGAGAGTCCGAGCAGTGCGAGGAGCGCAGCCCCGAGCAGCATGCCGGAGCCGGCGAGCGCCACCGGGGGCAGCGCCGCGGGCTGGGCGGAGGAGACGAAGTAGACCGCGCAGCCGACCATGGCGGTGAGTGCCCACAGGATGCCGACGGTGCTCACCTGGACACTGCCGGAGAAGACGTCGAGGACGAAGAGGAGCCCGACGATCGCGACCACGGCACCAGCCGCGGTCAGCCGCGTCGGTCGCTGGCCGTGGCGCAGCCAGAGCCAGCCGAGCACCAGCACGGGAGCGGTGTACTCGATGAGCAGCGCCACTGCGACGTCCATGTGGGCGACCGCGCTGTAGTAGCCGAACTGCGTGAAGGCGACCACCACCGCGCCGTACGTCGCCACGAGGCGCCCCTCGGTGCGGAGCAGCGACCACCGGCCCCGCAGCGCCTTGACGGTGACCGGGAGCAGGACCAGCGAGGCGATGGTGACCCGGCAGAGCACGACGGCGGCCGGGCTCCAGCCGGTGTCGAGCAGCGGACGCGCGAGTGTGCCCGAGAAGCCGAAGGTCGCTGCGGCCAGGAACGACCACAGCAGACCCAGCCGCATGTCGCGTCGCATGTCATGAGTCATTCCCCGCATGACATATGACGGTAGACCTGACGGTGTAACCTGTCAAAATGCTTTTTGCTCATGACACCGAGATGAACCTGCTGTCCGCGGTGGCCCTGGTCAACAGCCTGTACAGCAGCCCGCGCGACGTGGACACGATGGCGACGCCCGACGACCTCGACGTGTGGCTCAGGGAGCACAGCTACAGCTACGTGCCGGCCGCGACGCCCGCCCTCCTCGCCGAGATCCAGGCGATGCGCGAGCCGCTCCACGACCTCTTCACCGCGACCCGCGACGACGCCGTCGAGACCGTCAACGCGTGGCTCGCGGACGCGCAGGCACTCCCCCGGCTGGTCCGTCACGACCACCTCGACTGGCACATCCACGCCGAGCCGCCGGGCTCGAGCCTTCCCGTGCAACTGCGCGTCGAGACGGCGATGGCACTCATCGACGTCATCCGCTCCGACGAGATGCAGCGCTTCTCGACCTGCCAGGACGACAGCTGCGACGGCGTCGTCCTCGACCTCTCGCGCAACCGCTCGCGTCGCTACTGCTCGACCACCTGCGGCAACCGCGCGGCCGTCGCGGCGTACCGCGCTCGTCAGGCCTGACGGCCCGGGGTCAGCGTCAGTCGACGAAGCGGCGCAGCACCTCGCGGAAGACCTCGGGCTGCTCCGAGTGCACCCAGTGCCCCGCGCCCTTGATCATCACCTTCCGCACGCGCGGGAAGAGCGCCTCCATCGCCGGGGCGTACTCGTCCTTCACGTACGCCGACTCCGCGCCGCCCACCCACAGCACCGGGCCGGCGTACGGCGGAAGGCCGGCGATCGCCTCCGCCGGCCAGCCCGAGACCGTGCCGAGCTCGTCGCGGAGCAACTCCAGGTTGGGCTGCCAGCTCCACCCCTCGGGCGAGCGGCGGAGGTTCTGCAGCAGGAAGGCGCGCACGCCCGGGTCGGGCACGGCATCGCGGAGCGCCGCGTCGGCGTCCTCGCGGGAGGCGTCGGGCGCGAGGTCCATCCCCAGCATCGCGTCGATGTAGCCGCGGAAGCCCGAGCCGTTGGCATAGGCCACCGGCGCCATGTCGACCACCACGAGGCGCTCGACGAGGTCCGGGTGGCGCAGCGCGAGCACCATCGCCGCCTTCGCTCCCATCGAGTGGCCGACGAGCGCGACCGGGTCGGCAGGGTCAAGCAGCTCGGCCACCTGGTCCGCCATCGTCACGTAGTCGATCGAGTCGGTCCACTCCGAGCGCCCATGGTTGGGCATGTCCACGAGCAGCACCCGGTGCTGCTCGGCGAGCGCGCGGGCGTGCTGGGTCCAGTTGCGGCCCTGGCCGAAGAGGCCGTGGCAGAAGACGACCCGGCTGCCGGAGTCGCCGTACGACGTGGTGTGGAGGGTCACGGGCTGCAGTCTTCCACTCCACCCGTTAGCGTCAGGCCATGCCTCGCCTCACCGTCACCCAGGTCGCCGACGGCCTCCACCTCGCCAGCACCGGCCTGGTCAACTGGATCCTCGCCGAGGAGGACGGGCAGGTCACGCTCGTCGACGCGGGCTACCCCGGTGACGCGGCGCGGGTGCGCGAGTCGCTCGATCGCATCGGGCGCTCGCTCGACGACGTCGCCGCGGTCCTCGTGACCCACGCGCACGTCGACCACATCGGCGGCATCGAGTGGTGCGGGCTCGCGGCGCCGGTCTTCGCCGGGGCCGACGAGGTGCCCCACGCGAGGCGCGAGTTCCTGCAGCAGGCAGGCGAGATCGACGTCCTGCTCCGCGCGTGGAACCCCCGCGTGCTGCTCTGGTCGCTCCGCATCCTCGCCGTCGGCGCCACCCAGGACGTCGCCGTCCCCGAGGTCACTGCGTGCGCCACCGGCACCCCGCTCGACCTCCCGGGCCGGCCGGTCGCCGTGCCGACGCCCGGGCACACGAGCGGCCACACGGCGTACCACTTCGCGGGGGTGGGTGCCGTGGCCACCGGTGACGCGCTCGTCACCGGCCACCCCGTCACGGGCGTACGCCGCCCGCACCTGCTGCCGAGCTTCTTCAGCCACGACGAAGCGCAGGCGAGCCGGAGCCTCGACGAGCTCGCTGCTCTCGACGCGGGCATCGTGCTACCCGGCCACGGTGACGTGTGGACCGGGAGCCTGCGCGAGGCCGTGGAGCTCGCGCGGTCCTGAGCCCAGCAGCACGCCAGGCTGGCAAACCGCGCACAGGCCCCGTTTCACACGCCCAAGAATGGAACGAGGGCCGGGAAACCGCGCACAGGCGTGGTTTCCCGGCCCTCGTCAGGCCGTGGCTACTCAGGCCGAGTAGTCGTAGAAGCCCTTCTTGGTCTTGCGGCCGAGCTCGCCCGCCTCGACCTTGGCGACCAGCGTCGGGGCCGGCTCGAACTCCGGAGCCTCGGCGCCGAAGGTCTCGAAGAGCTCCTTCTCGATGGCGAGCGAGACGTCGTTGCCGACCAGGTCGAGCAGGGCGAACGGACCCATCGGGAAGCCGGCCTGCTCCTTGATCGCGGCGTCGATCTCCTCCATGGAGGCCTGGCCCGACTCGAGCAGCTTGACCGCGTCGTTGAGGTACGGGAAGAGCAGGCAGTTGACGATGAATCCCGAGCGGTCACCGCAGGAGACGGCGACCTTGCCGATCTTCTTGCAGAGCGCCAGGACGGTCTCGTTGACGTCGGCAGCGGTCGCCTCGGTGGTGACGACCTCGACCAGCTTGAGGATCGTGGCCGGGTTGAAGAAGTGCATGCCGATGACGGACTCGGGACGGCTGGTGGCCTCGCCGAGCTTCGTGATCGGCATCGACGAGGTCGTGGTCGCCAGGATCGCGCCCGGCTTGCAGATCCGGTCGAGGTCCTTGTAGAGCTCGGTCTTGATGGCGAGGTCCTCGGCGATGGCCTCGACCACGATGTCGACGTCCGCGAGCGCCTCGCGGTCGGTGGCGCCCGTCAGGCGACCCAGCGTGGCGGCCTTGTCGTCCTCGGAGAGGCGGCCCTTCTCGACGAGCTTGGAGAGGCCCTTGTCGATGAAGGCGACGACGCCGTCCAGCTTCTCCTGGCCGCGGCCGACGTAGACGACGTCGTAGCCGGCCTGGGCGAAGACCTGGATCATGCCGGAGGCCATGGTGCCGGTGCCCACGACACCGACCTTGTTGATGGCGATCTTGAACTCGGCCGGAGCCGCGTCAGCGGAACCCTCGGCCGGGGTGAAGAGGCCGCGCTCCTGCGCGACGGTCATCGGGCCCTTGGGGTAGCCGCAGCCGTAGATCATGCCGTTGTCGATGTCGACGGCGGAGGCGTAGCCGGCCTCGTGCATACGGATGGCGTGCTTGAGATACGGCAGGATCAGCGTGTCCGCGATCTGCTCGTTGGTCAGGTCGGTCATGCGCGCGATCCTGCCACGCCACGCGTACGCCGCGGGGGCGCTTCCGGTGCGTGGTCGGTCACTGCACGGTCGCGCAGATGAGCCAACCGGCGAAGGAGTAGTCCGCCGTGACGTTGCCGTTCAGGTTGGTCAGCCGGGCAGAGACCACCCAGCCCTGGCCCTCGAAGTTGTAGTAATGGTTCTGGTCGACCGTGACCACGCGGGATCCCGTCGCCATGTCATAGCCACCGGACAGCGGCTTCTTGCCCGTGGGGCAGTACATGATGACCTGCTTGTTGGCGTCGCTGGCAGGACCGCTGTAGGGCTGCCGGATCACTTCCCAGCCACTCACACCATTGGTGCCGGATGCCCCCTGCGGACCCGTGGGGCCGGCAGGACCCGACGGACCAGCAGGACCCGCGGCACCATCCGCGCCGGCAGGACCCACTTCGCCCTGCGGCCCCTGCGGACCTTCGGGGCCCACTTCGCCCTGCGGTCCCGTTTCGCCCTGCGGCCCCTGCGGACCCGCGTCGCCCGTCTGGCCCTTGAGCGCCGCCTCAGTGGTGTCGTTGATGTCCGCGCGGGTGATCGTCCCGTTGAGGATGTCGCGCGACTGCAGGCTGTCGTCACGGACGTCGACGGAGCGGATCGTGCCGTCGGCGATGTTCGACGAATAGATCACCGTGGCGGCGTACGCCGTGCCGCTCATCGAGATGACCAGGGCCGCCGTGGCGGCGACGTTCGCATAGGTGGCGCGGAGCTTCATGGCTCTATCGTGCGGCCCCGACGGCACCCAGTCGGACGAAACCGGCAGATTGCCCACCCGCTGGGCACCGGTCCTGACTCGGGTAGATTCCGGGCCCGTGAGGATCCTCGTCGCGCGCTGCCAGGTCGACTACGCCGGACGGCTGTCCGCGCACCTCCCGATGGCAACCCGCGTGCTGATGCTCAAGTCCGACGGATCGGTGCTCGTCCACAGCGACGGCGGCTCCTACAAGCCGCTCAACTGGATGAGCCCGCCGTGCTCGGTCGTCGAGGGCAGCAACGACGAGGGCCAGATCGAGTGGACGGTCACCGCGAAGGCGAAGGGATCGGCCCAGCCCGACACGCTGCGGATCCTGATCGAGGAGATCCACCACGACTCCTCGCACGAGCTCGGCATCGACCCCGGCCTGCAGAAGGACGGCGTCGAGAAGCACCTCCAGGAGCTCCTCGCCGAGCATCCCGCCACGCTCGCCGACGGCCTCACGCTGGTACGCCGGGAGTACCCCACCGCGATCGGCCCGGTCGATCTGATGTGCCGCGACGCCGGCGGTCAGTCGGTGGCTGTGGAGATCAAGCGACGGGGTGAGATCGACGGCGTCGAGCAGCTGACCCGCTACCTCGAGCTGCTCAACCGCGACCCGCTGCTGACCTCCAAGGGCGGTGTCCGCGGCATCTTCGCGGCCCAGGAGATCAAGCCCCAGGCCCGTGTCCTCGCGGAGGACCGCGGCATCCAGTGCGCGGTGGTCGACTACGACGCGCTCCGGGGCCTCGACGACCCGACCGATCGACTCTTCTGATGCGGATCTTCCACATCGCCGAGCGCTCCCGCTGGGAGGCCGCGAAGGTGGCCGGCGCCTACGCCTGGTCCACCCTTGACCGCACCCTCGAGCAGGAGGGCTTCATCCACGCCTCGCGCGAGGACCAGTGGGAGGGCGTCCGCGAGCGCTACTACGCCGACGTGCGGCAGCCGCTCCTCCTGCTCGAGATCGACACCGACCGGCTCACCTCCCCCTGGTCCGAGGACCCGGTGGGCGACGAGACCTACCCCCACATCCACGGTCCGCTCAATCCCGCGGCCGTCGTCGGCGTACGCCCCCTGCCGTCGACGGCAGAGCCGACGGAGTCGTTCTTCCGGATCTTCGTCGGCGAGGTGCTCTTCCGGATGGTGGCCGCAATCGTGATCATGGCCGCCGCCGTCGCCGTGAGCGTGGTCGTCCACGCGCAGACAGGTAGCGCAGCAGCGGCGCTGGGCGCGCTGGCGGGCACCGTCGTGATCGGCACCGTCGTGGCGGCCCTGGTCTACCGTCGGCGGCCCTGAGTAGCCGCACGGATGCGGGCGCAACGCCGCTCACTCCACGGTGGAGCTCCCGTCCAAGGAGATTCCGATGTACCTCGACCGCTTGTCCCACCGACTGCGCGGCTCTGCCCTCCTCGCCGTCGCCGCCCTGATGATCGCCGCGCCGGCCTCCCCCGCCGGCGCCGCACCCCCTGAGGAGCCACCGGCGACCAGCTGGTACCTCTCGCTCGGCGACTCCTTCGCCGCAGGCGAGCAGACCGGCGGCACGGCCGACCTGACCGGTGGCTTCGCCGGCCGGGTGCTCACCTCGCTGCAGGCAGAGAACTCCAAGGTGAAGCTGGCCAACCTCGGCTGTGTCGGTGGCGAGACCACCACGACGTTCACCGACGGCGGCATCTGCTCCTACGACGAGGGCAGCCAGCTCGACCAGGCGGTGGTCTTCCTCCGGGCCCACGCCCGCACCACGCGGCTGGTCACGCTCAGCCTCGGCGGCAACAACGTGCAGCGGTGCGCCGACCGTACGACGGGCCAGATCGACCTCGTCTGCGTCCAGCAGGGCATGGTGCGCCTCGCCCAGGAGCTCCCGGCCATCGTGCGGACGCTGCGGGCAGCGGCTCCCGGCGTCGAGATCATCGTGGCGAACTACTACAACCCGTTCCTGGCGTCGTGGTTCGTCCCCGTCACGGGACCTGCGCAGGCGCAGGCCTCGGCGACGCTCCAGACGCAGATCAACGCGCTGATCGCGGGCAGCGCCTCCGCAGGCCAGGCCGAGGTCGCGGACGTCGCCACGGAGTTCCGCAGCCTCGACTGGACTCCCCTGCCCAACGGCGTACCGACCAACGTCGCCCTCATCTGCACGCACACGTACATGTGCGTGCCGGGCGCGCGACCCAACATCCACCCGAACGACGCGGGCTACGCCCGGATCGCGACCGCGATCCAGGCGCGTGTCGGCTGAGGATCAGGCGCCGGCCGCGCGCGGGGCGGTGGGGTCGGCGGCCTCGCCGCCCTGCTCACGAGCGACGTAGTTCTCGATGTCGTTGATGCGGTCCTCGTTGCGCTGGACGATCGTCAGCAGGTCGCTCATCGTCGCGACCTCCTCGACCTGCTCCTTGACGAACCACTGCATGAACTGCTCGGAGGCGTAGTCGTCCTCCTCGCGCGCGGTCTTGACCAGCGCGAAGATCTGGTCGCTGACGCGCTTCTCCTGCTCGAGGGCCAGCTCCACCGGCGCGACGACGCCGTCGAAGCTGGAGACGGAGGCAGGAACGGCGGGGATCTCGACGGCAGCGTCGGTGTCGAGGAGGTACTGCACCATCATCATCGCGTGCTCGCGCTCCTCGAGCGCCTGCCCGTAGAAGAGCGCCGCCGTCTGCGGCATCGTGAGCGCGTCGTAGTGGATCGCGCACGCGAGGTACTGGTTGTGGGCGGCGAGCTCGTTGCCGATCTGGGCGTTGAGCTGCTCGACGAAGCGCTGGGCTGCCATGGTGATGCTCCTGGGTCGTACGTGACGGAGCCGCAGGCGATCGGCCCGCGGCATGGCTCCAACCTAGCGAGTTCTCATTGCCGTGCAACGTAGGAAGGACTGCCTTCCCCGGGTGAGGTCAGGCTGCCTTGGCCAGTTGCTTCTTGGTGATCTTCTTGCCGTTGGGGCCGACGAGCTTGCGGTGCTTGACACTCATGCCCTCGGGCAGGGTGCCCTGCTTGAGCATCAGGATCGGGCAGCGCGTGCAGCGCTGCTTGCTGGCGCAGCACTCGGTCTTGGGAAGCAGCGCCTTCGGCGCGCACGCCGTCGGAACCTCGATCGGGCCGGGCTCGACCTTCGCGGGCTCGACCTTCGTGGGCTCAGCGGCCGCGAGCTGCTCGCGGGTGCGCTCCAGCTTGCGCTCGACCTTGCGCAGGTCGGCACGGAGCTTCTTCAGCTCCTTGCGCAGCTTCTTCTTGCCCATGGGACGAGCGTACGCACAATAGGTAAGGCTTGGCTATGTTGCCAGCGTCACCGGTTGCGCCTCACGGCTCAGTCGCGCACCCAGCGGTAGAGCCGCTCGGGACGACCGGCGGCGCCGTAGCGCAGCGACACCTCGACCCAGCCCAGTGTCACGAGGTGCTCGAGGTAGCGACGCGCACTGACCCGGGCCAGACCTGCGCGGTCACCGATCTCCGAGGCCGACTCGGCGTCCTCCTGCTCGCGCAGCCGCGAGACCACCAGGCGCATCGTCGGCTCGGAGAGCCCCTTGGGCAGTGCACGGGTCGGCGCCGGGGCGCGCACGGCGCCGAACACACGGTCGATGTCGGCCTGGGCCAGCGGTGCCTCATGGGCCAGCCGCCGACGGGCGGCCGCAACCTGTCGGAGCCGGTCGGTGAGGTCGGTGAGGGCGAAGGGCTTCACCAGGTAGTGCACCGCGCCGAAGCGCAGCGCACGGCTGACGGTCTCGGTGTCGCGCGCCGCGGTGATCATGATGACGTCGAGCCCCGCGTGGCCAGCCGCCCGCAGCTCCTCGAGCACGCCGATGCCGGAGACGTCGGGGAGATAGACGTCCAGCAGGACGACGTCCGGGCGCAACTCGCTGACGGCGTCCACCGCGGCCCGGCCGGTGTGGACCGAGCCCACCACCTCGAAGCCGTCGAGGCCGCGCACCACCTCGGCGTGCAGGCGCGCCACCATGAAGTCGTCGTCGACCACGAGCACGCGCACGGGGGCTTCCTGCTCAGCCATCGCTCGCCTCCCGGTCATCGGTGAAGAGCTCCGCCCGTACGACGGCGCCCTCACGATGGTCGATGGTGACAGTTCCACCGTGCCGGCGACAGGCCATGCGGGTGAGCGCGAGACCGAAGCCGTGCGAGCGTGCGTCGCTCCCCTGCTTCGTCGTCCAGCCCAGCTCGAAGACCCGGGCCCGGTCCTCGTCGGCGATACCGGCTCCGGTGTCGCTCACCTCGACCACGATCCGGTCGGCGTCCTCGCGCAGGTCGATCTCGACCCGGCCTCCGGACTCGACGGCGTCGAAGGCGTTGTCGACAAGGTTGCCGACCACGGTCACGAGGTCGGCCGACAGGCCCGCATGATGCTGGCCGAGGTGCGCCTCGTCGCAGAGCTGGAAATCGATGCCGCGCTCGTCGGCTCGGCTCGCCTTCGCCACCAGCAGGGAGGCGACGGCCGGGTCCTCGACCTGGGCAGAGACCTGTCCGACGCGGCCGTCGAGGTCGTCCATCACCGTGTGCACGAACTCCCGCACCTGGTCCACCTTGCCGAGCTCGGCCATGCCGGCGATCGCGTGCAGCCGGTTGCGGAACTCGTGCACCTGCGCGCGCAGCGTGTCGGTGCCGGCCTGCGCGGCGGCGAGCTCCTGCTCCAGGCTGAGCAGCTCGGTGCGATCACGCATCGAGGTGACCCAGCCGGTCTGGCGCCCGCGGACCTGCATCGGCTGGGTGTTGAGGACCAGCAGGCGCGACCCGACGGCCACCACCACGTCGGCACCCGGAGCGGCACCGCAGAGCGCCGCGACCGCCTCGGGTGCGATGGCGAGCGACTCCAGCGACCGGCCACGCACCGGTGGCCGCAACCCGAGCAGGGTGTCGGCCTGCCCACTCGCAAAGGAGACCCGGCCCGCCATGTCGACGCCCACGACGCCCTCGCGCACGCCGTGGAGCATCGCCTCACGCTGCTCCATGAGCTCGGTGATGTCGCGAGGCTCGAGCCCGAGCGTCTGGCGCTTCACGCGCCGGGCGATCAGGAGCGACCCGAGCACGCCGATCCCGGCGGCCAGCGCGAGGTAGAAGAGCACGTGCGGGATGTCGTTGCGGATCACCTCGAGCCGGGACGGGTGGTCGCGCCCGAGGACGAGGTAGCCGATGACCTCGTTGGCCTCCACGCCGGACTCCTGGCCGTAGTCCCGCGCCGACTGCGCATCGGAGAAGACGGCCACCTGTGACTCGACCGCATCGCGGCCGAAGCGCGCGCCCTCACCCACCCAGCTGGCACCACGGCGTACGTCGGCGCGGACCTCGAGGTCCGGGCCCTCCGCGCCCGGCACGGAGGTCGCCAGGACGTGCCCGTCGACCGCCACCAGCACGACGTACGACGCACCGGCGGCGACGCGGACGCGTTCGAGCCGCACCCCGACGGGGCCCTCCTCGTGCACGACCAACGCGTCACGCACGACGCGCTCGGAGGCCGTCGCGTCCGCGGTGCCGAGCAGGCGCCGCTCGCTCTCCGTGCGGAAGTCCTGGCTGGCCTGCACCGTGGTGACCCAGCCGACCGTTCCCACGACGAGCACGACCATCAGCATCTGCAGCAGCAGGAGCTGCCGCGCCAGCGAGAGGCGGCGCAGTGAGAGGGCGGTCACAGCCGCGAGTCTGCAACATCAGAGACATGTGCGGCGACACCCTGAGCCTGACCACAAAGACCGAAACGTTCTCCATGACCAGAACGGCGACATGCCGGTGTGACGGTGACCACGCTGTCGGCACCGAAAGGAGACAACTCATGTCGATGTTCCACAAGGTGGCCACTGCCACTGTCACCACCGTCACGGTCCTCGGTCTCGCGGCCTGCGGCGGCAACTCGGGCGGCGGCGCCGACGGCCCGGTCCGGATCATGGTCCCCAACTCCCCCGGCGGCGGTTACGACACGACCGCCCGCGTCGCGGCGAAGATCATCGAGGACCAGAAGATCAACGAGAACGTCGAGGTCTACAACCTCGAGGGCGCCGGCGGCACGACCGGTCTCGCGAAGCTCGTCTCCCAGAAGGGCAAGAAGGGCGAGCTCATGCTGATGGGCCTCGGCGTCGTCGGTGCGAGCTTCACCCAGAAGTCCGAGAAGACGCTCGCCGACACCACCCCGATCGCCCGCCTGATCAGCGAGCCCGACACGATCGTCGTCCCGGCGGACTCCCCGTACGACACCGTCGAGGAGCTCAAGGCTGCGTGGTCGAAGGACCCGGACAACTTCCCGGTCGGCGGCGGATCCTCGCCCGGCGGCCCGGACCACCTCGCCACCTACCTGACCGCTGACGCGCTCGGCATCGATCCTCAGGACGTCAACTACGTCGTGAACGACGGTGGTGGCCCGCTCCTGGCTGGCCTGCTCAGCGGCGAGGTCAAGGCCGGGTTCTCCGGCGTCGGCGAGTACAAGGACCAGATCGAAGCCGGCCAGCTCAAGGTCCTCGCGGTCACCAGCGCCGAGCGTGTCCCGGGCTTCGACGCCCCGACGCTGAAGGAAGAGGGCGTCGACCTCGAGTTCATCAACTGGCGCGGGCTCGTCGCCCCGCCGTCGATCGACGACGCGGAGCGCGACCGCCTCGTCAAGCTCGCCGAGGACCTCCACGGCACCGACGCCTGGACCGTGGCCGAGGAGGAGAACGGCTGGACCGACGCCTTCCTCACCGGCGACGAGTTCGGCGCCTACATCGAGGAGCAGAACAAGCTCGTCGAGGACCTGCTCACCGAGCTGGACCTGATCTGATGAACGCCACACCTGAGACCGCCGTGGCTCAGGGCAAGCGGGCCGGCCGCTCCGAGTACGGAGTGGTCGGCCTGCTGGCCGGGCTCGGCGTGCTGGTCCTCTGGCAGATCCAGTCGATCCCGGAGTCGATGGCGGCGGCCCGCACGCTCGGCCCGCGGGTCGCGCCGTACTTCGTCGCCGGTCTCCTGCTCGTCACGGCCGCACTCCTCCTCATCGACCTGCTCCGGGGTGGCCACGGCTACCAGGAGGAGGGTGAGGACGTCGACCTCAGCCATGGCACCGACTGGAAGATCCTGCTCGCACTCGCCGCGCTGATCATCGGCGCGGGCCAGCTGATCCCGTTCCTCGGCATCCCGATCGCGGGCCCGCTGCTCTTCTTCGGCGTCATCCGTCTCCTCGGCGGCCACAGGCTGTGGCTCGATGCCCTCGTCAGCGTCGTCGTTCCGGTCGTGGCCTACCTGCTCTTCACCGAAGGCCTCGGCCTCTACATCCCCGGAGGGTTCTTCTGATGGACTCCCTCAACCTCCTGATGGACGGCTTCGCCGCCGCCCTCACGCTCGAGAACCTCCTCTTCGCCCTGATCGGCGTCATCCTCGGCACCTTCGTCGGGGTGCTCCCCGGCATCGGCCCCGCGATGGCCCTCGCCCTGCTGCTCCCGGTCACGTTCTCCATGGAGCCGACTCCTGCGCTCATCATGTTCGCCGGCATCTACTACGGCGGCATGTACGGAGGGTCGACCACGTCGATCCTGCTCAACGCCCCGGGCGAGAGCTCGTCGGTGATGACCGCAGTCGAGGGCAACCTGATGGCCAAGGCGGGGCGCGGATCCCAGGCCCTTGCCACCGCGGCGATCGGTTCCTTCGTGGCCGGCACCATCGCCACCGTGCTGCTGATCTTCACCGCACCTCTCATCGCCAGCTTCGCGGTCGGCCTCAAGTCGCAGGACTATTTCGCGATCACGCTGCTCGCCTTCTTCGCCGTCTCCACGGTCCTCGGCGGGTCGCCCGTCCGCGGTCTGGCCTCGCTCGCCCTCGGCCTGACGGTCGGCCTGATCGGCATCGACAACTTCACCGGACAGCAGCGACTCACCTTCGGTGTCGACACCCTCGCCACCGGCATCGACACGGTGGTCATCGCGGTCGCGCTCTTCGCCGTCGGCGAGGCCCTCTGGATCGCCGCCCACCTCCGGCACAGTCCGCCGGAAATCATCCCGGCCGGCAAGCCGTGGATGTCGAAGTCCGACTGGAAGCGCTCGTGGCCGGCCTGGCTGCGCGGCACCGCGCTCGGCTTCCCCTTCGGCGCGCTCCCCGCGGGCGGCGCCGAGATCCCGACCTTCCTCTCCTACGCCGCGGAGAAGAAGGCGAGCAAGTACCCCGAGGAGTTCGGCAAGGGCGCCATCGAGGGCGTCGCGGGACCGGAGGCCGCCAACAACGCCTCTGCCGCCGGCACCATGGTGACCCTGCTCGCCCTGGGCATCCCGACGACGGCCACCGCCGCCATCATGCTCGAGGCCTTCAAGCGCTACGACATCCAGACCGGATCGCAGATGTTCAAGGGCGACGGAGGTGGCCTGGTCTGGGCACTGCTGGCCAGCCTGCTGGTCGCCAACTTCCTGCTGCTGGTGATCAACCTGCCCCTCGCCCCGCTCTGGGCGAAGCTCCTGCAGATGCCCCGCCCGTACCTCTACGCCGGCATCCTGTTCTTCGCCGTGCTGGGTGGTTACAGCACCAATGCCAACCCGACCGACATCACCATCCTGGTCGTGCTCGGCCTGCTCGGCTTCGTGATGCGGCGCTATGGCTTGCCCGTCGTGCCCGCGATCATCGGTGTGATCCTGGGCCCGGTCTCCGAGGAGCGCCTGCGCAAGGCCCTGCAGGCCAGCAACGGCGACTGGTCGACGCTCTACGGCACCGGCTTCTCCCTCGGGGCCTATGTCCTGCTGGCCGGGCTCATCGGCTGGACCCTCTTCAAGGTCCTGCGCAACCACGACGAGCCGGCGCCCGACGCGCACCTTCCCCACGGCTGACCCCCGTTTCCGTACGACGAAGCCCGACTCCCCCACAGGGGCGCCGGGCTTCGTCGTACTGCTGTGGATCAGGCCAGGCCGTTGGCCTTGCGGATCACGTTGACCACGTCGTCCATGATCTCGGTGAGGCTGAAGTCCTTCGGCGTGTAGACGGCAGCGGCACCCTGCTCGAGCAGCTTCTTGCCGTCGGACTCGGGGATGATGCCGCCGACGATGACCGGGATGTCACCCGCACCGGCGGCCTTCAGGCCCTCGATGACGACCGGGACCAGCTCCATGTGCGAGCCCGAGAGGATCGAGAGGCCCACCACGTGGACGTCCTCGGCGACGGCGGCCGCGACGATCTGCTCGGGCGTCAGGCGGATGCCCTGGTAGATGACCTCGAAGCCGGCGTCGCGGGCGCGCACGGCGACCTGCTCGGCGCCGTTGGAGTGACCGTCCAGGCCGGGCTTGCCGACCAGGAAGCGCAGGCGGCCGCCCAGCTCGTCACCGGTGGCCTTGACCCGCTCGCGGACCGTGGTGAGCGCCTCGCCGGCCTCCGCGACGCCGACGGCGCCGGAGACACCGGTCGGGGCACGGAACTCGCCGAAGACCTCGCGCAGGGTCGCGGCCCATTCGCCGGTGGTGGCGCCGGCGCGGGCGGCGGCCAGCGTGGCCTGCATCAGGTTCTCGTCGGTCTTCGCGGTCGCCGCCAGGTTGGCGAGGGCCTCGGCGACGGCGTTCTCGTCGCGCTGGGCCTTCCACGCCTCGAGCGAGGCGATCGCCGCCTCCTCCGCCTTCGGGTCGGCGGTCATGATCGCCTCGTCGAGGTTGGCGGTCAGCGGCGACGGCTCGGTGGTCTCGAACTTGTTGACGCCGACGATGATCTCCTCGCCGGCCTCGATCTTCGCGCGGCGCGCAGCGTGGCTGGAGACGAGCGCGGACTTCATGTAGCCCGACTCGACCGCCGGGATCGCGCCGCCCATGCCCTGCACGCGGTCGATCTCGGCCTTCGCGCCCTCGATGAGCTCGTTGACCTTGGCCTCGATGACGTGCGAGCCGTCGAAGATGTCGCCGTACTCGAGCAGGTCGGACTCGAAGGCGAGGACCTGCTGGAGGCGGAGCGACCACTGCTGGTCCCACGGACGCGGGAGGCCGAGCGCCTCGTTCCACGCGGGGAGCTGGATGGCGCGGGCGCGGGCGTTCTTCGACAGGGAGACACCCAGCATCTCGAGCACGATGCGCTGGACGTTGTTCTCCGGCTGGGCCTCGGTCAGGCCCAGCGAGTTGACCTGGACGCCGTAGCGGAAGCGGCGCATCTTCGGGTCCTGGACGCCGTAGCGCTCACGGGTGATCTCATCCCACATCGCCACGAACGCCCGCATCTTGCAGGTCTCCTCGACGAATCGGACGCCCGCGTTGACGAAGAACGAGATGCGACCGACGGTCTTCTCGAAGTCCTCGTCGGAGACCTGGCCCGCGGCCTTGACCGCGTCGAGCACCGCGATGGCCGTGGTCAGGGCGTAGGCGATCTCCTGCACCGGCGTGGCGCCGGCCTCCTGCAGGTGGTAGCTGCAGATGTTGATCGGGTTCCACTTGGGGATGTTGTTGACCGTGTAGGCGATCATGTCGCTGATCAGGCGCAGGGAGTGCTGCGGCGGGAACACGTAGGTGCCGCGCGACAGGTACTCCTTGATGATGTCGTTCTGCGTCGTGCCCGCGAGGAGTTGCGCGACCTCCGCCGGCTCCATGTCCGGGTTCTGCTCCTCCGCTGCGACCTGGTACATCGCGAGCAGCCACATGGCCGTCGCGTTGATGGTCATGGAGGTGTTCATCTCCGTGAGCGGGATGTCCTGGAAGAGACGGCGCATCTCGCCCATGTGCATGACCGGCACGCCGACCTTGCCGACCTCACCGCGCGAGAGCGGCGAGTCGGGGTCGTAACCCGTCTGCGTGGGAAGGTCGAAGGCAACCGAGAGACCGGTCTGGCCCTTCGCGAGGTTCGTGCGGTACAGCGCGTTCGACGCGGCGGCGGTCGAGTGACCGGCGTACGTCCGCATCACCCAGGGCTTGTCCTTGCTCATAAGAGCGGAGCCTATGCGGAATCTGTTGTGGTGGTCACGCGGTCTCGGGTGTGGCACTGGTGACACCGCGTACCACCCGGGGACGTGGCACGTGCACGTCGCCCGGTGTCCGCTCGACCTCCACGAGCCGGGCCAGGCGCGAGACGGTCAGCAGCCGGCGCACCGGAGCTGGTGCGGAGCGGAGCACGATCCGGCCTCCGCGCAGAGCCGCCAGCCGGCTCGCGGCGGCGATCACGCGCAGCGCGACCACGTCGGCAGAGGTGACCGCGCCCAGATCCAGGACGACGACCCGGCCGGGTGCGGAGAGCAGATCATGGAGGGCCGTGCGGATCTCCGGTGTCGAGCGCGCATCGAGCGAACCGCCCAGCTCGAGCACACAGTCCTCGATCTCCGCCATCTCGCACCTCGCCTCCGCCACCATGCTGCTCCTCGTACCCCTCGTCGTGAGTTAGGACGCGCCGGAGAGCGAAACGGTTGCCTCGGTAGGCTCGCGGCCATGGTCAACCTCACCCGGATCTACACGCGCACGGGCGACGCCGGGACGACCCGGCTCGCCGACATGAGCGAGACGTCGAAGAACGATCTCCGCCTCGCGGCCTACGCCGACGTCGACGAGGCCAACGCGTGCATCGGCGTCGCGCTCGCCCACGCGGCGGTCGACGCGAGCCTCGCCGAGGACGTCGTGGCGGTGCTGACCCACGTGCAGAACGACCTCTTCGACGTCGGTGCCGACCTCGGCACCCCGGTCGTCGAGAACCCGGAATATCCCGCCCTCCGCGTCGAGCAGGAGTACATCGACCGGCTCGAGGCGTGGTGCGACCACTACAACGAGGACCTCGAGAAGCTCCGCTCCTTCATCCTCAATGGCGGCACGGTCGCCGCAGCACACCTCCACGTCGCGCGCACCGTCGTACGCCGGGCGGAGCGGGCCGGCTGGGCGGCGTACGCCGCGCACGGGGAGACGATGAACGTGCTCGCGGTGAAGTACCTCAACCGGCTGAGCGACCTGCTCTTCATCCTCGCGCGGTACGCCAACCGGGAGAACGGCGACGTCCTCTGGGTGCCGGGCGGAGAGCGCACGAAGCCCCAGGGCTGATGCGCCGCTGCCTCGTTGCGACGACCGCCCTCCTGGCCCTCACCGGCTGCGCGGGCGGCACGGAGCAGCCCGAGGGGCACCCTGAGCAGGCACAGCCGACTCCGACGGCGCCCACCACACCCTCCACCGGCACCCGCACGGCGATCCTCACCGCTCCGCGGCAGGCGGCGGACGCCCGCGACCTCGCCGAGCAACTCATCACCGCCGAGCGCGCCACCCGGACCGCCCGCGGCGTGGCACTCACCCAGGCAGCGTTCACGTGCCAGGTCCTCTACCGCCAGCTCGCCCGTCACCCCGGCTGGCACGACACGGTCCTCTCGCGCTCCGGCGAGCTGGAAGACACGGTGCGCGGCCACCTCACGGCCCGGCGTTCGCTACGGGGCGTTCTCACCACGCTCTCCGACGAGCTCCCGGCGTGGCGCGTCGTGCGGCCCACTCCCCTCGCCCGGCTGCAGCGGGTCTACCGCCAGGCGGGGCGCGAGCACGGCGTGCCCTGGGAGCTGCTGGCCGCCATCAACTTCGTCGAGACCGGGTTCGGCAAGATCCGCGGCCTCTCCAGCGCGGGAGCGCAGGGCCCGATGCAGTTCATGCCCGCGACCTGGGCGGCGTACGGCGAGGGCGACGTCAACGACCCGGAGGACGCCGTCAACGCGGCCGCCCGCTACCTCGCGGCGCGCGGCGGTTCGCCCTTCGACGTACGGCGCGCGCTCTGGGCCTACAACCAGCACACCGGCTACGTCGAGGGCGTCCGGGCCTACGCCACGCTCCTGCAGCGCGACCCGGGCGCCCTGCGAGGCCTGCACCAATGGCAGATCCTCTATCTCTCCGCGCGCGGGGACATCTGGCTGCCGATCGGCTATCGCGCACCCGAGCGGATCCGGGTCGCCGACTACCTGAGCCGGCACCCGGCGCGTCAGCTGGGCACCGACACCCGCTGAGAGTTCAGCGGATCTCCGCGCCTGGTGGACCCGACTCGGCCCAGGACTGGAAGCCGGTGAGCGAGGGACCGCTCATCGCGAACTCGACCGGCCCATCCGGGGTCTCGCACTGCACCACGACGTGGTCGGGGTACAGCGACATCGTCTCGATGCCCTGCGGCTCACGCCGACCGGTGTAGACGAGCGTCTTGCGGTGCCACGAGCGCCGCGGCTTCAAGGCCAGCGAGAAGATCCGGAACCACTGCAGCTCCTCGCCGGAGTAGCGCCCGATGCCGAGCACCCAGCCACGGCCGGGCGTCACCGAGCGCATCCGGAAGGAGAGCTCGAAAGTGCCCCCGGAGCGGGCGATCCAGCGACGTCGGACGACGAGGACGACAGCCAGCAGCAGGAGCAGGACGAGGCCAGCGAGAAGGGCCTCGACACCCCACAGCCACGGCGCCATCGAGCCTCCCACCAGAAGAGCAGCAAATAGGACCGACCCCGGCCCAGTGGCGCAAACGATAGCGCCACCGGACCGGGGTCAGTGCAAGAGGTGTCAGCCAGCCTTCTCGACGGCCCGGATCCGGGCCTCGGCCCGGCGGACGGCCTCGGTGGCCGCGCCGTTGTCCTCGCCGGCCGCCTGGGCCCGCTCGAGGTCGTGACGCGCCTTCTCGAGGTTGATCTCGTGCGACATCTCGGCGTGCTCCGACAGGATGGAGACCCGGTTGTCGGCCACGGACAGGAAGCCCGCGTCGACCGCCGCGACCCACGTCTCACCCTCCGGCGTACGGATGTCGACGACACCGTCCACCAGGAGGGAGAGCAGCGGAGCGTGGTTCGGCAGGATGCCGACGTCGCCCTCGGTGGTGCGGGCGATGACCATGGTGGCCTCGCCCTCCCACACGACGCGATCAGCGGCGACCAGCGAAACGGTCAGCTGCTTGTCCGAGCCAGCCATCAGAGCGACTTCTGGATCTCGGCCCACTTGGCGTCGACGTCGTCGAGGCCACCGCACATGAAGAACGCCTGCTCAGCGACGTGGTCGTACTCGCCGTCGCAGATCTTGTTGAACGCCTCGATGGTCTCCGCGAGCGGGACCGTCGAACCCTCGATGCCGGTGAACTGCTTGGCGACGTAGGTGTTCTGCGAGAGGAAGCGCTGGATGCGACGGGCGCGGTGCACGACCGTCTTGTCCTCTTCCGAGAGCTCGTCCACACCGAGGATCGCGATGATGTCCTGGAGCTCCTTGTTGCGCTGCAGGATCTGCTTCACGCGGATCGCGCAGTCGTAGTGCTCCTGACCGATGTACTGCGGGTCGAGGATGCGCGACGTCGACGTGAGCGGGTCCACGGCCGGGTAGATACCCAGCGAGGCGATCTCACGCGAGAGCTCGGTCGTGGCGTCCAGGTGCGCGAACGTCGTGGCCGGAGCCGGGTCGGTGTAGTCGTCAGCGGGGACGTAGATCGCCTGCATCGAGGTGATCGAGTGACCACGCGTCGAGGTGATGCGCTCCTGGAGCTGACCCATCTCGTCGGCGAGGTTCGGCTGGTAACCAACGGCGGACGGCATGCGGCCGAGCAGCGTGGAGACCTCGGAACCGGCCTGCGTGAAGCGGAAGACGTTGTCGACGAAGAGGAGCACGTCCTGCTTCTGGACGTCGCGGAAGTACTCCGCCATCGTCAGCGCCGACAGGGCGACACGGAGACGCGTGCCCGGCGGCTCGTCCATCTGGCCGAAGACGAGGGCGACCTTGTCGAAGACGCCCGCGTCCTTCATCTCGTGGATGAGGTCGTTGCCCTCACGGGTGCGCTCGCCGACACCGGCGAACACGGAGACACCACCGTGGTTCTTGGCGACGCGGGCGATCATCTCCTGGATGAGGACGGTCTTGCCGACACCGGCACCACCGAACAGGCCGATCTTTCCACCCGTGACGTACGGCGTGAGCAGGTCGATGACCTTGATGCCGGTCTCGAACATCTGCGTCTTCGACTCGAGCTGGTCGAACGCCGGCGCCTTGCGGTGGATGCCCCAGCGCTCGGTCTCCGGGAAGGACTCGCCCTCCTCGAGGTTCAGCACGTTGCCGGTGGCGTCGAAGACGCGGCCCAGCGTGGCGTCGCCGACCGGGACGGAGATCGACTCACCGGTGTCGCGCACCTGCGCACCACGGACCAGGCCGTCGGTCGACTTCATGGAGATCGCGCGGACCAGGCCGTCACCGATGTGCAGCGACACCTCGAGCGTGAGCTCGGCCGTGCCGCCATCGGGGGTCTGGAGGTCGACCTTGAGGGCGTTGTAGATCGCCGGCATCTGGTCAGCCGGGAACTCGACGTCAACGACCGGGCCGATGACGCGGGCGACGCGACCAACGGCACCGGCACCGGCGACAGCGGTCTCTTCAACAGTGGCAGTCATGTCTCTCACTCACTCCCGGCGGTCGCGTCGGCAAGGGCGTTGACGCCACCGACGATCTCGCTGATTTCCTGGGTAATGCCGGCCTGGCGGGCCTGGTTGGCAATTCGGGTGTACTTCTTGATGAGCTCTTCGGCGTTGTCCGTAGCCGACTTCATCGCCTTCTGGCGGGCAGCGAGCTCGGAAGCCGCCGCCTGCAGGTGAGCGTGGTAGACGCGGCTCGTGACGTACTTCGGCAGAAGCGCGTCCAGCACGTCGGAGGCCGACGGCTCGAACTCGTAGAGGGGAAGCATCTCCCCCTCCTCCGGAGCCTCGGAGCCCTCGACGACCTCGAGCGGCAGCAGACGCAGCGCCGTCGGCGCCTGGGTCAGCATCGACACGAAGCGGGTGAAGACGAGGTGGACCTCGTCGACGCCGGTCGTGTCCTCGAGGAACTGGGCGATCAGGGTGTCGGCGATCTCCTTGCAGACGTCGTACGTCGGCTGGTCGGAGAAGCCGGTCCACGCCTGGGCCACCGGGCGGTTGCGGAACTTGTAGTACGCCTCGGCCTTGCGACCGGAGACGTACGTGACGACCTCCTTGCCCTCGGCGCGGAGCTTCTCGGCGAGCCGCTCCGCCTCCTTGATGGCGTTGGAGGCGTATGCGCCGGCCAGACCGCGGTCGCTGGCCACGACGAGGACCGCAGCGCGGCCCGCGTCGGTGGTCTCCCGGGTCAGCGGGTGGTCCACGTTGGAGAACGTGGCCACCGCGCTGACGGCACGGGTCAGCTCCCGGGCATACGGCTCAGCGGCCTGCGCCCGCTGCTGCGCCTTGATGATGCGGGACGCAGCGATGAGCTCCATGGCGCGCGTGATCTTCTTCATCGACTGGGTCGACTTGATCTTCGCGCGGTACTCACGCAGCGAGACGGCCATGGGTCAGGCCTTCTTCTGCTTGACGATCTGCTCCTGCGTGACGTCGGCGTCCTCGAGGGCCTCGGCCTGCTCGGTGACGACCGAGGAACCCTCGGAGGTCTCGAACTGCTTGAGGAACTCGTCGTACGCCGCAGCGAGCTGGTCGGCCGTCGAGTCCTCGAACTTCAGCGACTCGGCGATGCCGGCGAGGATGCCGGCCTGCGAGCGACGCAGGTAGTCCAGGAACTCCTGCTCGAAGCGGATGACGTCGACGGTCGGGACGTTGTCCAGACGACCCGAGGTGCCGAGCCACAGCGAGACGGTCATGTCCTCGATGGAGTACGGCGAGTACGCCGGCTGCTTCAGCAGCGCCATCAGCTTCTGGCCACGGGCCAGCTGCTGCTTCGACGCGGCGTCGAGGTCGGAGGCGAACATGGCGAACGCCTCCATGGCGCGGAACTGCGCCAGGTCGACCTTGAGCGAGCCGGTGACGGCCTTGAGCGCCTTGGTCATGGCGGCACCACCGACGCGGGAGACCGAGACACCGACATCGATGGCCGGGCGCTGGTTGGCGGCGAAGAGGTCCGACTGCAGGAAGATCTGGCCGTCGGTGATCGAGATGACGTTGGTCGGGATGAACGCCGAGACGTCGTTGGCCTTGGTCTCGATGATCGGCAGACCGGTCATCGAGCCGTGGCCGAGCTCGTCGGAGAGCTTCGCGCAGCGCTCCAGGAGGCGGGAGTGGAGGTAGAAGACGTCACCCGGGTACGCCTCGCGGCCCGGCGGGCGGCGGAGCAGGAGCGAGACGGCGCGGTAGGCCTCGGCCTGCTTCGTCAGGTCATCGAAGACGATGAGGACGTGCTTGCCCTGGTACATCCAGTGCTGGCCGATGGCCGAGCCGGTGTACGGCGCGAGGTACTTGAAACCAGCCGAGTCGGACGCGGGGGCGGCGACGATGGTGGTGTACTCCAGCGCGCCGGCCTCCTCGAGGGCGCCACGCACGGAGGCGATGGTCGAACCCTTCTGGCCGATGGCGACGTAGATGCAGCGGACCTGCTTCTCCGGGTCGCCGGTCGCCCAGGCAGCCTTCTGGTTGATGATCGTGTCGATCGCGACGGTGGTCTTGCCCGTGGCGCGGTCACCGATGATCAGCTGGCGCTGGCCGCGGCCGATCGGGGTCATCGAGTCGATGGCCTTGATGCCGGTGGCGAGCGGCTCGTGGACCGACTTGCGGTCCATGACGCCGGCGGCCGGGATCTCGAGCGAACGACGACCCTCGAGGCCGGTGATCTCGCCCAGGCCGTCGATCGGCTTGCCGAGCGGGTCGATCACGCGACCGAGGTAGCCCTCGCCGACCGGGACGGAGAGGATGTCGCCGGTGCGGCGGACCGTCTGGCCCTCCTCGATGCTGTCGAACTCGCCGAGGACGACGGCGCCGATCTCGCGGGTGTCGAGGTTCAGCGCGAGGCCGAGCGTGCCGTCTTCGAACTCGAGCAGCTCGTTGGCCATGGCGGAGGGGAGGCCGCTGATGCGGGCGATGCCGTCGCCGGCCTCGGCGACAGTGCCGACCTCCTCGCGGGACGCGGTCTCCGGCTGGTAGTCGGACACGAAGCGCTGCAGTGCGTCCCGGATCTCGTCCGGACGGATGGACAGCTCCGTCATTTGGTCTTCCTCACTCTTGGGTGCTGCTCGAAAAGTTCTTGGGGTGGGCGATGCAGAGGGCGTGAGCCGACTGATCAACCTGCAAGGCGCCGGCCGGCGTCGTCGAGGCGCGTGGAGACGGTGCCGTCGATGACCTCGTCACCGATCTCCACCTTGATGCCGCCGACGACCTCCGGGTCGACGACGACGTTGAGGTGGACCTCCTTGCCGTACTGCCGGGTGAGGGCAGCGGCGAGGCGCTCGGCGTCTGCGTCGGCGAGGGGGCGGGCCACGCGGACGACCGCGACACCCTTGCCCTGCACGTCGGCGGTGACCTTCTGGTACGACGACAGGGCGACGTCCACGGTGCGGTGCGAGCCGGTGACCGACTGCTCCGCGAGGGTGATGGTCGCCGGAAGCGCCTTCCCCTCGAGGAGACCGCGGACCAGGCCCTGGCGGTCGGCGAGCGACCGGCTCTGGTCGGCGAGCGCCTCCCGCAGCTCGGGGCTGCCCTGGACTGCACCGGCGAAGGCGAAGAGCTCGTCGGCCAGGCGGCCGGCGTCACCGCCGGTGGAGGTCACGGTGGCAACCGCGCCGAGGTGCTCGAGCACGTCGGCGAGGTCACGCGCGGCCGTCCAGCGCTGGCTGAACGCGCTCTTGACCAGGCCCAGCGTGGTGGCGCCGACGTGGTTGCCGAAGACCTGGCCGGCGAGACCGGCCTTCGCCTCGCTCGCAACGGAGACGTCGGTGGCGACACGGCGCAGCGCCGGCTCCGACCGCAGGACCGCGGCGACCGAGAAGAGCTCGACACCCACGGTGGCGGCGTCGGCCGCCCCCTCCAGCTCACTGGAGAGGGTGGCCAGTGCCTCGGCGGAGGCGCCCCGGATGCCCGCGGGGACGGTCACTGTGCGCCCTCCAGCTCGGACAGGAAGCGCTCGACGACACGGCTCTGGCGAGCCTCGTCCTCGAGGCTCTCGCCGACGATGCGGCCGGCGAGACCGGTCGCGAGCGTGCCGACCTCGGCGCGGAGCGAGGTGATCGCCTGCTGGCGCTCCGCCTCGATCTGCGTCTTGCCGTGCTCGACGATGCGGGACGCCTCGGTCTGCGCCTGCTCGCGCATCTCCGCGACGATCGCCGCGCCCTGCTCGCGTGCCTCCTCACGGATGCGCGCCGCCTCGTGGCGGGCGTCCGCGAGCTGCTTCTCGAGCTCGGCGAGCTTGGCGTCGGCCTCAGCCTGCTTCGTCTCGGCCGCGGCGAGACCGCCTTCGATGGCCTGCGTGCGCTCGGCGTACGCGGCCTCGAACTTCGGCACGACGAACTTCCAGATGCCGAAGAGGATGATCGCGAAGACGATCGCGCTGAGGACGACCTCCGAGAGGATCGGCATCAGGGGCGAGTGCTCCTCGCCGTGCGCCTCTTCTGCCATCGCGATGACGACGTTACTGATCATGCTGGTGTCTCCCTATCGCGGACCGTAAGAACGACGGTTCGGTGGGTCAGAGAACGAACGCGATGGCGAGGGTGATGATGAAGAGCGCCTCAGCCAGGACGAAGCCGAGGATGGCGCGACCGAAGAGCGTGCCGGCAGCCTCGGGCTGACGGGCGATGCCGGAGATCAGCGCGGCGAAGATCAGACCGATGGCAACGCCCGGGCCGATGGCGGAGAGGCCGAGACCGATGAGGTTGAGGGAGCCTTCCATGGCTTTTCCTTTCGTCTGCGACGTGGCGGTCACGTCGCCGTTTTGGCGAAACTTGTGGGGTACTACGGGTGGAGCGGGTCTTCGTGCCTGACGGAGCGTCAGTGCTCGTCGGCGATGGCCTCGCCGATGTACATGGCGGCGAGCAGCGTGAAGACGTAGGCCTGCAGGAACATCACGATCAGCTCGAGGAAGCTGACCAGGATGCCCATGACGAAGGCGAGGACGCCGACACCCATGTGGACCGGGTTGCCGGACTGCAGCAGGAACGCGCCACCGGTCGCGAAGAGCGCGAGCAGCAGGTGACCGGCGAACATGTTGCCGAAGAGACGGAGCGTCAGCGTGAAGGGACGCACGATGATGTTCGAGAGGAACTCGAGCGGCACGAGCAGGACCAGGATCCAGGCGGGAACGCCGTGCGGAACGGTCGCGTGCTTGAAGAAGCCGAGGAAGCCGTGCTTCTTGATGCCGGCGCCGATGAAGACGAGCCAGGCGAGCGCGGCCAGCGGCACGATGTAGCCGATCCGGCCGAACGACGGCAGCTGCACCAGGGGGACGATGCCGTAGTAGTTGTTCACGATGATGAACAGGAAGAGCGAGAAGAGGAACGGCACGAACTTCATGAACTTCTCGGAGCCGATCGCCTCACGGGCGATGGTGTTCCGCACGAAGCCGTAGACCATCTCGCCGGCGAACTGCAGGCGGCCGGGGACGACCGCGGCCTTGCGCGAGCTCAGGATGGTGAAGCCGAGAATGAGGATCGCCGAGAAGGTCACGAGGACCATCGACTTGGTGATGCCCGAGTCCGCAATGGACGGCAGGTCGAAGAGACCGGCGCTCGGTGCGCTGAACTCGTCCTCCGCCTTGATCGTGGCGGCCGCAATCGTCGCGGTGAGGCTCACTCTGTCTCCTTGCCGTGGCTCTGCTCGTCGGCGCTGGTGGGCATGCCACCGAACCGCTTGAAAGTCATGTAGATGCCGAGACCTGCTCCGAGGAGGATCCCGATGACGACCAGGAACTCGGTCCCCAGCCACCAGTCAGCGAGCCAGCCCACAGCGCCGTACAGCAGCACGCCCGAGACGAGGTACCCGAAGGCAAGCCACGGGTCGCCTTGAGGGGCAGGCTGCTGTTCTTCTTCTGTGCGAGGCATCGCGGGCCGGACAATACCAGTCATGCGCGCTCGTCGCTCACCGGCGTGAGGTCGTGAACTCCGGCGGCGTCGTGGCGGGCCCGCCACGCTCCCAGGAGCTGTCCGAGCACCCATGCGACGGTGGCGGCGGCGATGCTGGCGG
>NZ_DATIHB010000043.1:0-2429 GCF_035481145.1 Nocardioides sp. | reverse complement strand
CTCCTTGCGCATGAACCAGTCGTGGCCGTCCTTCTCGGCCGCGCTGAGGTCCCAGTCGACGTGGTAGCGGCGCCCCTCCGCCGGCGTGCCGTCGAAGCCGGAGATCGACACGCCCTCGCGGGTGATGGTCACGACCTGGTCCTGGTCGAGCTCCATCGCCTCGCGGGTGTGCTCGATGAAGGCCGCCACGTCCGAGCCGAGGAAGTTCTCCCCCTCGCCCAGCCCGACGACGAGCGGCGAGTTGCGTCGGGCGGCGACGACGCGGGAGGGGTCCTCGGCGTCGACGGCGACCAGGGTGAACGCACCCTCCAGGCGCCGGCACACGTTCTCCATGGCGGTGGTGAGGTCGGCACCGCCCTGGACCTCGAGCTCGAGCAGGTGCGCGGTCACCTCCGTGTCGGTCTCGGACAGCATCTCGTGACCGCTCCCCTCGAGCTCGGCGCGCAGGATCGCGAAGTTCTCGATGATGCCGTTGTGCACGACCGCCACGCGGCGCCGCTTGCCGAGGTGCGGGTGGGCGTTGGGGTCGGTGGGGGCGCCGTGCGTGGCCCAGCGGGTGTGCCCGATGCCCGTCGTGGACGCCGGCAGCGGGGACTCACCGATCGCCTTCTCGAGGTTGGCCAGCTTGCCGGCCCGCTTGTCGGTGGCGAGCCGCCCGTCGTCGACCAGCGCGATGCCCGCCGAGTCGTAGCCCCGGTACTCCAGCCTTCGCAGCCCGTCGATCACCACGTGCTGTGCCTGCTTGTCCCCGACGTACCCGACGATTCCGCACATGGGGGCCATCCTAGGGGCGACCCCCTCGCTAGCCTGTCTCCCATGCCTTCGCCCATGACCGACTCGGTCACCGTGCACATGGCCGCCTCCCCCGATGCCGTGTGGGACCTCGTCAGCGACGTCACCCGCATCGGCGAGTTCAGCCCGGAGACCTTCGAGGCCCGCTGGACGCGCGGCTCGACGGGCCCGGAGGAGGGCGCCTGGTTCAAGGGGCACGTGAAGCGCAACGGCGTCGGGCCGACGTACTGGACGCTGTGCCGGGTCGTCGCCGCCGACCCCGGCCGCGAGTTCGGGTTCACCGTGATGGCAGGCGACCGCCCGGTCAACACGTGGCGCTACCGGATCGAGAAGGCCTCGGACGGGGTCGCCGTCACCGAGTCGTTCGAGCTCGACGCCAACCCGGCGCTGCGCCTCTACTGGACGCTGCTCGGCTGGGCGCGAGGACGCACCAACCGCAAGGGGATGAGGACCACGCTGGAGCGCATCAGGGCCGTCGTCGAGTCGCCCGCCTGAGTCACGCGATGGCCAACGGCAACGGTTCCGGCGAGGCATCGCCGTATGTCGAGCTCGACCGCGAGGCCTGGGCGGCGCTCACCCCGCAGCAGGACAACCCGTTGTCGCCCGAGGAGGTCGCCCGGCTGCGCGGTCTGGGTGACGCGCTCGACCTCGACGAGGTGGAGCAGGTCTACCTGCCGCTCTCCCGCCTGCTGAGCCTGTACGTCGCCACGGCCGGCCGGCTGCACCGCGAGCAGGAGGAGTTCCTCCACCGCCAGCAGCCGCCGCGCACGCCGTTCGTGATCGGCCTGGCCGGCTCGGTCGCCGTCGGCAAGTCGACCACCGCCCGCGTGCTGCAGCAGATGCTGGCCCACTGGCCCGAGCACCCCCACGTGGCGCTGGTGACCACCGACGGGTTCCTCTACCCCAACGCCGAGCTCGAGCGCCGCGGGATCCTGCACCGCAAGGGGTTCCCCGAGTCCTACGACCGCAAGGCGCTCCTCCGCTTCGTCATCGACATCAAGTCGGGCAGGGACGAGGTGGAGGCACCGGTCTACTCACACCTCACCTACGACGTCGTCCCCGGTGAGAAGGTCGTCGTCAACCGGCCCGACGTCGTCATCGTCGAGGGCCTCAACGTGCTCCAGCCCGCCCGGGTCCGGGACGACGGCCGCGCGGGCCTGGCGGTCAGCGACTTCTTCGACTTCACCGTCTACGTCGACGCCAAGCGGTCGGACATTCGGCAGTGGTACGTCGAGCGCTTCCTGCGCCTGCGCGAGACCGCCTTCCGCGACCCCGCGTCGTACTTCGCCAAGTACGCCGGCCTCACCGAGCAGGAGGCGGTGGCCGAGGCCGGGCGCATCTGGGACACCATCAACGGCCCCAACCTGGCCGAGAACGTCGCCCCCACCCGCGGCCGGGCCACGCTGGTCCTGCGCAAGGACTCCGACCACTCGGTCCGCTACGTGCGGGTCCGCAAGCTCTGAGCTTCCGGCAGCCGCTTCTGCATCTCCAGCAGGGTCTCGACCTTCCGGTAGCCGAGCTGCTCGTTGACGGCGTTCATGTGGGCGTTGGTCTCGGCGTTCATGGTGCGCAAGGTCCGCACGGAGGGATACGTCTCGAGCACGAGGTCGTGGGTCACCAGCTTCAGGGCCAGGCCG
>NZ_DATIHB010000042.1:0-46327 GCF_035481145.1 Nocardioides sp. | reverse complement strand
TGGTCGTTCCGGCCACATGCGCACTCAACTCGATCAGTGCACGTAGGTGTCGTAGGTCCGCTCGCCACGGAACGGCGCGACGTGCTGCGCGACGAAGCCCTCCGGAACCGACTCACGCTTGAACACGCCGTACTCCTCCGGCCAGCTGCCGTCACGCGGCAGCCTGAACGACCCCATCAGCATGTCCACGACCGGGAGGTGGATCGCGTAGTTGCGGTCCCAGTAGTCGGTGTGCCGGGCGTGGTGCCAGTGGTGGTAGCGCGGCAGGGTGATGACGTACTCCAGCCAGCCGAACCTGATCCCGATGTTGGCGTGGGCGACGACGGCCTGGATGCCGACCAGCACGGCGTAGGCGTTGACGACCGGCTGCGAGAAGCCGAGGAAGAGCAACGGCAGCAGCACGACGCTACGGGTCAGGACGGTCTCGACGAAGTGCACCCGTGAGCCGGCCAGCCAGTCGAGCTCGGGGCTGGAGTGGTGCACCGCGTGAAAGCGCCACAGCACCATGACCCGGTGGTAGCAGCGGTGCAGGACGGCCTGTGCCGCGTCTGCCACGAAGACCGCCAGCAGGAACGCCGCCACGAACGGCAACCCGCCGATCCACGCCTGAAGCCCTTCGTGCTTCGCGGTGTCGACCACCAGTCCGGTCGAGGTCGTCACCAGGATCAGGATGAACTGCACGAGCACGTGGCTCATGAAGAAGTACGCCGCGTCGGTGCGCCATCCATGGCGGAAGACCGCGACGGGACGGCGCGCGAAGTGGTGCTCGAGCGGGATGAAGACGAGCGCAGACACGAAGAGCGACAGGACGAACCAGTCCAGTCCGAGCGAGTACGGCGTCTGCCGAATCGGCCCCTCGAACGGGACGTCGGCGCCGCCCAGCAGCAGGGCCGCCGTCGCGGTGCCGACGCCGGTGAAAGCGAGCCGCTTGTGCTCGTCGCGGAGGACCGCGAGCGTGCCGGTGAAGAAGGCGAGCGAGAGGCCGATGAGCAGCAGCGTGCGGGCGAAGTCCTCGGTGTACACAGCACGGAACTCACGGCTGGTCAGCAGATCGGGAAAGTGGAAGCAGACCACCGACACGAGCGCGAGCACGCCGAGGAAGCACGATGTCGTGGCGAGGAAGCGGGGGTGGCGGACCAGGGTGGCGAGCGGGCGCCGGGGCGCAGGCATCTCGGACATGCTCCGACCATGCCCGCGAGTGAGCCTGACCGTCCTCGGCACGGCTACTCAACTCGGTTCGGACGTACTCGTCGGACGTGGGAGAATCTCCTCCCGTGACCGTGCCGAACGTTCTTGCCACCCGCTACGCCGCCGCCGACCTCGCCGCCATCTGGAGCCCCGAGCACAAGATCGTGCTCGAGCGCCAGCTCTGGATCGCCGTGATGAAGGCCCAGAAGGACCTCGGCATCGAGATCCCCGACGGCGTCATCGAGGCCTACGAGGCCGTCGTCGACAAGGTCGACCTCGGCTCCATCGCGGCCCGCGAGCGGATCACGCGGCACGACGTGAAGGCGCGCATCGAGGAGTTCTGCGCGCTCGCCGGGCACGAGCACATCCACAAGGGCATGACCTCGCGCGACCTCACCGAGAACGTCGAGCAGCTCCAGGTGCTCTCCTCCCTCGCCCTCGTGCGCGACCGCGCCGTCGCCGCCCTCGCGCGGCTGGCCCGCCTCGCTGCCGAGCACGAGGCGCTCGTGATGGCCGGTCGCAGCCACAACGTCGCCGCCCAGGCCACGACGCTCGGCAAGCGCTTCGCGACGATCGCCGACGAGATGCTGGTCGGCGTCCAGCGCCTCGAGGAGCTGATCGCGCGCTACCCGCTGCGCGGCATCAAGGGCCCGGTCGGCACCGCGCAGGACATGCTCGACCTGCTCGGAGGCGACGCGACCAAGCTCGCCGAGCTCGAGTCCCGGGTCGCTGCGCACCTCGGCTTCGGCAACGTCTTCACCAGCGTGGGCCAGGTCTACCCGCGCTCGCTCGACTTCGACACGCTGTCCGCGCTGGTGCAGATCACCGCGGGTCCGTCCAACCTCGCCACGACGATCCGCCTGATGGCCGGCATCGAGCTCGTGACCGAGGGCTTCAAGGAGGGCCAGGTCGGCTCCTCCGCCATGCCGCACAAGATGAACACCCGCTCCTGTGAGCGCGTCAACGGCCTCGCCGTCATCACCCGCGGCTACCTCTCGATGGTCGGTGAGCTCGCCGGCGACCAGTGGAACGAGGGCGACGTCTCCTGCTCCGTCGTACGCCGCGTGGCCCTGCCCGACGCGTTCTTCGCCGTGGACGGCCTGTTCCAGACCTTCCTCACCGTGCTCGACGAGTTCGGTGCCTTCCCGGCGGTCATCCAGCGCGAGCTTGACCGCTACCTGCCGTTCCTCACGACCACCAAGGTGCTCATGTCGGCCGTCCGCAACGGCGTGGGGCGCGAGACCGCCCACGAGGTCATCAAGGAGGCCGCCGTCGGCACGGCGCTCGCGATGCGCCAGGGCCAGGTCGAGAACGACGTCTTCGCCAAGCTCGCCGCCTCCGAGGAGCTCGGCCTGACCCGGGAGCAGATCGACGCCCTCGTCGCGAACCCGATCGAGTTCACCGGTGCTGCCGTCGACCAGGTCCGGGCCGTCGTCGCGAAGGTCGAGGAGCTCGTGAAGCGGTTCCCGGACGCCGCGGCGTACGTGCCCGGAGACATCCTCTGACCCCACACCCGAGTGTTGCGTATAGCGCAGCGTGTTGCGAGGGTTGCATATTTCTCGTGAAATAGGGCACGGTCGAGGGGACGCATCCACGCACCCTCGAGGAGGACGGCGTCCCTGACGCCCTGAAACGTTGACCCTGGATCTCGGACGACCCCGACAGCCGGACCCCGACGACACGCCGGCGGACATCCCGCACCCGGAGCACCAGGCGCACCCGGCGCTGGACTTCGCGGTGCCCGACGAGCAGTTGGCGGAGACCGGCGGTCTCGACCGGGTCGTCTTCGGTGTCACGGCGGTCCTGGCGGTCGCGTTCCTGATCTGGGGCTTCGTCAGCACCGCGACGCTCGCCGACGTGTCGGGGCGCTCGCTGACCTGGGTGATGACCAACAGCGGCTGGCTGTTCGTCCTCGCTGCCAGCGCCTGTGTCGTGTTCGTGCTCTGGCTCGCGCTCGGCCGCTTCGGCAGCATCACCCTGGGCCGCGACGGGGAGGACCCGGAGTTCCGCACCGTGCCCTGGATCGCGATGATGTTCAGCGCCGGCATGGGCATCGGCCTGATGTTCTACGGCGTCAGCGAGCCGATCACGCACTTCGCCACCCCGCCCCCGGGCACCGGCGAGGCCGGCAACCCCGAGGCCGTGCAGCACGCCATGGCCACCACGCTCTTCCACTGGACGCTGCACCCGTGGGCGATCTACGCCGTCGTCGGCCTGGCCATCGCGTACGGCGTCTACCGTCGCGGCCGCCTGCAGCTGATCAGCGCCGCCTTCGAGCCCCTGCTCGGCCGGCACGCGCACGGTCCCGCCGGCAAGGTGATCGACATGCTCGCGATCTTCGCGACGCTCTTCGGCTCGGCAGCATCGCTCGGCCTCGGTGCGCTGCAGATCCGAAGCGGTCTGGAGATCGTCAGTGGTGCCGGCCCGGTCGGCAACGGCGTGCTCGTGATGATCATCGCGGTGCTCACCGCGGCGTTCGTGGTGTCCGCGGTCTCCGGCGTCGCCAAGGGGATCCAGTGGCTCTCCAGCGTCAACATGGTGCTCGCCGTGGCGCTCGCCCTCTTCGTCTTCGTCGCGGGGCCGACGGTCTTCATCCTCAACCTGATTCCGACCTCGATCGGCTCCTACGTCCAGGAGCTGGCGATGATGGCGGCCCGCACCGGCGCCGAGGGCTCCGAGACCAGTGAATGGCTCTCCGGATGGACGATCTTCTACTGGGCCTGGTGGCTCTCGTGGACGCCGTTCGTGGGCATGTTCCTGGCGCGGATCTCGCGCGGCCGGACGATCCGCCAGTTCGTCAGCGGTGTCCTGCTCGTGCCGAGCCTGGTCAGCCTTGTCTGGTTCTGCATCTTCGGTGGCGCCGCGATCGACCTGCAGAAGGCCGGCACCGACATCGCGGGCGCCGGCGGTGTCGAGTCGCAGCTCTTCGCCACGCTCGACGCCTTCCCGCTCGCGACCGTCGCGAGCATCGTGGTGATGGTGCTCGTCGCGATCTTCTTCGTGTCGGGAGCGGACGCCGCCTCGATCGTCATGGGCTCGCTCTCCGAGCGCGGCACCCTCGAGCCATCGCGCTGGACGGTCGTCTTCTGGGGTGTCGCGACCGGTGCCGTCGCCGCGGTGATGCTGCTGGTCGGGGGCGCCGACGCCCTGACCGGCCTGCAGACGATCACCATCGTGGCCGCGCTGCCGTTCGTCGTGGTGATGGTCGGGCTGAGTATCGCGCTGGTCCGCGACCTGCGGTCCGACCCGTTGATGGTCCGCCGGACGTACGCCGTCGAGGCGGTCGAGCAGGCCGTGATCGCGGGCGTGACCGAGCACGGCGACGACTTCGTCCTCTCGGTCCAGCACAACGACAGCACTGGCGAGACACCGATGGTGAAGGCGGAGCAGCCCGACGCCGAGCAGCCCGACGCCGAGCAGCCCGACGCCGAGCAGATCGAGGCCGAGGTCGAGCAGGTCGAGGCCGGGCGGCAGATCTGAGCGACAACGGCCCCCGACACTCCGCGTCACGCGGCGTGTCGAGGGCCGTTCGCCGTCAGATCGGCCCCGGGCTGACGAAGATGGCGGCATGCGGACCTTCGCTCTCCAGCCCGTCGCCGACCGTGACTTCGAAGTCGGCCAGCCCTTCACGCACCGCTTCACGGTCCGCACGAAGCGGTCCGCCAGTGAGGTCTTCGCCGAGCTCCACGGCGACCGCCCGCTGCACTGGTGCAAGGGGATCCGCCGGGTCACCTGGACCTCGCCGGGCCCGCACGCAGCAGGAGCGACACGCACCGTCGCGCTCGCCAACGGCCTCGTCGTCCACGAGCGCTACTTCCTCTGGGACGACGCCACCCGGGTGACGGCCTTCGCCGTCGAGTCGGCCAACCTGCCGCTCTTCCGCAGGTTTGGTGAGCGCTACACGGTCACTCCGACGGCCGATGGAGGCTCGGAGTTCCTCTGGGAGTTCCTCGCCGAGCCGAAGGTGCCGGGCCCGCTCAAGGGCGCGGTGCTGTCGCTGGTGAAGCGGCTCGACCTGGCGAAGCTCGAGCGCGACACCCGCGCCTACTTCTCCTGACCACAAGCGCAAGGTCGACCGACCACAACCGCACGTTCGACGCCGAGCCTGCAGGTGTGGTCAGTCGAACCGGTCGTTGTGGTCAGCGAGCGGGAGCGACATCCAGCACGACCTCGAACTCCAGCAGGTCGGCGCCCGTGGCGACCGGCCGCTTCGGTGCCTCACCGGGGGCCGAGGCGTGGGCGGCCTTCGCGTCACCGTCGCGCCAGGCGGCGAACGCCTCCTCCGACTCCCAGTGGGTGACGACGAAGTAGCGGTCGTCGCCGGCGACGGGTCGGAGCAGCTGGAAGCCGAGGAAGCCGGGAGACTTCTCGACCGCGCCTGCGCGCGCAGCGAAGCGCTTCTCGAGCTCGGCGCCGGCCTGGGCGGGGACGTGGATGGCGTTGATCTTCACGACGGACATGTCCCCGAGCCTAGGAGACGCCACGACTAGGCTCGGACCCATGCTGAACATCCCCGACGCGCCGGAGATCCCGGGCACGACGCACCTGCACTCCGGCAAGGTCCGCGACCTCTACCGGATCGACGAGGGCGAGCACGCCGGCAACCTGCTCATGGTGGCCAGCGACCGCATCTCGGCGTACGACTTCGTGCTCTCGTCGACGATCCCGGACAAGGGAGAGATCCTGACGCGGATGTCGCTGTGGTGGTTCGAGACGCTCGGTGTCCCGCACCACGTGCTCTCCACCGACGTGCCGGCGTCGGTCACGGGACGCGCGGTGGTCGTGCAGAGCCTCGAGATGTTCCCCGTCGAGTGCGTCGCCCGCGGCTACCTCACCGGCTCCGGCCTCGGCGACTACGAGCAGACCGGTGAGGTCTGCGGCATCGCGCTGCCGGCCGGCCTGGTCGACGGCAGCCGCCTGCCGGAGCCGATCTTCACCCCGGCGACGAAGGCCGCGGTCGGCGACCACGACGAGAACGTCTCGTACGACGCGGTCGTCGCCACTGTCGGTGAGGCCGACGCCGCCGCGCTCCGGGCTGCCACGCTCGACGTCTACGGGCGGGCGGAGGCGATCGCCCGTGAGCGGGGGATCATCCTGGCCGACACGAAGTTCGAGTTCGGCCGTGGTGCCGACGGGTCGCTGGTGCTCGCGGACGAGGTGCTGACCCCCGACTCGAGCCGCTTCTGGCCCGCCGACGCGTGGCAGCCGGGCCAGACCCAGCCCAGCTTCGACAAGCAGATCGTGCGCAACTGGTTGACCTCGCCGGCGTCCGGATGGGACAAGAAGTCCGGGGAGCAGCCGCCCGCGCTGCCTGCCGGCGTCGTCGAGCTCACCCGCGCGAAGTACGTCGAGGCGTACGAGAAGCTCACCGGCCAGACCTTCTGACCCACCGCCATTCCGAGGAGAGCACCATGACCGCCGCGCCCGCGCAGGACCCGACCCCCGCCACGCCCGCCGAGCTCGACGAGGCGGTCGAGGCGCTCGCCGCGGGCGCGCGCCTGGGCTGCGATGGGGCTCCGCGAGCGCGCCGCGCTCCTGCGCCGCACGCAGCAGGCGATCGCGGCGAACGCCGAGGCCTGGGCCACCGCCGCGTGTGCCGCCAAGGGCGTCCCGGCAGGCCACCTCGAGGGCGAGGAGTGGATGTCCGGTCCGGCCGCAACGGCCCCGATGCTCGGCGAGTACGCCACCTCGCTCGACAAGCTGGCGGCGGGCGGGTCGCCGCTCGACGGCCTCGCGCTTCGCACGGTCGGCGACCGCACGGTCGTCCAGGTCCTCCCCGAGGACCTGAAGGACTCCCTCCTCTTCAGCGGCTTCAAGGCCGAGGTCTGGCTCCAGCCCGGGGTCACCCCTGAGCAGGCGAAGGCCACGGCCGGCCTGGGCGCCCGCAGCGCCGGCGAGGCCGCCGGGCAGTCCCACGGTGTCGGCCTCGTGCTGGGCGCGGGCAACATCTCCGCGATCGCGCCGCTCGACGCGGCGTACGAGCTGGTGGCCTTCAACCGCGCGAGCATCATCAAGCTCAACCCGACGTTCCAGCACCTCAAGCCGGCGTACGACGCAGCGCTGGCACCGCTCATCGCGGCCGACCTGATCCGGGTCGTCAACGGTGGGGCCGAGGTGGGCGCCCACCTCGTCGACCACCCGGGCCTCAACCACGTGCACATCACCGGCTCGGCCCGCACCCATGACGCGATCGTGTGGGGCGTGGGTGACGAGGCCGCGCGCAACCGCGCGGCCGGCACCCCGAAGCTCTCCAAGGAGATCACCTCCGAGCTGGGTGGCGTCTCGCCGATCATCGTGATCCCGGGGAAGTGGACGAAGTCCGACCTGGCCTTCCAGGCCGAGCACGTCGTCACCCAGCGGCTGCACAACGCCGGCCACAACTGCATTGGTGGGCAGGCGCTGATCGTCTCCTCCGACTGGGACCAGAAGGACGCCTTCCTCGCCGCGATCCGCACGGTGCTGACGCAGGTCACCCCGCGCCCGCCGTGGTACCCCAACGGCCAGGCTGCCGTAGACCGTGCCAAGGCCACCTACGGCGACGCGGCGGAGCAGGTGGGCTCCTGCACGCTCGTGACGCTGCGCGACGACAGCCCGACCGAGCTCTACGACGGGGAGTACTTCGCCGGCGTCCTCGGCATCACCGAGCTCCCCGGCCTGGGGGCCGACTTCCTCGCCAACGCCGTGGCCTTCGCCAACGAGACCCTCGACGGCACGCTGGGCGCCTCGATGATCGTGCGCCCCCAGGACATCAAGGAGATGGGCGACCGGTTCGACTCCCTGGTCGCGGACCTGCGCTACGGAGCGGTCGGCATCAACGTGTGGAGCGGCATCGCCTTCCTCCTCGGCGGTGCGGTCTGGGGTGCCTTCCCCGGCCACACGCTCGAGCAGGTCGGCTCGGGCATCGGCGTCGTGCACAACACGCATCTGATCGCCCAGCCGGAGAAGACCGTCGCCCGGGGGCCGTTCCGTCCGTTCCCGCGGTCGGTGCTCCGTGGCGAGCTCGCGATGGCGCCGCGGATGCCGTGGTTCGTGACGGCGCGCACGTCGGACAAGTCGGGCAAGGCGCTCGCGGCGTACGGCGGAAAGCGGAGCTGGGGCAACCTGCTGAAGATCTTCCCGCCGGCGCTGCGCGGCTGAGGCGGGAGAGCGGTCGGCGACTGGAGGCGCGCACAACACCCCCGGATGGGAATTTTGTGCTCATGCACATCCCTTGGGTGACGTGTGTCGCCTAGGTTTGGGCGCATGCTGAACCTCTCCATCCTCCTCGAGGACTCCGCCCGCAAGTACCCCACCCGTGATGCGATCGTCCTCGGTGACGTGCGCCTGAACTACGCCCAGGTCAACGGCGCCGCCAACCAGGTGGCGAACCTGCTGGTCGAGCGCGGCATCCAGCCCGGCGACAAGGTGGCGCTGAGCTGCCCCAACCTGCCGTACTTCTCGATCATCTACTACGGCATCCTCAAGGCCGGAGCGACGGTCGTCCCGCTCAACGTGCTGCTCAAGGGCCGCGAGGTCGCCTACCACCTGGCGGACTCGGGTGCGAAGGCGCTCTTCGCCTTCCAGGGCACGCCGGACCTGCCGATCGGCGCGGAGTGCCACGCGGGCTTCCAGGAGACCGACACCTGCGAGAACTTCTTCGTCATCACCGTCGACCCGGCCGGCGCTTCGCCGATCGAGGGCACCGAGACGTTCGGCCAGGCGGTCAACGGCAAGTCGCCGGCGTTCGAGACGGTCGCCACCGACGAGGACGACACCGCCGTCATCCTCTACACCTCCGGCACCACCGGTCAGCCCAAGGGCGCCGAGCTGCGCCACCGCAACATGCACTCCAACGCGCTCACCGGTGCCGACCTCTTCGGGGCTGACGAGAGCCGCCCGGACACCTACCTCTGTGTGCTGCCGCTCTTCCACTCGTTCGGCCAGACCGTCATGCAGAACGGCGGCTTCGCCTACGGCGGCACCGTCGTGATGCTGCCGCGCTTCGACGCGACCCAGGCGCTCGGCCTGATGCTGAAGGAGAAGGTCACCTTCTTCGGTGGCGTTCCGACGATGTACTGGGGCCTGCTCGGCGAGGCGGCCAAGGGCGAGCTTCCGGTTGACCACATCAAGGACCACCTCCGCGTCGCCGTCGCCGGCGGTGCCAGCCTTCCGGTCGAGGTGCACAAGCAGTTCGGTGAGGTCTTCGACGTCACCATCCTCGAGGGCTACGGCCTCTCCGAGACCTCGCCGGTCGCGGCGTTCACGGCCAAGGGCACCGAGGTCAAGGTCGGCTCGATCGGCCAGGAGATCCCGGGCGTGCAGCTCAAGCTGATCGACCCGGACACCGGTGCCGACCTTCCCGAGGACCCCGAGACCGTGGGTGAGATCGCGATCAAGGGCCCCAACGTCATGAAGGGCTACCTCGGCCGCCCCGACGCGACCGCCGAGGCGATCGACGCCGACGGCTGGTTCCGCTCCGGCGACCTCGCACGCAAGGACGAGGACGGCTACTACTTCATCGTCGACCGCGCGAAGGACATGATCATCCGCGGCGGCTTCAACGTGTACCCGCGCGAGATCGAGGAGGTGCTCCTCACCCACCCGGCGATCTCGCTAGCCGCCGTCATCGGCGTGCCGCACGACTCGCACGGCGAGGAGGTCAAGGCCGTCGTGATCCTCAAGCCGGGCGCCGAGGCGACCCCCGAGGAGATCGTGGCCTGGAGCAAGGAGCAGATGGCGGCGTACAAGTACCCGCGCATCGTCGAGATCGTCGACGCCCTGCCGATGACCGCCACGGGCAAGATCCTCAAGCGCGAGCTGCCGCGCTGACCCACTCCGTCGAAGCGGCGCGCACCTGCACCCAGATTGCGTCGAAGCGGCGCGAACCTGCACCCCGAGTACGCCGAGGCGGCGCGGACCTGCAGAAGGCCTGCAGGTTCGCGCCGCCTCGGCGTGTTTCGGGTGCAGGTCTGCGCCGCTTCGGCGACTCAGAAGAGCGGGCGATCGGCCTTGCCGGAGTTCTCGTCGACGAACCGCGTGACGTGCGAGGCGATCACCGCGGGGGAGTGCTCGACCACCCAGTGGTTGCCGGTGACCTCGTGCGTGGCCAGCGACTCGCACCAGGGAGCCGGAGCGGTGCGCTGCATCTCGCCATCGACGTGCAGGTCGCCGGACGGCGCCAGGACCTGCACCGGCACCGTCGTACGGCGGGGCGCAGGGCGTGCGAGTCGCGACAGGAAGTTCGCGCGGTACAGGGCCAGGCCACGCTCGGCGTCGGAGCGGCTCTTCTCCCGGATCGTCGTCCCCGCATCGAGTCCGTGCAGGGCCGAGTGGCGCACGACGCGGTCGAAGAGGCCGAGGCGGATCGCTGCCTCGGGCAGCGCCGGCAGCTGGAAGAGCGCCACGTAGTAGGAGTCGAGCAGCTGCCGGGCGATCGCCCGGGGGCACTGCCGGACGCCGCGCAACCAGACGCCGACCATGTCGAGGTCGGGCCCGGAGATCGAGGTGTACGAGAGGAGTCGCTCGCTCCACGCGGGGTCCGTGACCAGGCCCCAGGTCTGGATCGAGCCCCAGTCGTGAGCCAGCAGGTGCACGGGCTTCTCGCCGGCCGTGGCAGTGACGACCTCACCGAGGTCCGCCGCCAGGCGCGGGATCGTGTAGTGGCGCCGGCCGCGCGGGCTCTCCGACGAGCCCGCCCCGCGCACGTCGTACGTCACGACGTGGAAGCGGCCGGCGAGCTCCGCGACCACGCCGTCCCACACGTGGTGGTCGTCGGGATAGCCGTGCACAGCCACGACCGTCGGCAGGGCCGCGTCTCCGTGCTCCTGGACGGCGAGGCGTACGCCGTCGGTCGTGGTCACGACGTGCTGTCGGGCGTTGGTCATGGCCGGAAACCTAGGGCATGTGATCGGTGTGCAGGCGAAGGTGTGGCGAGGGTCGCGTCGGCGGCTGAGACGCGGTTTCGGCGGGGCGCACAGCGCTCCGTAGACTGAGCGCGCCCCGAACCAAGGGCACAGTCGCCACCTTCCAAGGAGCTCATCGTGGCCCGTGTCGTCGTCGACGTCATGCTCAAGCCGGAAATCCTCGACCCGCAGGGCAAGGCCGTCCAGGGCGCGCTGCCGCGCCTGGGCTTCTCCGGCGTGACCGACGTCCGCCAGGGCAAGCGCTTCGAGCTCGAGGTGGAGTCGGCCGACGAGGCCACTCTCGCCGAGATCGAGAAGATGGCCGAGACCCTGCTCGCCAACACCGTCATCGAGGACTTCACCGTCCGCGTCGAGGACGCCCAGTGAAGATCGGCGTCGTCACCTTCCCGGGCACGCTCGACGACGTCGACGCGTCCCGCGCGGTCACCATCGGTGGCAACGAGGCCGTCGCCCTGTGGCACGGCGACCACGACCTGAAGGGCGTCGACGCCGTCGTCCTGCCGGGTGGCTTCTCGTTCGGCGACTACCTGCGCTGCGGTGCGATCTCGCGCTTCTCGCCGGTCATGACCGAGGTCATCGAGGCGGCCCACAAGGGCATGCCGGTCCTCGGCATCTGCAACGGCTTCCAGATCCTCACCGAGTCGCACCTGCTGCCCGGCGCGCTGATCCGCAACGACCACCGCAAGTTCGTCTGCCGCGACCAGCGCCTCCGCATCGAGAACAACGCCACCGCCTGGACCTCGTCGTACGCGAAGGACCAGGAGATCACGGTCGTCCTCAAGAACGGCGAGGGCTCCTACGTCGCCGACGAGGCCACGCTCGACATGCTCGAGGGCGAGGGCCGTGTCGTCGCCCGCTACCTCGACGTCAACCCCAACGGCTCGCTGCGCGACATCGCAGGCATCACCAACGAGCGCGGCAACGTCGTCGGTCTCATGCCGCACCCCGAGCACGCCGTCGAGGAGCTGTGCGGTCCCGGCACCGAGGGCCTCGGCTTCTTCACCTCGCTCGCCGCCTCCGTGTTCGCATGAGCGCCACCCAGACCAACGACCGCGCCGCGGAACCGACCACGGCGCTCGGGCCACTGCGGGTCTTCCGCATCGTCGCCGTTGCCGAGGCGATGACATGGGCCGGCCTGCTGGTCGGCATGTTCCTGAAGCGGGTCACCGACACGACCGACCTCGGCGTGACGATCTTCGGGCCGATCCACGGCGTCGCCTTCCTGGCCTACGTGCTGGTGACCGTCGCCGTCGCCGTCGACCAGCGCTGGTCCGTCGGGCGCACCCTGCTCGGCCTGGCCGCCGCGCTCCCGCCGTTCTTCACCGTCCTCTTCGATGCGTACGCCGAGCGGAGCGGGCTGCTGGGCACCTCCTGGCAGTCGCGTGCGGACAGCGCCTCGCGCGGCCAGCGTGCCGTCTGCTGGCTGCTGCGCAACAAGCTCCGGGCGCTCGTCGTCTTCGTCGTGGCCCTCGCGGTGCTCACGACCGCTGCTCTCGTCGCTGGTCCGCCGGTCGGCTGACCACCGCCGCAGGCTCGACTGACCACAAGCCCCACCTCGACTGACCACAAGCCCCACCTCGGCGTCGAGGTGGGGCTTGTGGCGTGTCGAGGTGGGGCTTGTGGTCAGCGGCCCCGGTAGAGCAGGTTCCAGAGGGCCGGAGTGACGACGCCGTTGACGGCCTGGCCCCGCGACGACTCATACGAGCGGACCGCGGAGTCGGTGGCCCGGTCGAAGACACCGGACAGGGGCACGGAGATGCCACGGGCGATCAGTGCACGCTGGAGTCGCCACACCGAGGCGCCGCTGGATCCGCGCTTCTGCCAGCCCGCACCACCGCGGGGGAGCAGGCCCTTCCAGTGGCCCGCACGCCAGGTCGTCGACGGCCGGAAGCCCTCGCGCGTCAGCCAGGCGTTGACCGCGTTGGCGGCACCGCGGCCGTAGTAGTTCGACTTCAGGTTGATGCCGTAGCTGGTCATGCCCTGTTCGACCAGGAGGCACTTGAGGGCCCGCACCTCGGGACGCGACGTGCCGATCGAGAAGCCCGGGTAGGACGGGTAGTCGACCCGGATGCCGCCGCAGTGCGTCTCGGTGCGGGACCGCGAGCCGCCGCCCACGTCGAGCCAGTTGCGGTCGATGTTGATGGTCACGCCGCCCCAGGTCTCGTTGTGGCCACCCTGGTACTGCTTGAGCCGGTTGCCGCCGGTCCAGCCGTCGCTGCGGAGGTAGCGCGTCTCGGTGGTCGTGTTGGCCACGCCGTCCCAGCGCGCGATCCACAACGTGTCGGGGAGGGCGAAGACGCCGGGATGGTTGACGCGGGCGTCGTCGACCATCTTGATGCCCGAGCTGGCGCTCGAGTAGAAGCCCGACTTGTAGCCGAGCTCGTGGAGCCGGAGCGTCCACGCGTGCACGAAGCGGAGGGCGGACTCGCGGCAGTTGGTGTTGCCGAGGTCGAAGCCCTCGAGGTCGTAGAAGAGCGTGCTGCGCGGGACGATGCCGAGGTTCTTCGCTGCGGTGACCGCTCGCTCGGCCTCGAGCTTGCCCTGGGCCTTCGCCTTGGACCACCAGCTCGTCGGGTCCGGGTTGATCCTCGGGTCGTCGTTGTACTTGGGGTAGCGCGGCTGGCAACTCGCCTGCGGGCCCAGCGTGATCGGCAGCAGTCGCCAGCCGCGGGCGAGCTGGGTGGAGACCCAGGTCCGGGTCAGGTTGGGCTGGCTGCGGCAGGCGCGCGAGTTGCCGCTGATGTAGATGCCGACCGCGTGGAACGGGGAGTTGTCCAGCCAGGCATCCATCTTGGCCTGCGTCGGCGCGAGGCACTGGTCGAAGCCGTAGCCGGTGAATGCCCCGGGCGTCGCCGGGTTGCTCCCCGCCGCGAGTACGGCGCGCCCCTGGTCGCGCGTGACGGCCAGGCCGCCGAGGCCGAGGCCGGCGACGGCGGCGAGGGCGACCAGCGTCGTGGTCAGGCGGGTGCGGAACTGGCCGGACGGCGAGGTCCTTGGGTCGTTCCGAGGGCGGGTCAGGGCGCGCATGTGACTCTCCGAAGTGGGGGAAGGAGACCACGTTAACCACATCAGTCACACCAGCAACAGAGATCACGGCGAACTACAAATGTGTAGTTTCCGCAGGTCAGACGGGGTCCGTCCGGGTGGGGCGGACCGTGGCTCGGAGCGCCCTCCCGCGCCCGTAGAATCTGGCGCGTGACTGAGAGCCGCACCTCCGCCCTGGACACCGTCGCTGTCGCCAGCACCGACCCCGAGCGGGAGCAGCCCTGGGCTGACCTCGGCCTCAAGGAGGACGAGTACGCCCGCATCCGCGAGATCCTCGGCCGCCGCCCCACGGGCGCGGAGCTGGCGATGTACTCCGTGATGTGGTCCGAGCACTGCTCGTACAAGTCCTCCAAGGTCCACCTCAAGCAGTTCGGCGAGCTCGCCCAGGAGACCCCGCGCGGCCCGATGCTCGCCGGCATCGGCGAGAACGCCGGCGTCCTCGACATCGGCCAGGGCTACGCGGTCAGCTTCAAGGTCGAGTCGCACAACCACCCGTCGTACGTCGAGCCCTACCAGGGCGCCGCGACCGGCATCGGCGGCATCGTCCGTGACATCATCGCGATGGGCGCCCGCCCGATCGCGGTCATGGATCCGCTTCGCTTCGGCCCGCTCGATGCTCCCGACACCCACCGCGTCCTGCCCGGCATCGTGGCCGGCGTCGGGGGCTACGGCAACTGCCTCGGCCTGCCGAACATCGGCGGCGAGGCGGTCTTCGACGCGACCTACTACGGCAACCCGCTCGTCAACGCGCTCGCGGTCGGCGTCCTGCGCCACGAGGACCTCCACCTCGCCAACGCGACCGGCACCGGCAACCTCGTCGTGCTGTACGGCGCCCGCACCGGTGGCGACGGCATCGGCGGCGTCTCCGTGCTCGCCAGCGAGACCTTCGACGCCGACGGGCCGGCCAAGCGCCCCGCCGTCCAGGTCGGCGACCCGTTCATGGAGAAGCTCCTCATCGAGTGCACCCTCGAGCTCTACGGCGCCCACGTCGTCGCCGGCATCCAGGACCTCGGCGGTGCGGGCCTCTCCTGCGCCACCTCCGAGCTGGCCTCCGCCGGCGACGGCGGCATGCACGTCCACCTCGACAAGGTTCCCCTTCGTGACTCGACGCTCTCGCCCGAGGAGATCCTCATGAGCGAGTCGCAGGAGCGCATGATGGCGGTCGTCGAGCCGAAGAACATCGACGCCTTCCTCGCCATCTGCGCCAAGTGGGACGTCGAGGCCGCGGTCATCGGCGAGGTCACCGACACCGGCCGCCTGGTCATCGACTGGCACGGCCAGACCGTCGTCGACGTCCCGCCGGGCACGGTCGCCCACGAGGGCCCCGTCTACCAGCGCCCCTTCGCGCGACCGGACTGGCAGGACGAGCTTCAGGCCGACGGCGCCGAGAAGCTTCCCCGCCCGTCGACGGGTGACGAGCTGCGCGCGACGGTGATCCAGCTGGCCGCCTCCCCGAACCTCTGCGACAAGTCCTGGATCACCGACCAGTACGACCGCTACGTCCGCGGCAACACCGTCCTCTCGCAGCCGTCCGACTCGGGCATGATCCGGATCGACGAGGAGACCAACCTCGGCGTCTCGATCTCCACCGACTGCAACGGCCGCTTCGCCAAGCTCGACCCGTACGCCGGTGCGCAGCTGGCGCTCGTCGAGTCCTACCGCAACGTCGCCACGGGTGGCGCGGAGCCGCTCGCGGTCTCCGACTGTCTCAACTTCGGATCGCCGGAGGACTCGGCGGTGATGTGGCAGTTCGCCCAGGCCTGCACCGGCCTCAAGGACGCCTGCAAGGAGCTCGGCACCCCGGTCACCGGCGGCAACGTCTCGCTCTACAACCAGACCGGCGAGACCGCGATCCTGCCGACCCCCGTGGTCGCCGTCCTCGGCGTCATCGACGACGTCACGCGCCGTACGCCGAGTGCGTTCGAGGCCGCAGGCCAGTCCGTCTACCTGCTCGGTGAGACCCGCGAGGAGCTCTCCGGCTCGGAGTGGGCCCACGTCGTCCACGGCCACCTCGGCGGTCTGCCGCCGAAGGTCGACTTCGCCGCCGAGAAGGCGCTCGCCGTCCTCCTCCGCGAGGGAGTCGGGCTGCTGACCACCGCCCACGACCTCTCCGACGGCGGCCTCGCGCAGGCGCTCGTCGAGTCGTCGATCAAGAACGGCATCGGCGCCACCGTGACGCTCGAAGGCGACCCGTTCCTCGCGCTCTTCGCGGAGTCGACCGCCCGTGTGCTGGTCGCCGTGCCTGCCGACCGTGCCGCTGAGCTCGAGGCGCTGGCCGCCAAGCACAGCGTCCCGGCTGCGGCGCTCGGCACCACCGGCGGCGACGCGATCGTCGTCGAGGGCCAGTTCGAGCTGCCGATCGCCGAGGTCCGCGAGGCCTGGAGCGCGACGCTCCCGGCCGCGATGGCCTGATCCCCGTCCGCTCGCTGCAAAGCGGGGCTACTTGCACTACCGCGCCCTCATGGGGGCGCGGTAGTGCCATCGAGGGCGCGGAAGTGGCGGGGACACCACCGGCATCCGCCAGCACACACGGAGCCGCCGCCCCTCCGGAATCGGGGTACCGGAGGAGCGGCGGGGTCTGGGGTCCGCGAGGGTGTCGGGACCGGGGAGACATCCCCTAGCTGAGCAGCCCGTCGTGGTCGTGGTCGTCGTGCAGGCCGCCACCCTCGGGGGTGCCGGTGCCGCTCGGCTCACCATCGGGCGTCGCCGGTCCGACCGGGTGGCCCTTGGTGCTGCCGTTGACCGACTTCGTGCTCATGGCGTAGCTCAGGATGGCGTGCGCGATCGCGTCGGAGTTGGCGTCGATGGCGTCGACGCTGACGTTGGCGATCGTGTCACAGGCCTGGTGGTAGCACGGGTCGTAGGCCTCGCCCGCGGTGCCGCCGAAGAGGGCAGCCTCCTCGGCGGTCTTGATGCCCTCGGCGCCGGTGAAGAGCCCGCCGGCCGGGATGCCGACCGCGATGAACGGCCCGTAGTCACTGCGCCCGCTGAACGGCGTCTCCGCCGACGGCGTGTTCACCGAGGCGAAGTAGTCGTGGAAGAGGTCCTCGATTGCGCCGGAGCCGGCCGGGCCCTCGGCTGCGCTCGGGCCGACCGGGAACTTCGAGTTGTCACCGTCGTAGACGAAGAGCGCGTAGTTCGGCGAGCCGACCATGTCGAAGTTGAGGTAGAGCGCGATGTCGCCGAGCTTCTCGGGGTCGTTGGCCTCGAGGTCCGCGACGTAGTGCTCCGAGCCGAGGAGGCCGAGCTCCTCCGCGCCCCACCACGCGAAGCGGACCTTGTTGACGGGCTTCACCTTCGCCATCGCTTCGGCGACCTCGAGGATCGCGGCCGAGCCGCTGCCGTTGTCGTTGACGCCCGGGCCGGGCACCACGCTGTCGAGGTGTGCGCCCGTCATGACGACGTTCTCGGCGTCGCCGCCCTTCGTCTCCGCGAAGACGTTCCACGTCGTGCGCATCTCCGACTCCGTCGAGGCCGCGACGTGGGCCTGGGCACCGTCGACGGCGAGCGCCTGGCCGATCGCGAAGCTGGTGCCGATCGCCGGCACGGTGCCGACGGGTGCGCCGAGCGTGCCGGCGAAGGCGTCGGTGCGGCCCTCGGTGCCCTGGTTCATGACGATGACCGCGCTCGCGCCGGCCTCCTGGGCGTTGACGACCTTCTCGCCGAAGCTGCAGGTGCCGCGGCGGATGAGGGCGATGTTGCCTGCCGTGAAGCCCGCGAAGTCCGCGTCCTCGCAGCCGCTGGTCGACACGGCGAGGTTGTCGAGGGCCAGGTCGACGCCCTGCACCGCGGCCGTCACGTCACCCGAGCCGGAGTAGGTCATCGTCGCGTAGTCGGTGCCCTCGGCGTACGACGTGGGGGTCGGTGCGACCTGCTCGAAGGTGGCCGGCGCCAGCTGTCGGTAGAAGGGGAACTCGAACGCCTGGACCTCCGGGGTGTAGCCCGCGGCCCGGAGCTTCGACACGACGTAGTCGCGCGAGGCCGCGTAGCCGGGCGTGCCCGAGGCGCGGGTCCCGCCGTTGGCGGTGCCGATGGCGTCGAGAGCCTCGAGGTGCTCCATGACGCCCGCGGGGGTGACCGCGGCGCGGAGGGACTTGGAGGTCGTGTTGGTGCGGTCGTCGGGGCCCGCCCACGCGGTGGCGGGGAGGGCTGCGGCGGCGAGGAGGGCGAGACCGGTCGCACAGGCAGCTGTGCGCCCGCGACCTCCCGCCCGGGAGTTGGTGTGGGTCACCACGGATAGGCCTTTCGCGAGAGGGCCTGCCCGATGCCGGCCCTCTCGGCACCCTGTGTGACCCGGGTCACGATCCGGTGACGGCGGGGTCACGTTTGTAGGCTGCCGGGATGCAGGGCGATCTGGTGGTGAGTCGTGGCTTCATCGTGCCCGCCGCCGATCTCGCCGAGCGGTTCTCGCGGTCGTCGGGGCCGGGCGGGCAGGGCGTCAACACCACCGACAGCCGCGTGGAGCTCTCGTACGACGTGGCTCGCGCGGCCTCGGTCCCGGCCCACCTGCGGGAGCGTCTGGTGAGCGTGCTCGCAGGGCGACTCGTCGACGGCGTGCTCACGATCGCGGCGAGCGAGCACCGCACCCAGCTCGCCAACCGCAAGGCGGCCCGCGAGCGCCTCGCCCAGCTGCTCCGGGAGGCCGCAGCGCCGCCCGCACCGAAGCGACGGCCCACGAAGCCGACGCGTGGCTCGCAGGAACGCCGGCTCGCCGGCAAGAAGCAGCGCTCCCAGATCAAGCGGGGTCGTAGCGGCAGCTTCGACTGACGACGTGCAGGCGGAGGGGTGCCGGCGGACGGGTGCTGGGAGACTGGTTCCATGCCTCCCCGTCAGCGCCCGGTCGACCCTGCGGCCGTCGCCGCGGCCTGGCAGGCGCGGCGCGACGGCACCGCGCAGCGCGCCGAGGTCAAGCTGCTCGTCAAGGAGACCCTCAGCCTCCTCGAGCGCCGCGCGCCGGGCCACTCCGTCGAGGTCCGCGTCCCGCCGTACGGCGCGGTGCAGGCCGTCGAAGGCGGCCGCCACACGCGCGGCACCCCCCGTGCGGTCGTGGAGACCGATGCCGCGACCTGGCTGGCGATCGCCGCTGGGGAGCTCTCCTGGCACGAGGCGCTCGACTCGGGCGCGCTGCGGGCCAGTGGTGAGCGGACCGACCTGACGGCGTACCTCCCGCTCGTCGCTCCCGCTGGCCCCTCGACTGCCGGGTAGTTCGCCCCATCGGTTGGCGTTGACACGCACCCGCCCGGCCGGACATCATCGCGGCGGCCGTTGGCCGCAGTGGTCTGGTCCACGTGCGGGGCCATGGGGGAAGGTGTCTGCGTGGAGATCTGGGAGGTCGACGACGACGGCAAGGCGTCCGTCGAGGGACTCTTCGAGGACGGTACGCCGGACCCGGCCTACGCCGCCGCCCTCGGACTCGTCTCCGCGCCTCTGGGTCGCCGCGCTGCGGCGTACGCGGTGGAGTACGCCATCTACGCCGTGGTGCAGCTGCCGCTGCTCATCTTCATGCTGCCGCTTCTCCTGAAGCTCCTGACGGGGCGGATCAGCGTCTACGGCTTCGTCAACCACCCGTCGTTCACCCTCGCGGCGATCATGGCCGGCGTCACGATCGGCCTCACGGTGGCCGGCGGCCTTGCCCAGCTCGTGCTCCATGGCGGCAGGGGAGTGACGCTCGGCAAGGCCGTCTTCGGCATCCGGTCGGTCAACGTGCGCACCCTCGAGAAGCCGGGCTTCTTCCGGATCGTGCTGCGCCTGCTGGTCGTCCTCGGAGCCTCGATCATCCCGTTCGGTGCGGTGGTGGTGCTGCTCTCACCGCTCTTCGACAAGACAGGTCGGGGCCGCGGCTGGCATGACCGCATCGGCGAGACCTGGCTGGTCGACATCCGCGCGGGCCTCGACCCGTACGACGAGAAGCGTATGCGCGTCGCCCGCAAGACCGTTGCCGCGCAGCCGCGCGCTGAACGGGCCGCGCTCCCGTCGCTGACCAGCGCGCCCGGCCCCGCCGATGGCTTCCGTCCGGGCCAGCGTCTGAGCGCGGGCGTGATCGGTCGCTCCGACAGCCGTGCCAGCGATGCTCCCGCCCCCGCCGGCGGCAGGCTCGCGACCGGCGCCGCGGTTCCGCGCGCGACGCCCGCACCGGCCCCGTTGCCTCCGGCGGCCGCACCGGCCCCCGTTCCTGCGCCGCCTGCTGCCCCGCCCGCTGCCGCACCTGCCGCACCTGCGGCACCTGTGGCCCCACCCGCGGCCCCACCCGCGGCCCCGGTGCCTGCTCCTGCTCCCGCTCCGCAGACGAGCGCGACGAAGGTCGACGCGGCCGCAGCGGCGTACTCCCTCGTGCTCGACGACGGCACCGAGATCGCGATCGACGGACCGGTGGTCCTCGGTCGCAACCCGAAGCCCCCCGCGGGCACGGATGCGCGATCGGTGTCCCTCTCCGATGAGCAGCTCTCGCGCACGCACCTGCTGGTCTGCCCGCTCGACGACGGTCTCGAGCTCACCGACTGCGGCTCCAGCAACGGCACCACCGTCACGCATGCAGGGGTCGAGCGGCGCCTCACGGCACAGCAGGTCACCCGCGCGGGCGCAGGCGACTCCATCGGCATCGGCCAGCGCACGGCGACGGTCAGGCGATCCTGACGCCATCGCGGCTCGGGACGAAAAGGACACAGGATGAAGCTCAAGCTCACGCTGCAACGACCGCAGGCAGAGGCCGTGGACGTCACGATCACGGTCGACTCGACGGCTACCGCGCACGACGTCGCCCGACACCTCGTCGACGTCGATCCCGGTCTGGGGCTGCAGGCCGGACCGGACGACCTCCTGACCCTCGCCGTTGCGGCCCCGGACACCGCCCGGCTGATCCCGCTCGAGTCGGGGATCCCGATGGGCGAGGCGCCGATCGGCTCGGGCTTCATGGCCCAGGTGGTCAATCTCGGACCGGCCTCGGCCCAGGGCCGACGTCGCGGCGGCGACGCAATCGCCGTGCTGCGGGTCCTCGAAGGTCCCTCGCGGGGTCAGGAGTTCCCGCTGCGTGCAGGGCTCTCCTCGATCGGTCGTGCTGACGACAACGACATCGTGCTCAGCGACCCCATGGTCTCCAAGCGCCATGCCCGCCTGGATGTCGGCTCCGTCATCGAGCTCGTGGACCTCAACTCGGCCAACGGCGTCCTCGTCGACGGGGTCCCCGTGCAGCGCTGGCAGGTGGTCTCGGGGGCGCCGTTCGTCATCGGAGACACCACCCTCGTCGCCGAGCGCACCACGCCCGACTTCGCCACCCCCGACGCGATCCTGGAGCGCGGCGGTGGCCTGCTCTTCAACCGCAGCCCGCGGGTGGAGGAGCGCTACCCCGGCACCGTGCTCAAGATGCCCAACCTTCCGAAGGAGAGCTTCAAGAAGCTCTTCCCCTGGATGATGCTGATCGCGCCGCTGCTCATGTCGGCGGCGATGTACCTCATGACCGGTCGCCCGCGCACCTTGATGATGCTCGGAATGACGCCGCTGATGATGATGATGAACCACCTCAATCAGCGCCGGATGATGGGCGGCCAGGAGGAGCACCAGCTGCGACTCTTCGAGCGCCAGTACGAAGAGCTGGAGGAGAAGCTCTTCTACGCCAAGCCTGAGGAGGAGCTCGCCCGCAACCGCGAGGTGCCACCTGTCGCCGAGGTCTTCGAGCAGTCGATGAAGCTCGGCCCGATGCTCTGGACCCGCCGGCCCGAGCACTGGAACTTCCTCGCCGTTCGCCTCGGCGTCGGTCGCCTTCCGGCACGCAACGCGATCTTCGATGGTCCCGAGGCCCCCGACGGCCTCCCCGAGTACGTCGAGCGCGTCGACAAGCTCCGTGAGCGGTACCGGTACGTCGACGACGTACCGCTGGTGGAGACGCTCGAGAGCGCAGGGTCGATCGGCGTTGCCGGGCCGCGTGGCGCGGCAGCCGACGCGATGCGGGGCCTCGCCGTCCAGATCTTCGGCCTCCACGCGCCGAATGACGTCGTCGCTGTCGCCTTCACAGGTGCGGGCTGGCGCACGGAGCTCGAGTGGCTCAAGTGGCTGCCGCACACGACGAGCGAGACCAGCCCGTTCCGTGAGCAGCCGCTGTCCGACTCGGCCCCCACCGCCGCCGCGCTCCTGGGTGCCCTGGAGGCCCACGTCGCGCGTGTCGGGAAGCCCGCCGAGCCCCGTGGGCCCCATCGGGACGACTGGAATCCCAACATGTACGGCGCAGACGTCAACCGTGCGGTCGGCGAGGACAAGAGCCAGCCGCCGGTCTCGGTCGTCGTCTTCGTCACCGAGGACGCCCCCGTGGACCGCGCGCGGCTGGTGTCGTTGCTCGAGCGGGGTCCCGACTGCGGTGTCCACGCGGTGTTCGTCGGCTCGACGGTCGAGGCGCTCCCGGCGTCGTGCCGCACGTTCGTCGACGTCAGCGAAGGCCTCGACAAGGCGGAGGTGGGCCTCGTCCGCAGTGGCGAGCGCCACGTCGACACGGCTCTGGAGGGCGTCTCCAACGACTACATGCTCCTGCTCGCCCGGCACCTCGCGCCGGTCGTCGACGCGAGCGTGGTCGTCCACGACTCCTCGGACATTCCCAACTCGGTCGCGCTCCTGGCGCTCACCGGCCAGGAGATCGCCGAGGACCCTGCCGCGGTCGTCGAGCGCTGGCGGCAGAACAACACGCTCGTCGACCGGTCCAGTGCACCTCGTCCGCGCCTGAAGAAGGCTGGCAACCTGCGGGCGATCGTCGGCCAGGGCGTCAGCGACGCGATGTCGCTCGACCTCCGGAGCCAGGGTCCGCATGCCCTCGTGGGCGGCACGACCGGTGCCGGAAAGTCGGAGTTCCTGCAGGGGTGGGTGCTCGGCATGGCGTCGGCGCACAGTCCCGACCGCGTGACCTTCCTCTTCGTCGACTACAAGGGCGGTTCGGCCTTCGCGGACTGCGTCGAGCTGCCGCACTGCGTCGGCCTGGTCACCGACCTCAGCCCCCACCTCGTACGCCGCGCGCTCACCAGCCTGCGTGCCGAGCTGCACCACCGCGAGCACCTCTTCAACCGCAAGAAGGTCAAGGACCTGCTCGAGCTGGAGAAGCGCCAGGACCCCGAGACCCCGCCCGCACTCGTGCTCGTGATCGACGAGTTCGCCGCCCTGGCGGGTGAGGTGCCGGAGTTCGTCGACGGCGTCGTCGACATCGCCCAGCGCGGCCGGTCGCTCGGCATCCACCTGATCATGGCGACGCAACGTCCGGCTGGTGTCATCAAGGACAACCTCCGGGCCAACACCAACCTGCGGGTGGCGCTCCGGATGGCCGACGAGAACGACTCCGAGGATGTCGTCGGTGACCCGGTCGCGGCACGGTTCCCGGCCTCCATCCCGGGACGTGCGATCGCCAAGACCGGCCACAGCAGCCTGATCCCCTTCCAGTCGGCGTACGCCGGTGGCTGGACGGGTGATGTCGAGGACCCGGCCGAGATCGCCGTGTCGGACCTCCGGTTTGGCACCGCGCCGATCTGGGAGTCTCCGCATCTCGAGGAGTCTGACTTCCACGACGCCGACCTCGGTCCGAATGACCAGAGGCGGATCGTCGACAACCTGATCGCAGCCTCGCAGGTCGCGGGCTTGATGAGGCCGCGTCGCCCGTGGCTGGAGGACCTTCCCGAGGTCATCGACCTCGAGTCGCTTCCCAACGAGGGCGACGGGCAGATCCCGTTCGCGCTCGTCGACGTCCCGGAGAAGCAGAGCCAGGAGCCGGTGACGTTCGACCCGGACCGGGACGGGTCCATGGTCGTCTTCGGGACGTCGGGATCCGGCAAGTCCACGCTCCTGCGGACCCTGGCGGTCGCCGCGGGGTCACGGCCCGAACGAGGCAACGTCAACGTCTACTGCCTGGACTTCGCCTCGGGGGGCCTCTCGGTGCTGTCCCGGCTTCCGCACGTCGGCTCGATCGTCGACGGCGAGGACGTCGAGCGGATCACCCGTCTCCTGCTGACGCTCGACGCCGAGATGGACCGGCGCTCTGCAGCGTTCGGTGCCGTCAACGCCGGCGACCTGACGCAGTACCGGCTGCTTGCTGACGCGACGACGCCGCGCATCCTGCTCCTCGTCGACAACTTCGCTGAGTTCAAGAAGGACTGGGAGTACCAGGCGGTCCGCCAGCCGGCGTACCGCGCGTTCCTGAGGATCCTCTCCGAGGGCCGTCAGCTCGGCCTCCACGCCGTGCTGACGGCCGACCGCTCCAACGCGATCCCGACCGCGGTGGCCGCCAACATCCAGCGCCGTGTCATCCTGCGCCTCGCGGACCAGAACCAGTACATGATGATCGGCGTGCCGAAGGACATCCTCGACGACCAGGCAGCCGCGGGCCGTGCGATCGTCGACAAGCACGAGGCGCAGGTCGCCGTCATCGGTGGCACGGCCAACACCGCCGAGCAGGCCGGGGCACTCGATGCGCTCGCCGCCCGACTGCGGGCGGCCGGGGTGGACGACCTTCCGGAGATCGGGGCGCTGCCGACCAAGGCGCCGATCGCCTCGTTCCCGGCGACCGTGGACGGGATGCCGGCGATCGGCCTCGCGGACGACACGCTGGCACCGTGCGGCTTCGATCCGGTCGGCTGCTTCGTCGTCACGGGGCCACCGGCGTCCGGCAAGACCAACATGATGAAGGCGATGATCATCGCCGTCGAGCGGTTCGATCCCGACGTCCAGCTCTACCACTTCGGTGGGCGCCGGGCGGAGCTGAAGGACTTCCGCCCCTGGGTGAAGAGCGCAAGCCGCGAGGAGGAGGCCAAGGAGCTCGCCGAGGAGCTCGCCGCCCTGCTCGTCGACGACGGCAACTCCAAGCGGATCATGATCGTGATCGAGGAGGTCCCGCACCTCGGTGATGGTGCGGCGGAGCGGGCGTCGCGGCTGATGTTCAAGGCCGTGCGTGACAGTGACCACCTGCTGATCGGCGACGCTGACGTCAGTCGCGCGACAGGTGCGCTGGGCGTGCTCGGTGACTGGAAGCAGAGCCGCCAGGGCATCGTCCTCAAGCCCGACCAGTACGACGGCGACTCGATCTTCAAGACGTCGTTCGGGAAGATCAAGCGCGGTGATTCGCCTGTGGGGCGTGGCTTCTTCGTCCAGGGCGGCCGCGTGCGCATGGTCCAGACGCCTTTTGTGGACTGATGCCTGCATGACGCAAGGAGCGGGTAGTTCTACCCCTTGCTGGTCCAGAACACTTGTGAAAAGTTTCCTTCAGGTCCGGGGCTCGGGCCTCAAGGAAAGAAAGTCAACCAACCAGGACGGTCACCACGACCTCCTGACAGAACGGGGAGTTACCTCATGAGCCTTGAGCTGAACTACGACGACATCGACGACGCCGCCGCGAAGCTGACCGACGGTCAGGGCGCGATCGTCGACCTGCTGAACGAGCTGAAGAGCCTCGTCGCCGACCTGACCGCGTCGGGCTTCAACACGGAGAAGGCTTCGCCGCAGTTCGACGAGGACTACGCCACGCTGACGGACGAGCTGACCCAGGCCTCCGACGCCATCGGCCAGATGTCGCAGCGGCTGACCGAGATCCGCAACGGCTTCGAGGAGTTCGACACTCAGTCCGCGGGTGGCTGAGTCCTGACCTGCCGACAGGGGGCCGCGTGGCACTCGCCCGCGGCCCCATGTCGACCCTCGTAGCAACAGCACCGAAAACGCGGAGAACTCGATGTCGAACAACGAGAGCTACTGGTACGACGTGGCGAACGCCCAGGTGGTCAGGGCCACGGAGCGGCAGGACGCCTGGCTGGGTCCCTTCGGGACGGCCGACGAGGCGGAGGAGGCTCCGCAGACCTTCATCGCCCATGCTCGGGCCTTCCTGGACAGCGAAGAGGGCAGGCGCTACCTGGACCTGGCCAAGGAAGAGCACCCGGACATCGACACGTCCTGGCTCTGAGCCGAGGGGCGGAAAACCAAAGGGGGAAGACCATGGCGTCGTGGCCGACGATCATGCTGCCGGACAATCTGATCTGGATTCTGGACAAGCTCGGCCTGGAGTGGCCGGACATCAACGAGGGCGAGGTCTGGCAGGCGGCGGAGTACATCCGCCAGTTCCGCGATGACCTCGAGGGCCTCATCCAGAACGCCGACCAGAAGGTCGGCGTCGACCTCGCGGCCGGCGTTCGCAGCCGGGGTGGCGAGGCCTACATCACCGCCTGGAACACCAACCGGTCCCAGAACATGCAGCGGTTCCTGGACTCCCTCGATCCCGTCGCAACGGGCGTCAACGGCGCGGCGGTCGCCGTCGCTGGCCTCAAGGGCAAGTTCCTCGCCGAGATCGCGTTCACCGTGGCCACGATCGTGCCGCTCCTCCTGCTCGGTCCCCTGGGTGCCGGAGCGGCAGCGGCGAAGATGGTCGCGCAGAAGATCGCGATGGGGATCATCATGGACCTCGCCATCTCTGGCCTCATCGAGGTCGTCGACGGGCCCGTGATCAGGTTCCTCGAGGACGAGATCCCGGGTCTGATCCAGCTCATCCTCGACGCCCCCCTCGTCGAGGACACCATGGCCGATCTCGGCGGCGTCTACTTCGACATCCAGGCCATGGAGCAGGCTGAGGCCGACATGGACCAGCACGCGACCGACACCGAAACCATCATCACGGAGTTCCTTGCGAACATCGCGAACCTGCACTTCACGGAGTGACCCATGTCGAAACTCACGCAGCTCTTCAAGGACATCAAGTTCTCGGTCGACTTCGCCGGGACCCACATGAACATGGGGCTTCCCAGCAAGTTCAAGTCGCAGCAGGCCAAGCTTGCACTCAACCGCACGACCCTCAAGGACACCGACGCGGATCTGGGTCGCTTTGCGACGGCGCGCAAGAACTTCCGCGACAGCATCGAGAACAACCGCACCCGCGAGGGTCGGGACGGCAACCGGACCGGCACCGACGACTACGTGCAGATGGTGGACCTCATCATCCGGCGCGGAGGGCTCCTCGAGCACTACTCGCCGGTGGTGAACCCGAAGGACCTCGCCAAGCTGACGTCACTGCGCGAGGCGCTGCCCCTGTTTCGCAACGGGGACTTCTCGAAGGCGATGGAGCACATCAGTGACAACGAGGGGCTCAAGGCGCTGAACGGGCTGCTCTCCCTTGGGAACACCGCCGTCTCGACCGCGATGAGCGAGCTGTCGGCGACAGCGACGCAGGAGGTCGGCCCGGAGGTGCGCAACGCGGTGGTCGAGGAAGTCGTCGTCCAGCTCAACGCGGTGAGCGGCGAGGCGTTCGGCGAGCCGATCACCGCGGCAGACCTGAACACCTACATGGACAGCGTCACGGATGGGCTGGGTGAGCCGACCGACTTCACGCGGGACGGCTTCACCTCGGATCTCGTGCAGTGACGGAGCAGTCTTACTGGTTCGATGTCCGTCCGCTGGAGGGCGGACGAGCCGCGAGCATGGGCCGGCTCCGGCCAGGCGCCAGGTCCCAGTCGATCGAGCGCTTCGCCGTGGCCAACGGCCTTCAGTACGCCGGCACGTCGCGGCCCGGGGACGAGGAGCATCCGATCAGTGGCGCCGCCGTCTCGCGCTGGGTGACCACGTGTGAGGACGTCGTGCGCTGGGACGGCCCCCAGCGGGTCGAGTTCGGCAACTCCGGCAGGGCGATCAGCGTCAACCTGAAGCCGACCCGCTTCGGCTTCATCGCTGTCGAGCACGGCATCGAGCTGCCCGACTTCCGCCTGACGTCGCGCTCGTTGGGCACGATCAGTCCCGCGCGCGCGGTCTCGATCGGCCTGGGCGTCGGTGCGATGGTGCTGTCCGCGATCCCCGGCGGCGATGGCGACTTCGGGACTCCCATGGGCAAGGCCCCGGCCACGTCGCGATCGGACAAGCGACTCGATCGCTCGCGCGATCTCGGCTACGACGTCTGGCTCGCGCCCGAGGATGAAGAGCGGGTGGAGGCGTTCCTGCGCGGCTCGGGAGACTTCTGGAAGCTGCTCTCCGCCTCCTTCGACGTGCACGTCGCGGACGGCTGGCTGGTCCTCGAGAGCCTCCACGGCGACCTTGCGACGCTCCAGCCCGCAGACTGGGCCTGGGCGTTCTCGACCGCGTCGCGGGTGCTCGACCAGATCGGCGCGTGGTCCGGTGACGCCGCTGTGGTCTCCGCGGCCCGTCGCGCGACCTTCTACACCGAGCTGCAGGTGGGCCGCCCGTGAGGATCGCTGTCTGGCGTGGTGGGACGACCCTGCTCGCCGGCCTGGTCCTGAGCGCGTGCTCAGGGCCGGGCCTTCCGGCATCGGTTGCGAAGGACACGAAGGTCACCGTCGCCTGGTCCGGACCGCTCACGAGCACCAACACCGCCTCGATGCTCGGGCAGAGCCCCGGCAACCTCGACGTCGCTTCGATGACGCGCAGCCGCTTCGGGGCCGTGGTCAACGGCCGGTTCACCCCCGACACCTCGTTCGGTGCGGTGAAGATCGTCGACCAGAAGCCGTTCAGCGTCCGCTACGACCTCGCCGAGCCCGCCTGGTCGGACGGCGTACCCCTGGACGCGGCGGACCTGCTGCTGGCCTGGATCGCCGGCTCCGACCGCCGTTCCGGCTTCCAGCCGCTGCCGACCGGCCTGGCGCAGAGCGAGAGCCTGGTGGAGGTCGACGAGTTCGGACGGGCGATCACCGTCTCCTTCGCCCAGCCGGTCCGCGACTGGAGCTCAGCCCTCGCGCCGACGGTGCCTGCGCACGTCGTCGGCCGGCTGGCGTTCGGTGTCGAGGATCCGATGGAGGCCAAGCAGCGCGTCATCGAGGTCGTCCGTGACCGTGACAGCCAGGCGCTGATCGCGGTCGCGAAGGCCTGGAACGAAGCGTTCTCCCTCGAGGCCGGCAAGACTCCCGCCCGCGGACTCCTCCTCTCCAGCGGCCCGTACGTCGTCGACGAGGTCGGCACGGGCAAGGACGGTGGGCAGGTGGTCAGCCTCCTCGCCAACCCCGCGTACGTCGGCGCCCACGCGCCGAAGGTGGCCCGCATCGACCTGGTCCAGACGCCGGACGGCCGCAAGCTCGATGCGCTCGGCACGACGGCGGACGTCATCGAGGTTCCTCCCCATCAGAAGAACTGGGAGGCGATCCATGAGCTCGAGCGCCGCGACTACACCTCGACATCGACGAACGATGGCTCCCTCTGGATGCTGGCGCTGCGGGCGGACAGTGGCGTCTTCAAGCGGCACCCGGCGCGCGCCGCGTTCCTGCGCTCCGTGCCGCGCGAGCAGCTGGTCAAGGCGGGCGCAGGCCCGTGGGGCGGCGCCTTCGAGTCCTCCGACATGCTCCTCAGCGCGCCCGGTGGCGACGCCGCCGAGGTCATCAGGGAGGACGCGAAGTTCAAGGAGACGCTGGGGTCTGCCGAGGACCCGGCTGTCGAGCTGGCCAGTGCCGGCCTGTCGCGTGGCACGCCCGTATGTGTCGGCTACGACACCCGCGACGCCTTCGCGCAAGCGGCGTTCCGGGCGCTCGGTCCCGGCATGGCCGAAGCCGGGTGGGCGATCCGTGACTGCGGACGGTCTGGCTTCTCCCCGACCGCGAAGGGCACCTGGCAGGCGATGCTGGTGCGGGCGCAGGTGCCCTCGACCACGCTCGATCTCTCCCTGCTCTGGGGCGGGTCCCCGGCACTCAACCTGACCGGCCTCGCGAGCCCGGGCCGCGAGGGCATGATCGCTCGCCTGGACCGCACCACCGACATCTACGCCGTCCGCGAGCTGCTTGCGAAGATCGAGCGGTCGATCTTCGAGGACGCGATCGCCGTGCCCCTCGCGATGAATCCCGTCGTGGTCGTGAGCTCGCCGCACGTCACCGGGGTCGCGGCGCAGCCCGGTCCGGCTGCTGTCCTGACCGCGTCGGCGGCGGAGTGGAGCGTCGTACCCGGAAAGTAGTCGGGTCGTGACCTCCTCGGCGCAGGCTGGCGACAGCTCCGCCGCTAGCCTCCAACTCATGAGCGTCGACACTGCCCGCCAGAAGATCCAGCAGCTGATGCCGCAGCTGCGCCGTGACCTCGAGGATCTGGTCCGGATCCAGAGCGTGAGCGCGGATCCCGCGCGCGCCGGCGAGGTGGAGCGGAGTGCGGAGGCGACCCGCGACCTCTTCGTGGCGGAGGGCTTCGACGCGCGGATCGTGCGCTCGCACGACGGCGCCCCGCCGGCCGTCATCGGCGAGAAGCGTGGCCCTGAGGGGGCGCCGACGGTGCTCCTCTACGCCCACCACGACGTCCAGCCGGAGAACGACCACGCCGAGTGGGACTCGGCTCCGTGGGAGCCGACCGAGCGCGACGGTCGCCTCTATGCGCGCGGTGCGGCCGACGACAAGGCCGGGATCGCCGCGCACCTCGCCGCGATCCGCGCGCACGGCGACGACCTGCCGGTGACCGTGCGGCTCTTCATCGAGGGGGAGGAGGAGGTCGGCTCCGAGACCCTCCCCGCGCTGCTGAAGGCCCACCTCGACGAGCTCAGCGCCGACGTGATCGTGATCGCCGACTCCGCTAACTGGGACATCGGCGTGCCCGCGCTGACCACGAGCCTGCGTGGCCTGGTCCGCGCTGACGTGGAGGTCCGCACGCTCGACCACGCGGTCCACTCCGGTATGTGGGGCGGGGTCGTTCCTGACGCGCTCATCGCGCTGAGCCGACTGATCAGCACGCTCCACGACGACGCAGGCAACGTCGCGATCGAGGGCCTGCACAGCGGCCCCGCAGCCGAGATCGTCTACCCCGAGGAGCGTCTTCGCACCGAGTCCGGCATCGCCGACGGGGTCTCGTTCATCGGAGACGGCAGCGCGGTCGCGCGGCTCTGGACCAAGCCGAGCCTCAGCATCATCGGCCTCGACGCCCCGAAGGTCGACGGTGCCTCCAACACGCTCGTGCCGGTCGCGCGGGCCAAGGTCAGCCTGCGCGTCGCGCCCGGCGACAGCGCCACGAGCGCCCTCGAGTGCCTCACCCGGCATGTGACGTCGCACGCGCCCTGGGGTGCTCAGGTCACCGTCACGCCGGTCGACACCGGCGAGGCCACGCGGATCGACGCCACCGGCCCGGCGTACGACGCGGCACGCGACGCCTTCGCCGAGGCGTGGGACGGCGTCGCGCCGGTCGACATGGGTGTCGGCGGGTCGATCCCCTTCATCGCGGAGTTCCTCGACGCGTTTCCGCAGGCCAGCGTGTTGGTGACCGGTGTGGAGGACCCCGACACCCGGGCGCACGGCGCCAACGAGGGGCTCCACCTGGCGGAGTTCGAGCGGGTCTGCGTGGCCGAGACGCTGCTGCTGGAGAAGCTGGGCTCGGCCTGAGCGAACCGAGGGCGCTGCGTCTGCGGAACACCTCGATGAGCACACTCGACTCCGCGACCGTTCCGGTGAAAACGTCCACGGTTCGGCGCGTCGCTTGTCAGGACCTAGAATTCCCGTCGTGTCCCACAACCGCGCGCGCAAGGGTGGCGACGGCCGGCTGACAGCCGCCCTCGACCCCCAGGACCAGGGTCCCCAGGACCAATGCGGCGTCTTCGGCGTCTGGGCTCCGGGCGAGGACGTCGCCAAGCTGACCTACTACGGCATCTACGCGCTGCAGCACCGCGGCCAGGAGTCCGCGGGCATCGCGGTCTCCAACGGCAAGCAGATCCTCGTCTACAAGGACATGGGCCTGGTCTCGCAGGTCTTCGACGACGCGACGCTCGAGGCGCTCAAGGGCCACATCGCGATCGGCCACGCCCGCTACTCCACGACCGGTGCGAGCACCTGGCACAACGCGCAGCCGACGTTTCACCCGACTGCTGACGGCTCGATCGCGCTGGCGCACAACGGCAACCTGACCAACACCGCCGCGCTCGCCGGCAAGCTCGACGAGATCGCCGACGCCGAGGGTGGCCTGCCCGCTGACGTCCGCGGCCCGAGCGGCGCCACCAACGACACCTCCGTCCTGACCGCCCTGCTCGCCCTCCACAAGGACCAGAGCGTCGAGGAGAAGGCGGCCGAGCTGCTGCCGCAGGTCCACGGCGCCTACTGCCTCGTCTGGATGGACGAGAACACCCTGTACGCCGCGCGTGATCCCCAGGGCATCCGTCCGCTCGTGCTCGGCCGCCTCGAGCGTGGCTGGGTCGTCGCCTCGGAGACGGCTGCCCTCGACATCGTGGGAGCGTCGTACGTCCGCGAGGTCGAGCCGGGCGAGATGGTGATCATCGACGCCGACGGGCTCCGCACCCGCCGCTTCGCCGAGGCGAAGCCGAAGGGCTGCCTCTTCGAGTTCGTCTACCTGGCGCGTCCCGACACGATCATCTCCGACAAGCGGGTCCACAGCGTCCGTGTCGAGATCGGCCGGAAGCTCGCCCGCGCGTTCCCGGCCGACGCAGACCTGGTCATCCCGGTCCCGGAGTCCGGCACGCCGTCCGCCATCGGCTACGCCGAGGAGTCCGGCATCCCCTACGGCGTCGGCCTGGTCAAGAACTCCTACGTGGGACGCACGTTTATCCAGCCCAGCCAGACGATCCGGCAGCTCGGCATCCGGCTGAAGCTCAACCCGCTGCGCGACGTCATCGAGGGCAAGCGCCTGGTCGTGGTCGATGACTCGATCGTCCGCGGCAACACCCAGCGTGCCCTGGTCCGGATGCTGCGTGAGGCCGGTGCCAAGGAGGTCCACGTCCGGATCTCCAGCCCGCCGGTCAAGTGGCCCTGCTTCTACGGCATCGACTTCGCCACCCGCGCGGAGCTGATCGCCAACGGCCTCTCCGCCGACGAGATCGCCACCTCGATCGGTGCCGACTCACTCGGCTACGTCTCCCTCGATGACCTCGTCGACGCGACGACCCTGCCGATGGACTCGTTCTGCCGTGCCTGCTTCGATGGCGAGTACCCCGTGCCGCTCGCGGAGGTCCGTGGCAAGGACGTCCTGGAGATCGAGCAGGACCCCTGCTGTGTCGTCGACCCGCTCGACGGCGTCTCCACCACCGCTGCCGCCGGCGGCGCCTCCGACGCGCTCGCGCGCCCCTGACCCGCCGTACAGCGAAGGAAAGCCCATGACTGCCAACCCGACTGGGACCCCGAACGCCTACGCCGAGGCCGGCGTCGACATCGAGGCCGCCGACCGCGCCGTCGACCTGATGAAGGAGTGGGTCGCCAAGTCGCGTCGCCCCGAGGTCATGGGTGGCCTGGGCGGCTTCGCTGGCCTCTTCGACGCCTCCGCGCTGAAGAAGTACGAGCGCCCGCTGCTCGCCACCTCCACCGACGGCGTCGGCACCAAGGTCGACATCGCGCGGAAGATGGACAAGCACGACACCATCGGCTTCGACCTCGTCGGCATGGTCGTCGACGACCTGGTCGTCTGCGGTGCCGAGCCGCTGTTCATGACCGACTACATCGCGACCGGCAAGGTCGTCCCCGAGCGCATCGCCGCGATCGTCAAGGGCATCGCCGAGGCATGCACCGAGGCCGGCTGCGCGCTGGTCGGCGGTGAGACCGCCGAGCACCCGGGCCTCCTCGCGCCCGACGAGTACGACGTGGCCGGCGCGACGACCGGTGTCGTCGACGCCCACCGCCTGCTCGGCGCCGACAAGGTCGAGGCCGGTGACGTCGTCATCGCGATGAAGGCGAGCGGCCTGCACTCCAACGGCTACTCGCTGGCCCGTCACGTCTTCTTCACCAAGCTCGGCTGGGAGCTCGACCGTCAGGTCGACGAGCTCGGCTCCACGCTCGGTGAGGAGCTGCTCGTCCCCACCAAGATCTACGCCAAGGCCTGCCTCGCGCTGGCCGACGCGACCGGCACGCACGCGATGGCGCACATCACCGGTGGCGGCCTGGCCAACAACCTGGCCCGCGTCATGCCCGCGCACCTGAGCGCCACGCTCGACCGCGCGAGTTGGACTCCGCAGCCGATCTTCGACGTCGTCCGCACCGCCGGTGGCGTCGACCAGGCCAGCCTCGAGGCGACCCTCAACTGTGGCGTCGGCATGGTCTCCCTGACCCCTGCCGGCGACGTCGACACCGCCATCGCCACGCTCGCTGAGCACGGCGTCGAGGCGTGGGTCGCGGGTGAGGTCCAGGCCGGCGACGGCACCGTCTCCCTCACCGGTCAGCACCCCGGCTGGTGACCCCTCGCGGGCGGGCCCGGAGCCTGCCCGCGACCTGCCCGCGCGCCCCACGTGGGTGCGCGTGGTGACCGCCACGTCTCGTCGCCTGTCGTCGGTTTCCGGTAACGACCACGGACCCGGTAGCGTTGGGCCCACGAGACAACGAACCCAGACCGGGCGTGCTGGCTGAAACGCCAGCCCCGGCAGACGCGCGAGGGGGTCGGCTCCTATGGGACGCGGCCGAGCCAAGGCAAAGCAGACGAAGGTCGCCCGCGACCTGAAGTACCGGACTCACGAGACCGACTTCGGGGCGCTGGCCAACGAGCTGCATTCACAGACTGGCTCCTACACGAGCCAGCCCGACTCCGCGCCGGAGGACGAGTACGGCGACTGGTCGGAGTACTCCGACTCGCGCGACTGACGCTCTCGAGCGTCGTTCCCGGCCGCTACCCCGGCCGGACCTGTGGCATGCGCAGATGACGGGTGACCTCGGTCACCCGGGCCGTCACGAATGGCAACTGGTGCGATCCGTGTGGCAGGCTGGAGTTGTTCGCGGGGGCGGGCGTCTTCGGGCACCCGGCGCGAAATCGGTGGAATTCGGGTTCCATTGACGTGAACCAATCTCGGGAAGGTGTGCACCTCATGACTGCGACTTCTGTCGACGAAGATCCGCTGCTGACGCCGGCGGAGGTGGCCGCGCTCTTCCGCGTCGACCCCAAGACCGTGACGCGTTGGGCACAGGCCGGCAAGATCGGCTCGATCCGCACGCTCGGCGGCCACCGCCGGTTCCGTCAGTCCGAGGTCCGTGCGCTGCTCGAGGCGGCGACTGAGGAGGACTGAGCGCTCCCGCTCCGCAGCACCAGCACGTCACCGTGCGTCCCGTAGCCCGGGAGCGGCCCGCCGTACTCCGTGCCGTCGAAGGTGAGCATCGCCCACTCCGACGGCACGTCATGCAGGCGGACCACGCTCGGCCACGGGATGTTCGATCCGTACGGCGCGTCCAGCGCGCCCACCTCGCGCAGCTCCAGGTCGAACGCCGGGTAGCGCTGCCGTAGCCCGCGTCGGTTGTCGACGCCGTCGCTGGCGAGCAGGCGCCAGCCCTCCTCGGTCTCGACGATCACGCCGCCCTCGGTGGCGGTCCGGTCCTCGATCACGCCGACCAGCTCCCAGGGTCCGGTCGGCGTCGCTGCACGCGCCAGCGCCGGCCGGAAGTCAAAGAACCTGCGCGCGGTCACCCACGAGAGGTGCCAGGCCCCGTCGATGCAGACCAGGTGGGGGTCCCAGACGCCCTTCTGGGCACCGGGCGGGCGGGGCAGGTCGACCTCCTCCGCCTCGAGGACGTGCTCGCCGGTCAGCAGGTCGGTCGCCGTCGTGACCTGCGTGATCGCCACGCGGGTGCGGGCGAAGTCACCCCACGTGCTCGCGAGCGCCCTCCACGCCTCGCCGTCACGCACGAGGTGCACGGCGTGGTCGCCGTGCACGAGTCCGTCGCGGCGCCACCAGAGCAGCGCCTCGGGCCGGAGATCGTCCGTGCCGGCCCGCCAGGACCAGACGCCGGTCTGCGCGGTGTCCGCGAACCCGGGTCCGGCCTGCGTCGCCGTCACGTAGTGCCGACCGTCGCGGACGTACGCCGACCCGTCGGCGTACGTGACGACGTGGAGGTCGCGCAGGCCGACCTGGCCGAACGTGCCCGCACGCCAGCCGGCCGTGCCCTGGGGCTCCACGACCGCGAGGCTGTGCAGGAAGGCGGGGTCGCGGACCTCGACGACGTCGGTCACGGCCGTCTTGCAGCGTGCGGTCCAGGGACCGTCGGCGGTGTCGCGCGTCCAGGCGGTGAGCCAGCGGCCGGTCAGGGTGAGGGCGAGGGCGACCGGCATCGCGCGCACGCGGCCGTGGCGCCGGCTCCGGATGCGCTGGGTCGCACCCGGCAGGTGCACCTCGAGACGGACCCGGCGCCGTCGCGCATCGTGGATGGCGCTCAGCAGCGTGTCGCCCGACCGGAGGCTGAGTGCCGTCGAGGGGGCCGCCGGATCGAGCTCCGCCTCGACCGCCACGAACGGTGCACGGAACCCACTGAGGCGTTCGTGCTGGACCAGCTGGACCGGCCGGAACCGGTGCACGAGGGCCAGGGGCGGGATCATGCCCGCGACCCTAGCGACCCCCGTCCGACCCCGGTCGCCGCCCTCAGCGAAGGCCGCGCACGTAGTCAGCCGCGGTGCGGACGTTGGCGAGCCGCTGCTCCCAGGTGAGGCCCAGGAAGGTGAGCAGGACCCCGGCCAGCGCGATCAGGGCCCACTGGGGCAGCGTCTGTGCGGTGGTCATCTGCCGCACGACCAGGACGGCGAGGGTGCCGCCGCCGGCGAGCAGCGGAGCAGCCCAGCGCTTGCCGACGCCCACCCCGACCAGGACCACGCAGCCGACGCCGAGCATCGCGGCCCGCACGGCGAGGGGCTCCGCGAGCACCTGCAGCAGGGTCGGGACCAGCGCGAGTCCGAGCCCCGCGCCCTGGGTGCGCAGGCTGGACCGGTCGCCCTGGAGGAGGGCGAAGGTGCCGACGGCGAGAAGAACCGCAGCGAGCGGCAGCGTGTAGGCCTCCACCGTGCCGACACCCAGCTGCTCGAGCCGGAGCCACGTCGCGGCCGTGAGCAGGGCCAGGCCCGCCCAGGCGACCAGTCGGCGGGTCGGGTGCAGGAGGGCCGAGAGGGTGCAGGCGACGCCGCCGAGGGTCAGGTAGGCCGCTGCCCAGCCCTGCGGGTCGGGAAGGGCAGCGAGTGAGGCGGCGGCTGCGCAGGTGGCGACGAGAGCGGCCGGCACCTCCCGCTCGGGGTCCGGTCGCCAGACGGCCAGGGCTCCGAGGACGACCACCACGGGGACGCCCTGCCACGCGGCACTCGCACCACCGAGGCCGGCAAGCGTCCACAGCAGGGCTCCGAGTGCGACCGGGGTGGCGCACCGCGCGACGAGAGCGGTGGTGTCGGTGCGGTCCTCACGGCCGGGGACCTCGGGGCCGCGGACCTCGTGGAAGGTCGTCACCGCCGTGGCGACGGCGAGGACGATCGCGGCGGTCACGGGGTCCTCCCAGGCTGCGAGCCCCGCGCAACCGAGGAGCACCAGCCCGACCAGGCCCGCCTCCGGCCGACGGCGTACGCCGACGTACGTCGCGACGAGCGCCACGGTGAGGAGCTGGGCCGCGACCAGGCGGAGGTCGACGGGAAGGAAGCCCGACGAGACGACGATCGCGACCAGGGCGGAACCGAGGCCCACCGCTTCGTGCGCGGGGGCCGGCCGGACGACGGCGAGGGCAGCGACGACGGCGATGACCGGCGCGGCCCGCCAGCCGCCGTCGAGGTGCGCAGCCGAAGCGATCGCCCAGGTGGTGGCAGCAGCGCTCGCCGGAAGGAGCCAGGCGCCCACGTCGGCCAGCCACGCCGGCGTACGCCGGGTCTCGGCCACGGCGAGGGCCGTGGTCAGGAGCGAGAGGACCGCGATCGTGAGGCCGTCGTCGGCGAGTGCGCCGCCCAGTGCCAGGAGGGTGAGGGCGACACCCAGGACGCCGGCGACCGGGTCGGTGCGCCTGAGGGCCCAGGCCAGGAGTGCCGCGGCGACGAGGACGAGGCTGCCGACGGCGACGTAGCGGGGCACGGCGTACAGCACGGGGGAGAGGGAGGAAACCGCCAGGACGACCGCACCGGCCGGCGCGACGACGAGTCGTGGATCCAGTCGCCCGATGTGCAGGAGGGTGAGGGAGGCGACCGCGGTTGCTGCTGCGGTCAGGGGCATCAGCGCGGCCCAGGTGCCGTCCACGCCCCACGCCAGGACGTAGCTGCCGGCGTCGTCGGACCAGAGGCCGTGGTCGAGCAGGGCGGAGTCGGCGACTGCCCGGAGCGCGGCGACGATGGCCAGGAGGCCGGCTCCTCCGCCGGCGACCAGGAGCGGCGCCGCGGTGACCGCGTGCCACGGACCGGAAAGCAGCCATGCTGCGAGGGCGTGGACCGCGACGACGGTGACGAGCGCGAGCGCTCCGACCTGGAGCCCCTCGTCCAGCGCGGGCGTGGCGAGCAGGCTGGTGAGCAGGGCGACGGCGACGGCGGGTCCGGAGACGCGCACGGGGAGGGGGAGGCGGCCGAGCGCCGCGGGCGTGGCCGCGACCAGCGCCGCCACCAGCAGGGGCCAGGTCTGGAGGTCGTCGAGGAGCCCCGACCAGGAAGGCTCGGAGAGAGCGCGTATGCCACCGATCGCCAACAGGCCCGCCCAGGCCGCGCCCGCGAGGCAGACGGCCGTCCAGAGGACGATTTCGAGCCGAAGTCTCCACCCCGCCAGTGCCAGGAGCCCGGCGATCACCATGCTGGCGAGCACCCATCCGGCGTCCGGGAAGGGCAGGCTGTCGTGCAGCCCGGCGAGGGCCACGGCCATCGCTCCTGAGGCCGCGATCTCCGCGCTGAGCAGGCGCGGCTCCGCCGTACGCCGGGCGCCCACCGCCGCGGCGCCGCCCGCGAGCATCACGGTGGTCCCCGCAAGGACGAGGAAGCCGCCCGTGCCCAGGTCGCCGAACCAGCCGGCTCCCTGCGCGCCGGTGAGGTCGAGGGCCAGGAGTCCGAGTGCCACCGTCGTCATCGACTCGGCTCCGGCCCGTAGTCCGGCGCGGGCGCTCCACGTGGCGAGGCCACCCGCGACCAGGGTGAAACCGACCAGCACACCCGTACGCCCACCGACGCCGAGGGAAGCCCACGCCACGACGAGGAAGACCAGGGCCGCGACCACGAGGCAGAGCGCACCGAGGCCGAGCAGGATCTTCGGCACCGTGAGGCCGGAGAGGACGGGGCGTCCCGGACCGGTGTGCCCCGCCAGCGACCCGATCGGCGGTGGTGCGTCGCCGGACGCAGGTGCGGGCGCCGCCCCCGGCGCAGGGACAGTCCCAGGGGCGATCGCGGGGACAGCCGCGGGGGCGTCCGGGCTCGCCGACGCGCGCGCGGGGACGGGGGCCGGCGCAGCGAGGGGGCGCTCGCCGAGCCGGGTGACGAGACGGTCCACCTGCTGCAGGGCGACGAAGACGTCGTACGCGGCGCTGTCGTCGAGCCGGGCGCCGCAGCGGGCGCAGCCGGGTGTGGCGGGAGCGAGGGCCACGCGGCAACGCGGGCAGACCGTGTGGTCGGCGTAGAGGAACATGTGCTGATCCTCAGCCAGTTGGGGCCGTCGCAGCGTCCGTTCGGCTACTCAAATGGCGAAAGCCGCAGGTCCGGGGACCTGCGGCTTTCATGGGTGTGGCCAGGGGCGGGGTCGAACCGCCGACCTACCGATTTTCAGTCGGTCGCTCGTACCAACTGAGCTACCTGGCCGGGCCGTCGAGAACCATACAACAGAGGTGCGGGACCCGTGAAAACGACCATTTGGGGGTGCCCGACGGCTGGCCCTATGCTGAGCGGGCTCCGGCGCCCAGGCACCGGAGCGGGCCCCCTTCGTCTAGCGGCCCAGGACCCCGCCCTTTCACGGCGGTAGCGCCGGTTCGAATCCGGTAGGGGGTGCGGTTCGGTCCGCTCGCGACTCTCGATTGTGAGTCTGTGGCGGAGATGGGCTAAGGTTCCACTCGCTTCTTCACGAAGCGAATGGCCCCGTAGCGCAGTTGGTTAGCGCGCCGCCCTGTCACGGCGGAGGCCGCGGGTTCGAGTCCCGTCGGGGTCGCAAGAGTGAAGCGACGTGTGTCTCTCGGAAGAGAGACCACGTCGCTTCTTGCATTTCATCGGCTCGGCTCGGCTCCGCCTCGCTGTTGTGCTCCGCACGACGCGTGCCTGGCTGCCGTTCGTCGGCTGGGTTCCCTGTACGGCGTTGCTAGGTTTCGCGTGTGCCTGTCGAGATGAGTGCTGACCGCTTCGACGCGCTGGTGGACGAGGCGCTCGACTCGGTCCCGCAGGAGCTGGCCCGGCTCGTGCACAACGTGGTCGTGCTGGTCGAGGACGAGGCCCCGGCAGACGACCCCGACCTGCTCGGCCTCTACGACGGCGTCGCCCTGACGGAGCGGAGCATCCAGGACGGATTCGACCTGCCCGACCGGATCCTGCTCTTCCGGCGCAACCTTCTCGACATGTGCGACACCGAGGAGGAGGTCGCTGACGAGGTCCGGATCACCGTCGTGCACGAGATCGCGCACCACTTCGGGATCGATGACGACCGCCTCCACGCCCTCGGCTGGGGCTGACCTCCGCTGTAAACGGGGTTTGCAGCGCGGTGGGTCAGGCAGCGAGGAAGCCGAGCTGAGCGGCGGCGAGCGCGAGCAGCACGGTGCCGACGGCGTACGCCGTGCCCGAGCGGCGGCCCAGCTCGACCGACTTCACCGCAAGCGCGGAGTACGTCGTGAGCGCCCCGCAGAAGCCGGTGCCGAGCAGCGCCAGCTGGTGGCCGTCCAGGGCGAGGCCCGCGAAGAGGCCGAGCAGGAACGCCCCCACGACGTTGACGAGGAGGGTGCCGTAGGGGAGCTGGGCGTCGAGGTAGTGACCGGTGACGTAGCGCAGCGGGGCGCCGACCGAGGCGCCCGCGATGACGAGGAGCGGCTCCACTACTCGTTGCCCTCCTCGAGCTCGAACTCCTGCTGTGCCGCCGCCGTCGACCAGTGGTGCGCCAGACGGACCGCGAGCACGCAGGCCAGCAGCGTGCCGGCGAGGTAGGCGAGCGCGAGCTCCGGCCGGCCGTCGGCCAGGAGTGCACGTCCCTGGTCGGCGTACGTCGAGAGGGTGGTCCATCCGCCGAGCAGGCCGGTGCCGAGGAGGACCGGCAGCACCGGGCGGCGGCGAACGGAGGGGAAGGCCGGCAGCAACGCGAGCAGGAAGCTGCCCGTCACGTTGATGGCGAGGGTGGCCCAGGGGAAGCCCGTGCCGGCAGGCCAGGTCGCGTCGACGCCCCAGCGAGCGAGCGCGCCCACGGCACCGCCCAGAGCCGCTGCCAGGACGAACAGCGGCGGAGGTGCGGGCTTCACTCGCCGCGCTCCTCGCCGTCGAGCGTGAGCAGCTCCTCTTTCCACGGGATCGGGGGCTCACCGTCGCCCTGGCGGACGAACTCGCCGAGGTACCACCTGCGGAAGGCGCGCTGCTCCGGGGACGTGGCTAGCGAGAGGAGCCGCTCGGAGCGGCAGAACGTGTCGGCCAGCTCGAGCATGTCGATCATGCGGCTGGCGGTGTGCGGCAGAGTCGGCGGGACGACGAGCGCGGCGTCGATCGAGGCGCTGACCGCCTCGCCCTCGAGTGCGGCGTCGAGCGAGGAGGTGCCGCGCGAGAGGCGGAGCTGGTCGTCGAAGCTTCGGAAGACCCGGGAGATGCTCGACGCGATCGGATAGGCGTCACCGTGGGCGAGTGCGAGCAGGCGCAACTCGCGGCGCAGCTCCTGGTGGTGGACGTAGGAGTCGGCATAGAGATCCACGGGGAGGTCGCGGAGGACCACCGGCAGGCCGTCCTCGATGGGCCCCTCCCCGTTGGTGAGCGGATCGGCATCGAAGATGACACCCTCGAGGATCGGCTCGTCGGCGATCGTCGCCGCCGGCACGAACCAGACGACCTTTCCCTGGCGCTCGATCTCGGCGCCCCACGAGGTCGCGGCCCTCGCCACCAGGCCGAGGCCACGACCGACGGTCGTCAGGTGCTCGCTGTCGGGCGCCACCCGGACCGGCGGGGTCGGCGGCTGGTCGGACCCGTCGAGGACCTCGATGCGCGGGTGTTCGCGCGTGCCGCGCATCCGGATGCGGATGGGCCCGCGCGCGTGGAGCAGCGCGTTGCCGACGAGCTCGGAGATGCCCAGTTCGGCCGCTTCGACGAGATCCTCGCGACCGAGGCTCCGGCACGACTCCACGGCCCACTGGCGCGCCAGCTTCACGCAACCTGGACCGGGATCCAGGTGGAAGGCGGGCTTGCTGAGCGGCACGGGCGACCTCTCGGGACGGGGCTACGTAATCTGCCTCACACAAAAGACGGACCCATGCTTGCACATCCGACATCTCGGACGCTGGACGGCGATCGGTGGGCCGCTGGACGTGCGGGGGGTTCGAGGTGGCAGGCTAGGGCCGTAAGCCCGCGGGGAGGGCCCAGGAAAGGCCAGTACATGACTGACAGTGCCAAGCGCCACCACGTGGTGGTCATCGGCTCCGGATTCGGTGGACTCTTCGCGACGAAGGGCCTCAAGCGCTCCGACGTCGACGTCACCATGATCGCGAAGACCAACCATCACCTCTTCCAGCCGCTGCTCTACCAGGTGGCCACCGGCATCCTGGCGCCGGGCGAGATCGCGCCAGCGACGCGTGACGTCCTGTCCGGCCAGAAGAACGCCCGTGTCGTCCTCGGCGAGGTCAGTGAGATCGACCTGGTCAACAAGACGGTCACCTCGCGGATCCAGCGCCGCGAGACGGTCACGTCGTACGACTCGCTGATCGTGGCGGCCGGTGCGGGCCAGTCCTACTTCGGTAACGACCACTTCGCCGAGTTCGCCCCCGGCATGAAGTCGATCGACGACGCCCTCGAGCTCCGAGGTCGCATCTTCGGCGCCTTCGAGCTCGCCGAGCTGGCCGAGACCGAGGAGGAGCGTGTCCGCCGGATGACGTTCGTCGTCGTCGGTGCCGGCCCGACCGGTGTCGAGATGGCCGGACAGATCGCGGAGCTCGCGCACCGCACGCTGCGCAAGGACTTCCGCAGCATCGACACCAGCAAGGCTCGCGTCATCCTGCTCGACGCCGCCCCGCAGGTGCTCCCGCCGTTTGGCAAGAAGCTGGGCGCGGTCACCAAGAAGTCGCTCGAGAAGCGCGGCGTCGAGGTCATCCTCGGTGGTCTCGTCTCCGACCTCGACGAGCGCGGCCTCACGGTGCAGTTCAAGGACGCCGAGCCGATGCGCATCGAGTCGGGATGCAAGGTGTGGGCCGCCGGTGTCCAGGCGAGCCCGCTCGGCACGTCGCTCTCCGAGCAGTCGGGCGCCACGCTCGACCGCGCGGGCCGCATCGGCGTCAACCCCGACCTGACCCTGCCGGGCCACCCCGAGGTCTTCGTCGTCGGCGACATGATCGCGCTCGACAACCTCCCGGGCGTCGCGCAGGTCGCGATCCAGGGTGGGAAGTACGCCGCGAAGACGATCGACGGCCGGCTCGCCGGCAAGGCCCCGCTCAAGCCGTTCAAGTACTTCGACAAGGGCTCGATGGCGACGATCTCGCGCTTCAGCGCGGTCGTGAAGATCGGCAACTTCACGCTGAGCGGCATCATCGCCTGGTTCATGTGGCTTGCGGTGCACCTCGCGTACATGACCGGCTACCGCAACCGGCTCTACGCCCTCGGCCACTGGCTGGTCAGCTTCCTGGGTCGCGGGCGCTCGGAGCGGGTCATCACCGAGACCCAGATCTTCGCGCGCCGGGCGATCAACCGTCTCGACGGTGGCACCGCCGCGGTCGCGTCGGCGCCCGCCGACTGGAACAAGGTCCGTGCGAAGCTCGAGGCGAAGGCCGAGCAGGAGTCGACCCTCACCGACCAGGGCAAGCGCGGCGTCCACTCGGAGTCGGCCGCCGGCTGACCCGCCGTACGTCGAAGGGCCGCGCACACCAGCAGGTGTGCGCGGCCCTTTGCTCTCTGCCGCTGCCTCGAGGGAAGGCTCAGAGGTCGGGGCGGAACTGGCGCAGCACGTCGGTGAACTGCTGCGGGTCGACCATCGAGCCGTTGATCTCGTACGGCGCCATGCTGGCGCGGTGGATCAGCACGCGCCAGCGGCGGCTTCCCGGCGGCTCCGGCATCTCGATCTGGATGCGCGGGTTGGCCAGGTCGAACTTGTAGCGCGACTGGTCCTGGAGGACCTCGAGGATGCCGTCGTCGATGCGGACCTGGGTCGCCCCGGACCCGCCGCGGAAGGCGACGAAGAGCAGCAGGAGGCAGAGGGCCGCAGCAATGCCGATGGTCACCGACGTCGGGTCGAGGTAGGCGAAGTAGCAGCCTCCGAGCGCCACCGCGAAGAGGACGAGCTGAAGCATGCCGTTGACGAGCGGCGAGGGGCCGCTGCGACCGAAGTCCACCGATCCGGTCGGGCCCTGGACCCGCTCGAGCTGACCGGTCGTCTCGGCAGGTGCCGCGACCTGCTGCTCGGCAGGCGCGGCGACCTGCTGCTCAGCGGGCGCGGCCACGTGCTGCTCTGCCGGCGCAGGTGGCACGGCGGGGAGGGAGCTGGTGGAGGTCACCGCCGACTCGGCGAGCGACTCGGCCACGGGCGGGCGGAACGCCTCGAACCCTGCGAACGCCGCCGGGGCGGCGGGCGTCGCCGGGACAGCAGGAGCGGCGGGTGACGCCGGGGCTGCGAGGGCGGCGGCCTCCGCGGGGAGGTCGTCGGCGACGTCGTCCCGGTGGCGTGCGTCCGCCGGGGCCGTGAAGGCACCGGTGTCGGGCGGGATCGGCAGCGCGCGGGATCCGGTGCGCTCGGCCGGCGTCTCCTCGGCCTCGAGCCGGGCGGCCTCCTCGGCCTCGAGCCGGGCGGCCTCGGCCGCCTGCTGGCTGGCGGCCTCCTCCACGGCGCGCTGGTCGGCTTCGGCCTCCTCGGCTGCGGCACGCTCCGCCTCGAGCAGCGCAGCTGCCTCGGCCTCGCGGTGGGCAGCCTCCTCGGCCTCACGCCGCGCCGCCTCCTCGGCAGCGAGACGCTGCGCCTCAGCCTGGGCAGCACGCTCGGCGGCGAGTTGCTCCGCCTCTGCGCGCGCGGCCTCGGCCTCGGCGAGGCGGGCTTCCTCCGCGCGGACTGCCTCTTCTGTGGCCAGCCGGGCCGCCTCGGCGCGCTCCGCCTCGGCCCGGGCGGCTTCGGCTCGCTCGGCTTCAGTCTGCGCGGCAGCCATGCGGGCGTTGAACTCGGCCTGTGCGTCGGCCTCTGCAACGCGGCGTTCCTGCGCGGCCTGCTCGGCGAGGGCGGCCTCCTCGGCTGCGCGGCGCTCGGCCTCGAGCCGGATGTTGGCGAAGTGGGCGGCCTCGCTCGCCCGCTGCCGGGCGGCCTTCTCGGCCTGGATGCGCTCGGTGGCGAGCTGCTCGGCCTCGACGGCACGGCGTTCGGCCTCGACGGCGCGTTCGTGGGCAGCACGCTCGGTCTCGATGCGGGCCTGCGCCATGCGCTCTGCCTCCGCGGCACGCTCCTGCGCGGCACGCTCGGCCTCGCTCCGCGCCTCCGCCACGCGCCGGACCTCGGCCGCCTGCTCGTGGGCGGCGCGCTCAGCCTCCTGGCGCGCGAGGGCCAGGCGCTCCACCTCGGCGGCGTGCTCCTGGGCGGCGCGCTCGGCGGCGATGCGCTCGGCTTCGGCCTGCTGGGCGGCGCGCTCGTGCTCGGCCGCGATGCGCTGCCGGAGCTCGACCTGCGACTGTTCCTCCGAGACTCGGTTGCTGTGCGCCACCTCCTGCGCGAGAGCCGCCTCCTCGGTGGCGCGCTGCTCTGCCTCGAGGCGGAGCGCCGCAAACCGCGCGGCCTCGTCGGCGCGCTGGCGTGCTGCGGTCTCGGCGGCGATGCGCTCGGCAGCGAGCCGCTCGGCCTCCGCCGCCCGCTCCTGGGCCTGCAGCTCGGTCGCGATGCGCGCCTGGGCGATGCGCTCGGCCTCGGCGGCCTGCTCGGCAGCGAGCCGCTCGGTCTCGATGCGGGCCTGTGCTGCGCGCTCGGCCTCGGCGGCCTGCTCGGCGGCGCGCCGCTCGGACTCCAGGCGCTCGGCAGCGACCCGCTGCGCCTCGGCGGCAAGTGCAGCGGCGGCCTTCTCGGCGGAAGCGCGCTGCTCGGCGGCGGCGCGCTCGGTCTCCGCCTGCTCCGCGGCCAGCCGGGCAGCCTCGTTGCGCGCGTGCTCCTCGCGGGCGAGTGCGAGGGCGCGCTCGTCGCGCTCACGCTCCTCCTGCTGGATGCGTGCCATGCGGTCGGCCTCCGCCTGGCGGGCAGCCTCGAGGCGGGCGTTCTCGTCGGCGATGCGCTGCTCGAGCTCGGCGCGCGCCTGCTCTTCCGCAGCCCGGCGAGCCTGGGCCGCCACCTCGGCGAGGGCGGCCTCCTCAGCGGCGCGTCGTTCGGCCTCGAGGCGGACGTTGGCGAAGTGCGCGGCCTCGCTCGCGCGCTGGCGTGCGGCGGTCTCCTCGGCCAGGCGCTCGGCGGCGAGGCGCTCGGCCTCGGCCGCCTGCTCGTG
>NZ_DATIHB010000041.1:0-25295 GCF_035481145.1 Nocardioides sp. | reverse complement strand
GCGCGGGCATGGGGCCGTACGCCGCGAGGTCGATCTCGACGACGACGGGGCCCCGCTGGGCGACCGCGTCGTCGAGGACGGGGGCCGCGTCGGTTGCCGAGGCGATCCGGCGGTAGGACAGGCCCAGGGACGCGGAGAGCTGGGCGAAGTCGGGGGTGACCAGGTCGACCGCGGCCGGCGGCTTGCCGTGTGCCTCCTGGAGGTTGCGCAGGACGCCGTAGCCGCCGTCGTTGAAGACGAGCAGCACGAGCCACGGCTTCTCCTGGGCGAGCGTGAGCAGCTCGCCGAAGTGCACCGCCAGTCCACCGTCGCCGACGATGACGACGGTGGGCTCGTCGGGTCGGGCGAGCGCAGCACCGAGGCCCATGCCGAGGCCCTGGCCGATGCCACCGCCGCGCGGGAAGACGTTGGAGCGGGGGTCGTACATCTCGAGCAGCCGGTTGCCCCACGAGCTCGAGGCGATGGTGACGTCGCGGGCGACGACCGCCTCGCGCGGCAGCGCGGAGCGGAGGGCGTCCACGAGCACAGCGTGGTCGCCGAGGTTGGCGCGCTGGGTGACCCGGACGGCCTGGCGCACCTCGGTCACCCGCTCGCGCCAGCCGGACTCGACGGAGCCGCCATCGCGCACCGCGTCGATGAGAGCCGGCAGCACGTCCGCGGTGTCGGCGGCGACCGCGGCCTTCACCGGGTAGACCCGGCCCAGCGCGGCCGGGTCGATGTCGATCTGGACATGGGTGGCCGGCACGCGCAGGGCGTAGTCACGGGTCTCGTTGGACCGGAAGTGGCTGCCCAGCGTGAGCAGGAGGTCGGCGGACTCGAGCAGCTGCTGGCCGCCGGGGGTCGCGCCGTAGTTGCCGACGACGAGCGGGTGGTCCTCCGGGACCGCGCCGCGGCCGGAGTTGGAGGTGACCAGGCCGGCGCCCCAGCACTCGAGCAGCTCGGTGAGCGCGGCACCGGAGCGGGCGACGCCGCCGCCGGCCCAGATCACCGGGCGCTCGGCGCGGGCGACGAGCTCGAGCAGGTCGGCGAGCCCGGCAGGCGCGGCAGCCGTGGAGGAGGTGGAACCCGCTCCAGCCGCGGCGGTGGGGGCTTCCACCGCGGCTGGTGCGGAAACAGGGGGCTGTACGCCGAGCGCGGGGTGCGCGGCGTACTGCAGGTCGATCGGCCACTCGACGCTGACCGGACCGCCCGGCGCCGCGAGAGCGGTGCGGACCGCGTCGCGGAGCACGGAGCCGGCCTCCTCGACGGAGTGGATGGTGTGCGCCTCGACCGAGACGGCGCGGAGCATGCCGAGCTGGTCCTTGGTCTCGTGGATGAAGCCGCGGCCCGAGCCGAGGAACTCCGACTCCACCTGGCCGGTCACATGGAGGACCGAGGTGCCCGAGGAGAGGGACTCGATCAGCGAGCCGGCCGCGTTGCCGGCACCGGTGCCGGTGCTGGTCAGCGCGCAGCCGAGGCCGCCCGTGGCCCGGGCGTAGCCGTCGGCGGCGTTGACCGCGCTCGCCTCGTGGCGGACCGGGACGAAGCGGAGCTCGCGGGAGACCGCCTCGACCAGCGGGAGGTTGTGGACGGAGATGATGCCGAAGACGACCTCGACGCCGGCCTCGCGGAGGACCTGCACGAGCAGCTCGCCGCCGTCGGCGTGGCCCGTGGTGGGGGTGGTGGAAGACATCAGGACTCCTTGGATTCAGGCCAGGTAGCGGCTGACGCCGCCACACACGTCGAGCGCGGCACCGGTGACGTACGACGCGCGGGGGGAGAGCAGGGTGACGACCATTGCGGCGACCTCGTCGGCCGTGCCGAAGCGACCGAGCGCGATCCCCCGGTCGGTGGCGAGCTCGCGCTCCCACTCGGCGAAGGAGAGCGAGCCGTCGGTGGCGTCGTAGCGGCGCCGCCACTGGCCGGTGTCGACCAGGCCGAGGCAGACGCTGTTCACGCGGACGCCGCGGGCGGCGTACTCGATCGACATCGACTTGGTGAGGTTGAGCAGGCCGGCGCGGGCCGCCGAGGTGGTGACCAGCCGCGGCTCGGGCTGACGCGCCAGGACGGCGTTGATGGTGACGACCGCGGCCGCGTCGGAGCGCTCCAGCCAGGGCAGCGCGGCCCGGGTGGTGTTGAGGACGCTGGCGAACTTGAGGTCCAGCTCGTCGCGGAAGTCCTCGGTGGTCGCCTCGGCGAGGCCGAGCATCCGGGACTGGCCGGCGTTGTTGACCACGCCGTCGATCCCGCCGAAGCGCTCGGCTCCAGCCGCCACGGTCGCCTCGACCTGGTCGGCGTCACGGACGTCGCAGGCCAGGGCCAGCACCCGCTCGCCCGGCGCACCGAGGTCCGCGAGGGCCTTCTCGAGCACGTCGAGCCGCCGGGCGCAGGTCACGACGTTCGCGCCCTCGTCGAGCAGGGCGGCGACGGTCGCGAGGCCGACGCCGGAGCTGCCGCCGGTGACGAGGACGGTGCGTCCGGAGAGCTGGAGGTCCATGGGCCGGGTTCCTTAGGTGGAGAGGCTGGGGTTCGAGAGGCGGGGAGGACGGGGCCGTCAGTGGAAGACGAAGCCGCCGTTGACCACGAGCTGCTGGCCGGTGAGGTAGCCGGCCTCGGGGCCGAGGACGAAGGCGACGGCGCCGACCACGTCGGCGGGCTGCTGGTCGCGGGTGAGCGCGCGGTTGTCGCGGTAGAGCTGGTGCCGGTGCTCCGGGATCTGGGCAGCGGCCTCGGTGTGGGTGAGCCCCGGGGAGACGGTGTTGACCGTGATCCCGTGCGGCCCCAGGTCCCGGGCCATCGCCCGGGTGAGCGCGGACACCCCGCCCTTGGAGGCGATGTAGTGGGCCAGGTTGGGCGACCCGTAGAGCGCCGCGTCGGAGCCGATGTTGACGATCCGGCCCCGGCCCGCGGCGATCATCGCCGGGGCGACCTCGCGGGAGACCAGCCACGGTCCCCGGAGGTTGACCGCCATCAGGCCGTCCCACTCCTCGAGGGTGATCTCGTGCACCGGCTTGCCGCCGACCCCGTCGGCGCGGGCGGCGTTGTTCACCAGCCCGTAGAGCGGCCCGACGGTGCGGACCATCTCCTGCACCGACGCGTGGTCGGTGACGTCGACGGGGACGGAGGCGACGTCGTGGCCCTCGGCGCGGAGCTTGCCCTGCGCGTCCTCCAGCCAGTCGGTGCGGACGTCGGCGAGCCAGACGCGCGCGCCCTCGGTGGCCAGGCGGCGGGCGATGGCCAGTCCGAGGCCCCGTCCCGCGCCCGTCACCAGGATCGGCTCGCCGTGGAGAGACATCAGCCGCGCGTGATTCCGTGCATGGCCGACGTCTCGGGGTACGTCGGGACCTGGGGCTTCTGGGCACCGATGACGACGCAGAAGAGCGCGTCGACGTCGCCGTTGTTCTTGAGGCTGCGCGGAACGCCGGCCGGGACGACGATCATGTCGCGGTAGCCGAGGGTCCGCTTGACGACCTGGCCGTCGCGGTGGACGCCGACCTCGACCTCGCCCTCGAGGACGAAGAAGGCCTCCTCGGCGTCGTGGTGGGTGTGCTCGGGGCCCTCGGCGCCCGGGGGCAGCAGCATGTTGGAGAAGGTGAAGCCCTGCGACTTGATCGTCCGGTTGTCGGTCTCGTGGTTGCCGGTGGCACCCGAGCCGACGTAGCGGATCTGGGCCCGCTTGAACTGGTCGCCGGCCTTGGCCTGGAAGCCGAGGGTGTCCCAGTCCTCGTGGCGCGAGGCGCGGGTGAGGATGAGCGAGTCCGTGAAGGCCTCGAGGTCCTCGGCGGTCTCGTAGCTCAGGCCGCGGGGGGTCTCGTTGGTGATGCTCATGTCGTTCCCTTTCGGTTGCTGCTGACCGGAGCGTCAGCGGTAGAGGCGTTCGATGATCTGGACGAAGGCGGAGAGCCAGGCGTTGAAGGCCTCCGGTGCTTCCTGGTTGGCGGCGTGGCCTGCCCCGTGGACGGTCACGAAGACGGCGTCGGGGATGCCGCCGGCGAGCGCCTGGCTCTCGTCGAAGCCGGTGACGGTGTCGCCGTCACCGCAGAGGACGAGCGTCGGAGTCCGTACGCCGGCCAGCTCGGCCGTCAGGTCCGTGGCAGCCATGGACGCGGCGGCGTAGCCGTAGCCCGGCAGCCGGATCGCGTCGCGCATGGAGGCGACCACGTGGTCCACCAGCTCGGCGGGCGCCTCGGGGGTGACCAGGCGGGGGCCGCGGGCGGCGGCGAACTCGGCGGCGCCGGCGCGGGCGAGCTCGGCGGCCCGGTCACGCATCGCCGCGGCCTGCTCGTCGCTCTGGCCGGAGCCGCGCGAGGAGTCGGCGAGCACGAGGCTGCGGACCAGGTCGGGGTGGCGCAGGGCGAGGCGGATCGCGATCACGCCGCCCCACGAGACGCCGAGGACGTGGGCGGGGCCGTCGGCGCGGTCGCGGATCACGGCGGCCGCGGCGTCGGCGTACGCGTCGAGGTCGAGGGGTCCCTCCGGGTCGGGCGAGGCGGCGTAGCCGGGGGCGTCCCAGGCGAGGAACCGGAGCTCGCCGGCGAGCTCGGCGATCTGCGGCTCGAAGGAGGCGGAGCTCGAGCCGATGCCGTGGAGGCAGAGGACGGCCGGGCCGGCTCCCTTGTCGACGACGTTGATCGTTTCGGTGTTCACCAGGACCTCCGTTAGACGATCCGCACGGGGCGGCCCACGAGGACGCACAGGGAGCGCAGCACCGCGTGCGGCACGACGCCGCTGGTGCGGGGGTTGGCCGGCGAGGGCCGGTTGGCGATCTCGAAGCGGTAGACACCCGTGGGGCCGTCCGCCTCGATCACGTGGGTGGTGAGCTCGGCGGCGGGGTCGGCCACGAGCGCGACCTCGACGAGGTCGAAGCTGTCGACCGCGAAGGCGACGGTGGCCGCGACGTTGAGCGAGCGCGGGAAGAGCCGGGCCGCCTCGCGAGCCGGACCGCGGAAGACCTCGACCGGCTCGGTCGTGGTGCGGATCCGGTCCTGCGTGGCGTCGTCCATCCAGGGCTGCAGCACCGAGGTGGGCAGCTTGCGGGAGGTGACACTGACCCGCTCGAACGGCGCCTCGGCGGCGGCACTGGCGAGGAGGTCCACTCCCCCGACGGCTCCGGAGGTGAAGAGGAGCCGGCCGGGCCCGGCCGCGACCACGCTGTCGAGGAGGGCGTCGTCGGCGAACGCGCCGACGGAGGAGACCAGGAGGTCGACACCGGCCTCGAGGATCTCGGCCGCGTGCTGGCGGACGACGACCTGGCCGGCGCACTCCACGAGGACGTCGCAGCGACGGATCGCCTCGGCGAGGTTGACCTGCGGTGCGGCGACACCGCTCACCGGGTGGACGTCGACGACGCACGCGAGCTCCGCGCCCTCGACGCCGCCGCGGGCCAGGACCTCGATGACGCCGGCGCCGATCGCGCCGGCACCGATGACGCCCACCTTGCGGCGCGCCTGCGGGTCCACCAGCGGCTGGAGCTGGGTGATCGCCGTCATCATCGGGCCACCTCCAGCAGTCCACGCTCGGCGACGAGGTCGAGGGCGCCGCGGTCCTCGATGCCGGCCATGTGGCTGCGGACGTCCTTCGACGGCGGGCCAGCCGTACCCCAGAGGTCGGAGAGCTCGGGAACCCGGCGCCAGACCTTGCAGAGCCACTGGTCCTCGACGACCTGGGCGACGTCGGAGGTGTACTCGCAGACGAGGCCCGCCGGGTCGGCGAAGTAGGAGAACGTGTTGTTGCCGGGGCCGTGACGGCCCGGGCCCCAGAGCGGGGTGATCCCCTGCTGCTTGAGCGAGCCGATGCCGCGCATGAAGTGGTCCATGCTCGGCATCTCGTAGGCCACGTGGTTGACCGAGGTCCACGCCGCCTGGTTGAAGGCGATGCTGTGGTGGTCGGTGCTGCAGCGCAGGAACGCCATCTGGTGCTCGGACCAGTCGGAGACCCGCATGCCGAGCACGTCGGTGTAGAAGGCGACGGCGGCGTCGATGTCGACGGTGTTGAGGACGACGTGGGTGACACCGACCGGCACCGCGAGGTCGCGGCTCAGCGGCTTGACCGCGTGCACGTCGGCGACGAGCTCGATGGTGCGACCCTCCGGGTCGACGAAGACGACGCCGTAGCCGCCGCCGACCTGGTCGAGGTGACCGGGCTCGGCGAGCACCGGAACCCCCCGTGCGGCCAGGCGCCGGCCGGCCTCGTCGACCTCGGCCCGGGTGCGGACCGCGAACGAGATCCGGCCGAGGCCGTTGCGCTCCGAGCGGGTCAGCTGGAGGACGTGGTGGTTGGACCCGGTGCCACGCAGCCAGGTGTCGTCGTGGTCCTGCTCGACGACCTGCAGGCCCCAGACGCCCTCATAGAAGTCGCCGGACTCGGCCAGGGTGGGGACCCGGAGCTGGACGGAGCGCAGCGAGTGGAGCTGGGCGATCGGCTGGTTCATGTCCTCACCTTTCCTTTGGTCTTAATAGTTAAGGCCTAAACCTTTTTTGTGTCAAGGGTCACCCCCGAACTCGATGGAGGAGTTCGGGGGTGGCTCAGCCCGCCCAGGGGTGCGGGCTGTCGGAGAGGCCCCAGTAGAGGCTCTTCTGGCGCGAGTACGCCGCGATCCAGCCGCGCCCCTTCTCGCGACCGAGGCCACTCTCCTTCATGCCGCCGAAGGGCGTCGAGGAGCTGAACTGCTTGTAGGTGTTGATCCACACGGTGCCGGCATCGATGCGCCGGGCGACGCGCCAGGCCGTGCGGTAGTCACGCGTCCACAAGCCACAGGCCAGCCCGAAGGCGGAGTCGTTGGCCTGCGCGACGAGGTCGTCCTCGTCCTTGAAGCCGAGCACCGCCAGCACCGGCCCGAAGATCTCCTCCTGGCAGGTCGCGGCCGTGTTGGGCAGCTCGTCGATGATCGTCGGGAGGTAGAACGCCCCCCGCTCGTACGCCGCGCCCTCGGGCGCCTGCCCGCCCGTCAGGACGCGACCGCCCTCCGCCCGCGCCCGTTCGACGTGCTGCGCGACAGAGTCGCGGTGCTTGTGGTGCACGAGTGGCGCCACTTGCGTCAGCGGATCGAGGCCGTGACCGACCCTCAGCGCACGCGTCTTGGCCACCAGCCGCTCGACGAAATCGTCGCGCAGGCTCTCAGCGACGAAGAGCCGCGAGCCGGCGATGCAGCTCTGGCCACTGCTGGAGAAGATCCCGAAGAGGATGCCGTTGATCGCGGCGTCGATGTCAGCGTCCTCGAAGACCACCGTCGGCGACTTGCCGCCGAGCTCGAGCGAGACCGGCATCAGCTTCTCCGCGGCCGCGTGCGCGATGCGCCGTCCCGTGCTGGTGCCGCCGGTGAAGGAGACCTTGCCGACCCCCGGGTGCGTCACGATCACCTCGCCGACCACCGAGCCCGCGCCGGGCAGCACGGAGAGCAGCCCGGCCGGGAGGCCGGAGTCGGTGATGATCCGGCCCAGCGCGAGCGAGACCAGTGGCGTCCACTCGGCCGGCTTGAGCACGACCGCGTTGCCCGCAGCGAGCGCAGGGGCGATCTTCTGGGCGTCACTGGCGACCGGGGAGTTCCACGGCACGATCGCGCCGACCACGCCGATCGGCTCGTGCACGCTCATCGTGAGCGACGGTCCGCGCTGGGTGGTCAGCTCGTCGTCGAAGGTCTCCAGCGCCCCGGCGACGTAGCGGAACGTGCCGGCGGCACTGGCGACCAGGGCCGAGGTCTCGCGCAGGGTCTTGCCGGTGTCGCGGGTCTGCAGGTTCGCAAGCCGGTCGGCGTCGCGCTCGATGCCGTCGGCGATGCGGTGCAGGTGGCGGGCGCGCTCGTGCGGGAGCAGGTCGCGCCAGGCAGGAGACGCGGCGGCCTCGGCCCCGCGGCGTACGGCCTCGTCGACGTCGTCGGCGGTGGCGTGGTGGATCTCGGTGATCACGCCGCCGTCAGCGGGGTCGACGGTCTCGGAGGCGGCGCCGGTCCCCCGGCGCCACTCCCCTGCCACCAGGATCTCGTCCGGCGGCAGGGGAACGGCGGGGTGACTCATCGCGAGATCTCCTCCAGCGTCCGCTCCTTGGTCTCGATCGCGAAGACCGCGGTGGAGAGGGCGCCCACGACCGCGACCGCACCCATCACGACGAAGATGTCGGCGACGGAGAAGCCACGCTCGAGCAGTCCACCCACGACGAGCGGCCCGATCACGATGCCGAGACGGCCGAACGCTCCACCGACGCTGCAACCGAGTGCCCGCATACGGGTCGGGTAGAGCTCGGCGGTGTAGACGTAGAGCGCCAGGTTGACCGCGAAGATGCACATCGCAGACGCCGCGGACCAGACCAGCACCGTGCCGGCCGTGGTGGCACCGGTCGAGGCGAGGATGAAGAGGGTGGTCGCGCTGCCCATCATGGCGACCGCGATCGCGATCCGGCGGCCGATGTTGTCGATCACGAGCGCGATGACGATGCAGCCGATGATGCCGGCGATGCTGGTCGCCACGCTGTAGCGGAGCGCCGTGTCGACGTCGAGGTGGAAGACCCGACCGTAGATGGTCGGCAGCCAGGCGGCGATGCCGTAGTTCACGAAGTACGCCGTCAGCCAGGCGGTCGCCAGCATCAGGGTGCGGCGCAGGTAGATGCCCTGGAAGAGCTCACGGACGCGGACCTGGCCCTGCTGGACCACAGCGACCTCGCCGACGACCGGCTCGGGCAGGTCACCCTTCTGCGAAGCGACCTCGGCCTCGATGCGGCGCATCGCGGCATCGGCCTCGGCGAGCCGGCCACGGGACGCGAGCCAGCGCGGGGATTCGGGGACCCGGCGCAGGAACGGCACGAGGACGATCGGGATGGCACCGAGGGCGAAGAGCCAGCGCCAGCCCAGCGTGGGCACGATCCAGGCGGCGACCAGCGCCGAGGCGACCAGGCCCGCCGGGAAGATGAGCTCGTAGAGGAGGACGAACCGCCCGCGCTTGTGGGCCCGGGTGATCTCGCCGATGTAGGTGGCAGCAACCGGCACCTCGGCGCCGAGTCCGAAGCCCTGGATGAACCGGAGGACCAGGAAGAGCCAGAGCGTCCCCGTGGTGGCCATCGCCAGACTGCACAGGGCGTAGATCACCAGCGACCCGATCAGGACCGGCACACGACCGACCCGGTCAGCCGCCCAGCCACCCGCCAGGGCGCCGATCAGCATGCCGATGCCGCCGATCGCGATCGTCCACGCGATCATGCCCGGGTCGAGGGCGAAGTAGGGGATGAGGACCGGCAGGGCGTAGGCGATCATCAGCTGGTCGAAGCCGTCGAAGAACGTGGCGACGCCGACCAGGACGCGCGTCTTGACGTGCCAGCGCGAGAGCGGGAGCCGCTCCAGACGGGCACTGACCTGTTCGGCCGTGATGGAGGTGGTCATGTGAGTGGCACTCGAATCGACCATGGTTGGGACCTTCTCGTTCAGAGCACTGTGCCCCCACAGCGTCATTCCGCTAAGTGCTTAATGATTAAGTCCTGAGAGTGTTGCCCGTCACATCGGCCTGCGTCAACCCCTCTGGCCGAATAATCCAGTCCTTGAAGGTCAAGGGCTAACATGCGAGGCATGGCGGAGTCGAAGAAGCACCCCGCGGACGCGGTGGACACGATCGTCGAGCAGTGGCGCGCAGAGCGTCCCGATCTCGATCCCTCCCCCATCGCCCTCTTCGGTCGCGTGCACCGGATCTACCTGCGCTACCAGACGGTCCTCAACAAGACCTTCGAGAAGCACGGGCTCAACTCCGCGTCGTTCGACGTCCTCGCGGCGCTGCGGCGTTCGGGCGCGCCGTACCGCAAGTCGGGCACCCAGCTCGCCAACGGGTCCCTCCTCTCCTCCGCTGGCGTCACCTTCCGCCTCGACCGCCTGGAGGAAGCCGGCCTGATCGAGCGGCAGCGTGACAGCGACGATCGCCGCGTGGTGCACTCCGCCCTGACCGACAAGGGGCTCGAGGTCATCAACCGCACCATCGAGGCGCACCTCGACGCCGAGCAGGCACTCCTGCACGGGCTCACCGCCAAGGAGCGGGCCCAGCTGGCAGCGCTCCTGTCCAAGCTCGAGCAGTCGATCACCGAGGCCGAGCTGCCCTGAGCGAAGCCGTCCCACGGTGTGACGACCACCGCAGCTTCCCCCTAGGGTGGGAGTGATGGAGTTCACCGGCTACCCCCGCCTCTGCCCCTGCGGCACCGGGTCCAACTACGGCGTGTGCTGCGGTCGTCTGATCAGCGGCGCCGCCCAGGCGCGCACTGCCGAGGAGCTCATGCGGTCGCGCTACGTGGCGTACGCACTCGGGGAGCTGGACCACGTCTTCCGCACGTGGCACCCCAAGACCCGGCCGGACGACGTGAGCCCGGTCCCCGGCGTCGAGTTCATCGGCCTCACCGTGCACGAGATCGTGGCCGGCGGACCCGACGACGACCTCGGTGTCGTCGAGTTCACCGCGCGCATGCGCACCACCCAGGGCATCGACGAGATGCACGAGCGGAGCCGGTTCAGCCGCCGCGCCGGCCGATGGATGTACGTCGACGGCAACGTGCCCGACGTCGCGGCGACCGACGACGCTGCGCCGCCCAGCCGTTCGACCACCATCGAGTTCCCGGCCCAGCACGGCCGGGGCTGAGCGGTGGCGCGCTACGGCGTGACCGTGAAGCCAGGGTCGAAGAAGGGCCCGCTCGTGTCCGTCGCCGACGACGGGTCGCTGACGCTCTTCGTCCGCGAGCGTGCGGTCGACGGTGCCGCCAACGACGGCGTGGTGAAGCTCCTCAGCGATCACTTCGGCGTGCCGAAGTCGCGGGTCACGATCGTCCGCGGCCACGCCAGCCGGCAGAAGCTCGTCGACGTCGGGGACTGACGCGGCGCGAACCTGCACGCGTTTGGCGCCGAGGCGGCGCGAACCTGCATACGGGGCGTGCAGAAGTACGGGCTCCTCACGAAGGGGTACGGCGAGTCGCCGCCAACACGCCGTCCGCGATGCCACGGTCAGCGCTGCCCGCACTTCTACGCAGCGAGGCGCGCCCGCGCTTGCCAATTCGTGTGCAGGTTCACGCCGCCTCGGCACCCCCTCAGTGCAGGTTCGCGCCGCCTCGGCACCCCCTCGGTGCAGGTTCGCGCCGCCTCGGCACCAAATCCGTGCAGGTTCACGCCGCCTCGGCGCCAAATCCGTGCAGGTTCGCGCCGGCTCAGCCCCAGAGGCCGAGCACGTCGCCGCCGATCCGCAGGATGAACGCGCTCACGACGAGGATGAAGAAGACGCGCACGAACCCGGCGCCCTTCGACACCGCGACCCGAGCGCCGAGGTAGCCGCCGACCAGGTTGGCCAGGCCCATCGCCAGGCCGATCCCCCAGAGCACGGCGCCCTGCGGCACGAAGACGACCAGCGCCGCGAGGTTGGTCGCCCAGTTGGCCATCCGTGCCTTCGCCGAGGCCTCGAGGAACGAGTAGCCGAGCAGGCCGACCAGGCTCACCACGAAGAAGGACCCGGTGCCCGGCCCCAGCGCACCGTCGTAGGCGCCGATGGCGATACCGATCAGCATCGCGCCCGCGAGGTGGCGGCGGTCGGCGTACTTCAGCTCGGTCTCGCCGCCTACCGACGGACGGAAGAGCACCCAGGCCCCGATCACCAGCAGCGCCGCCAGCACGATCGGCTCGAACGCCTCGCGCGGGATCTGGCTCGCCAGCAGCGCTCCCCCGAGCGAGCCGAGGAACGCGCAGATCATCAGCGGCACGAAGGTGCCGGGGTGCGGACGCACGCGCCGGTAGTACGTCGTCGAGCTGACCGTGGTGCCGCAGATCGAGGCGAGCTTGTTGGTCGCCAGCAGCTGCACCGGCGTCGCTCCGGGCAGGCCCACGACCAGTGCCGGCAGCTGGATCAGGCCTCCACCGCCGACGACCGCGTCGACGAAGCCGGAGGCCAGTCCGGCCAGGACCAGCAGGAGGACGACGGTCGGATCGAGGTCGAGCACCGAGCGTCAGCCGCGGACGATGTAGGCCAGCAGGTCCTGGCGCGTCACGACGCCGACCGGCTTGCCGTCCTCCTGGACCAGCAGGGCGTCGGCGTGCTCGAGGGCGGCCACCGCCTCCGATGCTGCCGCGGTCGAGCCGATCGTCGGCAGCGGCGGCGACATGTGCGACTCCACGGTGTCGGTCAGCTTCGCCTCGCCGGCGTAGAGCGCGTCGAGCAACGTCTTCTCGTCGACGGAGCCGGCCACCTCGGCGGCGACCACCGGCGGCTCGGCGCGGACCACGGGCATCTGGGACACGCCGTACTCGCGCAGGATGTGGACCGCGTCCGCGATCGTCTCGGTCGGGTGCGTGTGCACGAGATCGGGCAGGTGGCCGGACTTGCCGCGGAGCACCTCGCCGACCGTCTTCTCGCTCGCCGCCTCACCACCTGTCGGAAAGCCGTACGACGCGAGCCACTCGTCGTTGAAGACCTTGGTCAGGTAGCCGCGACCGGAGTCGGGCAGGAGCACCACGATGACCGCATCGGTCTGGCCCTCCGCCGCGAGCTCCTCCGCCAGCTGCTTCGCGGCGTACGCCGCCATGCCGGCGGAGCCACCGACCAGGAGCGCGTCCTCGCGGGCCAGGCGGCGCGTGTAGGCGAACGAGTCGGCGTCGGAGACCTCGATGATCCGGTCCGCGATCTCGCGGTCGTAGGTGTCCGGCCAGAAGTCCTCACCGACGCCCTCGACCAGGTAGGGACGGCCGGTGCCACCGGAGTAGACCGAACCCGCCGGGTCGGCACCGATGACCTGCACCGACGGGTTGCGCTCGTTGAGGTAGCGGCCGATCCCGCTGATCGTGCCGCCCGTGCCCACGCCGGCGACGAAGTGCGTGACCTTCCCGTCGGTCTGCTCCCAGATCTCGGGACCCGTCGTCTCGTAGTGGGAGCGGGGGTTGTTGGGGTTGGAGTACTGGTCCGGCTTCCACGCGCCCTCGATCTCGCGCACGAGCCGGTCACTCACGTTGTAGTAGGAGTCCGGGTGCTCGGGCGCCACCGCGGTCGGGCAGACGACCACGCGGGCGCCGTACGCCTTGAGGACGTTGCGCTTGTCCTCGCTGACCTTGTCGGGGCAGACGAAGACGCACTGGTAGCCCTTCTGCTGCGCGACCATCGCCAGGCCGACGCCGGTGTTGCCGGAGGTCGGCTCGACGATCGTGCCGCCCGGCTTCAGCTCGCCGGAGGCCTCCGCGGCCTCGATCATCCGCGTCGCGATCCGGTCCTTCACCGAGCCGCCCGGGTTGAGGTACTCGACCTTCGCCAGCACCAGCGGGCCGCTAGCAGCGACAGAGCTTCCGGGGGCCTCCAGCGAGCGGTTGATCCGGACGAGCGGGGTGTTGCCGATGAGATCGAGGAGCGAGTTCGCGTAGTCCACGTCACAGAGGCTAGCCGTGGGGGTACAGAACGTCGGAACGGAGAGAAGGGGTCACCTACAGTGGTGGACATGTCCAGGACCGAGACCGTGCGCAAGGTGGCCTCCGCGGCCGCCGTCGGCGGCGGCAGCGTCTCCGCACTCGGCCTGGGGCTGTACGGCGTCCTGCGGGCCGAGGCGATGCTGGCCCGGCGCGCGATCGGCGACCCGCTCGACGAGCCGCCCCCCAACCCGTCCGGCTGGTACGGCCGCAAGCGCCCCGGTCCGGCGATCCGCGTCGCGCTGCTCGGCGACTCCGGCGCAGCTGGCTACGGGGTGGAGAAGGTCGAGGAGACGCCCGGCGCCCATCTCGCCTCCGGCATCGCCGCCGCAGCAGACCGCCGGGTCTACCTCGGCTGCTTCGCCGTCGTCGGCGCCCAGACCTCCCACCTCATGGACCAGGTCGACCGCGCGCTCCTGATCGAGCCCGAGCTCGTGGTGATCTCGATCGGGGCCAACGACGTCACCCACGGCGTGCTCCCCGGGCAAGCCAGCAAGGAGCTCGCCGACTGCCTCGCCCGGCTCCGCGCGGCCGGCGTCAAGATCGTCATGGGCACCTGCCCCGACCTCGGCACCGTGCGCCCGATCAGCCCACCGCTGAAGCAGTGGGCCCGGATGATGTCGCGGCGCATGGCGACCGCCCAGGCGATCGTCTGCGTCGAGGCGGGCGGCCGCTCGGTCTCGCTGGCCAACTCCCTCGGGCCGGAGTTCGACGCGCGCCCGCTGGATCTCTTCGGCCCCGACCGTTTCCACCCCTCCGCCGAGGGGTACGCCGCGTTCGCCGGCGTCCTGCTGCCGACCGCGCTCGCCGCACTCGGCATGGGCCCCGTCGACGACGCACCGCGCGCCGCCCGCGGCGAGGGCATCAAGCCCCTGCAGCGCGCCGCCTCGCAGGCCTCCCGCACGCCGGGCACCGAGCTCGACGGCACGAAGGGCCCCGGACGCGGCGTCCGCGGCCTGCTCGTCGAGCTTCGCCACCGCCGCCGCCAGCCCCAGGTCGAGGCCGAGAAGCCGTCCGACTCGCTGGACGCCGCCGAGCCCGCCTGAGCGAGTGCGTTGCGTGCTGCCCGCCTGACGCCTCGTCCGGGGCGGGTGGAGCCGGGACGCTGCCCGAGCGTCGAGCCCGCAGCGCGAGCTGCAGGGAGGGCAACGTCCCGGCGGAACGCGGCCCGGACCAGGCGCCCAGACACGCACGAAGCCCCTCACCCGCCGAGGCGGGGAGGGGCTTCGCGGATTCCGGGCGGGCCGCTCGTCCGTGGTCGAGCCTGCGCGCGGAACCTGGACGATCAGTCGTCGCTGTTGAGGATCGCGAGGATCCGCAGCAGGTAGAAGTAGACCATCACGATGCTCGCGGTCAGGCCGAACGCCGCGGTCCAGGAGAACTTCTCCGGCACGCCGGCCCGGACTCCCTGCTCGACCATGTCGAAGTCGAGGACCAGGCCCACGACACCGAAGCCAAGACCGGCGATCGCGATCAGCAGGCCCAGCGGACCATCGCCGAACAGGCCGGTGTTGACACCGAACATCTGCAGGGCGAAACCGACGAGCAGGAGGGCGCCGAAGCCGAGAGCCGCAGCGAAGAATCCCTTGCGGAATCCGTCACCGACCTTGATGTCGAGGAACTTGTACGCCGCGAGCACACCACCGGTGGCCGCCACCGTGCCGAGGACCGCGTTGAGCACGATGCCCTGGTACTCGGTCGCCTCCATGAGCTTGGAGAAGCCGCCCATGAACACACCCTGCGCGGCGGCATAGGCGAGCACGACGGCCGGGCTGAGCATCTTCCGCGCGAACGTGGCGTAGAGGCCGATGCCGAAGCCGGCGAACATGCCGATCATCATCGCCGCGGAAAGGGCGCTGATGTCTCCCGACTCGATCGACGGCGTCAGGATCCAGGTCGCGGCGGCTGCGAACAGCACGACGACCAGCGAGACGCCGGTCTTCTGGACGACGTCGTCGATGGTCATCGCGCGGGTGGCCTGCGGGGCCTGCTGGGGCGCGCCGTACTGCGTTGCGCCGTACTGCTCGGCGCCGTAGCCCGGCGGCGGCGGGGGCGGCGGGTAGCCACCCTGCGGGTAGGCCTGCTGGCCGTAGCCGGCCTGGCCGTTGAAAGCCGGGTTGTTGTTGAAGACGGGGTTGTTGCTCCTCATCGAGGTCCCTCCTGGAGATCTCGCGACGGGCGCCCACCTGGCGCTCCGCCTTGCCCCACCAGTCTAGGCGGGGCGACACACATGACAACGGGCGGACGGGCGGGTGAGTTCCCGCGCGATCAGTCGGAGTCGAGCGCTTCGAGGAGGCGGTCGACGAGACGGCCGAAATCGGTGAACTCGGCATCGCTCAGGTGGTCGACCACCAGGCGGCGTACGGAGGCGACGTGGCCCGGAGCGGCGTCGGCGATGGCGCGGCGGCCGGCGTCGGTGACCCCCACGAACGAGCCCCGGCCGTCCTCGGCGCACTCGAACCGCTCGACCAGTCCGCGCGACTGCATCCGCTTGAGCTGGTGGGAGACGCGACTGCGCTCCCAGCCGAGATTGTCGGCGAGCTCGGAGATACGTGCGCGCCCTTCGGGTACGTCGGTGAGCTGGACGAGAACCCCGAAATCGGCCATCGACAGGTCGGACGTCGCAGCGATCTCACGGGCGAGGGTCGCCTGGAGTTCGCGGTTGAGGCGCAGCCAGTTGCGCCAGATGCGCTGCTGCTCGTCGGTGAGCCACGGGGTCGTCATGAAGCCATCATACGCCATTGGTTGACACATCACCTTTAAAGGCGCAGTATGGTCGAAGTAGTTGATGCGTCACTCAATCGGGTGAGCGCCCGCCAACAAGAGGAGAAACACCATGAGCACCACCACCGTCCCCGCCTCGCTCGCCGAGCTGACCGGCTCCTGGACCCTCGACCCGGCCCACTCCCGCGTCGGTTTCGTGGCGCGCCACGCAATGGTCACGAAGGTGCGCGGCTCCTTCAACGAGTTCGAGGGCACCGCCGTCGTCGGCTCCGGCATCGAGGACACGACGATCGACCTCACCATCCAGGTCGGCTCCATCGACACCCGCAACGCCGACCGCGACGGCCACTTGAAGTCCGGCGACTTCCTCGAGATCGAGAAGTACCCCACGATCACCTTCCGCTCGACGTCCGTCGCTGCCAAGGGCGAGACCCTCGAGGTGACCGGCGACCTCACGATCAAGGGCGTGACCAAGTCGGTCACGATCCCGTTCGAGTTCGACGGCGCCGCGCAGGACCCGTTCGGCAACGTCCGCGCCGGCTTCGAGGGCTCGATCCAGATCCTCCGCAGCGACTACGGCATCACCTGGAACGCCGCGCTCGAGACCGGCGGTGTGCTGGTCAGTGACAAGATCACCCTCGAGTTCGAGGTCTCGGCCGTCAAGGCCGCCTGACCCGCCCACGACCACCCAGGGAGCGAAGATGAGCGAGACCGTCGTCCGGGAGAACCCGGCAGAGCAGCGCTACGAGATCCACGTCGACGGGGCGCTGGCCGGCTTCACCGTCTACCAGCCCGGAGACGGCCTGCTCGCCTTCGTCCACACCGAGATCGACGAGGCGTACGCCGGACAGGGCCTCGGCAAGGTGCTGATCCGCGACACGCTCGACGACGTGCGGAAGCGCGGCCTCGGCGTACTCCCCTTCTGCCCGTTCGTCCGCGGCTTCATCGCGAAGAACGCCGACTACCTCGACCTCGTGCCCGAGGGCGAGCGCGGCCGCTTCGACCTGGCCTGACCCGCTGCGCGAGCACGCCCCTGCGCCGGTCGAGCGCGACTAGACCGGTGCCCCCGGTGGGGCTCGAACCCACACTGTGCCGCTTTTAAGGCGGCTGCCTCTGCCGATTGGGCTACGGGGGCGCACCCACCTTAGGGGTGCGCCCCCGTCCTGCATTTCCCGGCGGTAGCGTGCGGCCATGGCCGACGTGAACCTCGCCCCCACACCCGACGGCGACCTCGCCTATGTACGCCGCGGCACCGGCGCGCCGCTGCTCCTCGTGATGGGCGTCGCCGGCCATCATCTGATGTGGTCGGAGCCCTTCGTCGCCGCACTCGGCGAGCGATTCGACGTGGTCGCCTTCGACAACCGTGGCATCGGGCAGAGCTTCCGCGCCGAGCCAGGCTTCACGCTCGACCACCTCGCCGGCGACGCGGCAGCGGTGATGGACCACCTCGGCTGGGACAGCGCGCACGTCGTCGGGATCTCCATGGGTGGCGCGATCGCGCAGGTGCTGGCGCTGGCCCATCCCGAGCGCGTCCGCACGCTCACGCTCGGCTGCACGTGGCCCGACCCGCAGGACGCCTGGGCCCCCGGCGTCATGAAGCTCGCCGAGGCAGCGGGTGCGGGCGACGCACTGGTCGCGGCGAAGCTGATGTTCGAGGCCAACGTCTCCCCCACCGCCGCCGCGGTCGTGGGTGCCTTCGAGCAGTTCTGCGCCGATGCCGGTGCCGTCAAGGTGCCCGGCCCAGTGATCATGGAGCAGATGCGTGCGGCGACCGCGCACGATGCGGCCGCGCGGCTCAGCTCGCTCGACGTACCGACACTCGTGGTCCACGGCACGGTCGACGACGTGGTGAGCGTCGAGGCCGGCAAGCGCCTGGCCGCACTCGTGCCGGGCGCTCAGCTCGAGCTGCTCGAGGGCGTCGGCCATCTCTTCTTCCGCGAACAACCGATCTTGTCGGCAGAGCTGATCACCGCTCACGCGCTCGGGTAGCTGAGGGCGCAAAGGCATTCAGCCCCTCCACCCCGGATACTCCCTACCGACTGGCACCCCGACACGCTGGTCGGAGGGTGCCAATCGGTAGGGAGTATCGGGCGGGGCGCGGGCGTCACCTCACCGCACGGAGGCGGCCTCGCCGAGCACGGCGTCGAGCATCTCCTCGGTCAGCTTGCCGGTGAAGGTGTTCTGCTGGCTCGGGTGGTAGCTGCCGAGCAGCACGACCTCGCGGCCGTCCGGCGCGAGCAGCGTCGCGCGGGCGGCGTGGCCGAACTTCGGCTTGGGCCGCGGCACCGTGTAGCCCGCCGCCTTGAAGGCCCGCAGGGCGGCATCCCAGCCGAACGAACCGAGCGCGACGATCGCGCGCACGTACGGCGCGACCAGCGCCACCTCCGCCTCGATCCACGGCGCGCAGGTGTCTCGCTCCACCGTGGTGGGCTTGTTGTCCGGCGGTGCGCAACGGACCGCCGCCACCATCCGGGTGTCGATGAGGCGCTGGCCGTCGCCAGCGTGCTCGGAGGTCGGCTGCGCCGCGAGGCCGACCCGGTGCAGCGCGGCGAAGAGCCAGTCGCCGGACCGGTCGCCGGTGAAGATCCGGCCGGTGCGGTTGCCCCCGTGCGCGGCGGGTGCCAGGCCGACGATGAGCACGCGGGGCGTCTCGCTCCCCCACCCGGCGATCGGGCGGCCCCAGTAGGGCTCGTCGGCGAACGACGCACGCTTCTCGATGGCGACCGTCTCGCGCCAGGCGACCAGGCGCGGGCACGCCGTACAGACGGAGATGGCGGAGCAGAGCTCCGCCAGGCCGCCGGCGCCCGCGGTGTCGCGGACGCCGGCAGCGGAGGTGACCGGACCCGTCTTGCGCAGGAAGGGGTCGTCCGGCCACCCCGTTCCGGGCGGCACCGGTGACGGGAAGTACTCACCGGTGAGGGGATGCGGGTGCTCGGATTTCACCCGCACATCCTGCCTCGCCCGAAGGTCTCAGAGGCTGGTGCCCTTCTTCTTGCCCTCGTCGTCCCACATACCGCCGTACGTCGGAGCGGCCGGGCCGGCGTCGGGCATGTCGGCGACTCCGGCCTCGGTGACGAGCGGCGAGTCGTACGACTCGGGCTCCATCGGGTCGACCGCGAACGGGTCCTTGTGGGTCCCCTCCGCGTGGCCCGTGACGTGACGGACCTTCTCCGTCGCGGCCATGACCTTCTCCTTCGCCACCTCGGTGGCGTGCGGAGCCTCGTTCATCGCGTGACGGATCTGCTCGTACCGGCCGCGGCCGGCCTTGGCCCCGAGGACGTAACCGACGCCTCCGGCTGCCAGCATGCTCATTCGGTGCAGGCGCATGACATCTCCCTTTCGTTGCGTCGTACGCCTTCCCCTTGCCCGAGGGCGGCGTGCGCAAACGGGGGCAGTCCTAACCGGGGAACATGCTCCAGGCGATCCCGTCGAGGATGTCAGCCTCGCTGACGACGAGGCTCGTGGCCGACGTACGGCGCAGCACGCGGTCGAGGATCAGCGCACCGGCTCCGATGACGTCGGCGCGGCCCGGGTGCATGAACGGCAGCGCGAGCCGCTCAGCCACTGTCATCGCCAGCAGGCGCTGCGCGAATGCGTGGACGTCGTCACGGTCGAGTACTGCCTGGTCGATCGCGTCGCGGTCGTAGGAGGTCAGCCCCATCACGCCGGCCGCAACCGTGATGATCGTGCCAGCGACACCGACGACCGTCTGCGCGAGCGACGGGTCGACCGGGCAGGCGTCGAGGTGGGCGTCGATGTCCGCGACGGCCGCCTCGATCTCGGTCGCGGTCGGCGGGTCGGAGTGGAGGTGGCGCTCGTGCATGCGTACCGAGCCGATGTCCATCGAGTGCTCAGCGTTCGGCTCGTTCGCGCCCAGGATCAGCTCGGTCGAGCCGCCCCCGATGTCGAGGACCAGGACGGGCTCGACCGGAGCGGTGCGGAGGTTGCGCACCGCACCGTCGAAGGAGAGATGCGCCTCCTCGTGGCCGGCCACGACCTCGGGATCGATGCCGAGCCGCTGCTGCACGCCGGCGGCGAAGACGTCTCCGTTGGAGGCGTCACGCGTCGCGGAGGTGGCGCAGAACCGGATTCGCTCGACCGGGCGTCCCTCCGCGGCGGACTCCCGGATCAGCGCGGCGTACTCGTCGATGGCGGCGAACGTGCGCTCCATCGCCTCGTCGGCCAGCCGGCCGGTCCGGTCGACGTCCTGGCCGAGCCGGACCATGCGGCTCGTGCGGACGTGGACGTCGGCGCCGCTCTCCGAGAGCGTGGCGATCATCAGCTTGATGGTGTTGGTGCCGCAGTCGACGGCAGCGACGCGCACGCTCACTCGGCCGGGGACTCCGCGAACGGCTTCTCGGTGCCGGGGCCGACACAGGGCCCGGCCTTCCACCAGTCACCGATCAGGTCCAGCACCTCATCACCGAGCGGGTTCACGCCACGGCCGCGGGCCAGGGAGTGGCCGGCGAGGACGTGGAGGCACTTGACGCGGTCGGGCATACCGCCGGCGGAGATGCCAGCGATCTCGGGGACGTCACAGCCCGCGATCTCACCGATCTCGGTGCGCGCGGCGATGTAGTCCTCGTGGGCCGCGCGGTAGCGGGCGGCCAGGTCCGGGTCAGTCGCGAGCCGGTCCTGCATCTCCTTCATCACGCCATCGGCCTCGAGGGTCCCGATCTTTGACGCGGCGCGGGGGCAGGTCAGGTAGTAGGTCGTCGGGAACGGCGTGCCGTCACCCAGGCGCGGAGGCGTCGTGACGACGTCGGGGTTGCCACAGGGGCAGCGGTGGCCGATCTCGTGGATGGAACGCGGGAGGCGACCCAGCTGGGCCTCGACCGCGAGCACGTCCTGCTGCTCGATCACTACTTGCTCTCCTCGGGGTTGCCGGCCGCCTCGACCGACTCCCAGACGGTGGAGTACCACGCGACGGGATCGGTGCCGGGGGCGTCGGCAGGGTCGGTCAGCTTCTCGACGGACCCGATCGGGTTGCCGTTCTCGTCGAGCGCGATGAGGCTGTCCTGACCCGGCATCACGTAGCCGAAGCGGAGCCGGGCCTGCTGCTTGATGAACGCCTCGTCCTTCCAGCGCTTCTTCTGCGCCTCGAGGCGGTCGATGTCGGCCTCGGTCTGCGCGATCTGCGTGCGCAGGGCATCCATCTCGGCTCGCTGCTGGAACCACGCGCGGAAGCTCGAGGCCCACGAGACCGCCAGCACGGCGAGCACCAGCAGGAGAACCACGGCCCGACTGGTGATGCGGGGGCGCTCACGCCCGGCGGCAGCGGCAGCCGCGGCGTTGCGCAGCGTCGTACGGCCTGCGGCCAGGCCCCTGCCGGGACCGGCCTGCCCGCGGGGCACCCCGCGAGAGGGCGTACGACGCTGCGCAGCCATCAGCTTGCTCAGCCCTGGTAGCGCGGGAACGCCGAGGCGCCGGCGTAGCGCGCGGCGTCGCCGAGCTGGTCCTCGATGCGCAGGAGCTGGTTGTACTTCGCGACGCGCTCGGAGCGGGCCGGGGCACCGGTCTTGATCTGGCCGCAGTTGGTGGCGACGGCGAGGTCGGCGATGGTGACGTCCTCGGTCTCACCGGAGCGGTGCGACATCATGTTGCGGTAGCCGGCGCGGTGGGCGTACTCGACGGCGTCGAGGGTCTCCGTGAGCGAGCCGATCTGGTTGACCTTGACCAGCATCGCGTTGGCCTGGCCGCCGGTGACGCCGCGGACGAGGCGCTCGGTGTTGGTGACGAAGAGGTCGTCGCCCACGAGCTGGGTCTTGGAGCCGAGCTCGTCGGTGATCTGCTTCCAGCCGTCCCAGTCCTCCTCGTCGAGGGGGTCCTCGATGGAGACGATCGGGTAGTTGGCGACGAGGTCCGCGTAGTACGCGATCATCTCGGCCGACGACTTCTGCTGGCCCTCGAAGGTGTAGGAGCCGTTCTCACAGAACTCGGTCGCGGCGACGTCGAGCGCGAGGACGACGTCCTTGCCGAGCTCGTAGCCGGCCTTCGCGACGGCCTCTGCGATCAGGTCCAGAGCGGCCCGGTTGGACTCGAGGTCCGGCGCGAAGCCACCCTCGTCGCCGACCGCCGTGGCCAGGCCCTTCTCCTTCAGGACGCCCTTGAGCGTGTGGTAGACCTCGGCGCCGACGCGGAGGGCCTCGGCGAACGACGGGGCGCCGATCGGGGCGATCATGAACTCCTGGATGTCGACGTTGGTGTCCGCGTGGGCACCACCGTTGAGGATGTTCATCATGGGGACGGGCAGCAGATGCGCGTTGGAGCCGCCGACGTACTTGAAGAGCGGCAGGCCGGCCGAGTCGGCGGCAGCGTGCGCGACCGCGAGCGAGACGCCCAGGATCGCGTTGGCGCCGAGCTTGCCCTTGTTGGGGGTGCCGTCCAGGTCGAGCATGGTCTGGTCGATGAGGCGCTGGTCCTCGGCGTCGAGGCCGATGATCGCGTCGGCGATCACCTCGACGACGGCCTTGACTGCACCAACGACACCCTTGCCGACATAGCGGTCGCCGCCGTCACGCAGCTCGACGGCCTCGAAGGCGCCGGTGGAGGCACCGGAGGGGACAGCGGCGCGACCGAACGCACCGTCCTCCAGCTGGATCTCGACCTCGACGGTGGGGTTGCCACGCGAGTCGAGGATCTCGCGGGCGCCGACGGCAGCGATGGAAGCCACTCTTGCTCCTGGGTTCATGACATGGATGTTGTCGCGGGCCAGCCTATCGGCGTACGACGGCGGGCTGGGGAGGCAGCGCCGCGCGTGGACGTGGGCGTAGGTCCGCGCGCCTGTAAACCCCGTCTACTTGCGCGAGGTGAGTGCTGCAACGGCCACCTCGTGTGGGTAAACGGGGTTTACAGCTCCTCGGGCGCGCGAACGTCGGAGCGCTCGGCGGCCTTCGCGGCCTGCCACATCTCCTCGATCTCCTCGAGGGTGAAGGTGCGGCCTGACTCCGCCTCGGGCCCGAAGACGTGCGGGTTGCGGCGGCGCATCTTCGCGGTCAGGCCGCCGACGACGTCGTCCATCGTGAACGCGCCGGCCTCCTCCGCGATGGCAGCGTGGAAGTAGATCTGCAGCAGCAGGTCGCCGAGCTCGTCGCAGAGGTGTCGCAAGCTGGCTGCGTCGCCCACGCTCTCGACGTCGCTGATCGCCTCGAGCACCTCGTCCGCCTCCTCGCGGAGGTACGGCGCGAGGCTCGCGTGGGTCTGCGCGCCCTTCCACGCGCACCGCTCACGCATGGTGCGCATGAGGCCGAGGAACTCGACGAGCCCCTCTCCCCCGGCGCTCATGCCGCGGGTGTGCCGCAGCGCTGCTCCGCCGGAAGGGCCGCTGCGGCCTTCTGGTCCAGTGCGGCCGGTGCGTCGTCGGCCGCCACCGAGAGCGAGCCGTTGGCACCGTCCCACTGCAGCTGGTCGAGGTCGACACGGCCGAAGCGCGGGTCCACCTCGACGTCCTGCTCGGCACGCCAGGCGTTGAACCGCTCGGCCCCCAGCGCGAGCGCCTGCTCGGCCGAGGTGGCACCCCGGCTGCCCGCGACTTGCAGGACGGCGCGCCGCGCGCCCTCGAGCTCGAGGCGCCTGGTCGCTGCCACGCGCAGCTCGGCGGGCACGTCCGCGAGCGTCGTGCGCACCTCGGCGCGTACGTCGCGGCGTACGTCCGCGATGTCGATGCCCTGCTCCTGCGCGAACTCCGGGAGGAGCTCGTCCACCACGAGCGCCTCGACCGCCACGCTGCGCAGCAGCGCCATCGGCAGCACGGCCCCCTGCTGGGCGAGGCCGGGCTCCTCGAGGGCACAGAAGTCGTCGGCGAAGTCGTCGACCCTGGAGAGCGCGATCGCCTGCCCCTCGACGACCGCCGCGTCACCCGGGTGGGGCCCGGAACCGCCGGGCCCGCCGGAGCAGGCGGCGAGCGGAGCGACGGCAACGAGGGCGAGCGCGGCGAGGGCCGTGCGACGCACGGACGACCTCTGGACACGGCGTACGGAAGAACTCACGTCGGCCATCAAACCCGGTGACCGGTCAAAGCGCACGCACCCGACCAGCTGCCGCGTCGGCGAGGGCGCCCCGGCGCCCGCCACCCGGAGCGCTCACCAGCCGCCGCGCGCCTCGCGGACCAGCCGGTCCTCCTCGACGCGCCGCCACTGACGCGCGAACCAACCGGGCTTCTCGGTGTGCGCAGGAGCGACCGTCGCCAGCACACGCTCGACCTCCTCGAGTCCCTCGCGCGGGGTGTGGCCGGGACGGAGCAGACCCGCGGCCTGCGCGAGGCGGAGGAGATGACGCTCGGTGAGCTGGTCGTGGACCGGTTCGCCGGCGTGCGCGTCGAGCTGCGCCTTGACCTCGCCGGAGTGCTCGAGCGCCCGGGCCCAGGCGGTGCGCAGCGTGTCGACGGGCTCGCCGTCCCCGCACTCCAGCTCGGTCTCGAGGCATCCGTCGACGACGGTCACCCAGCGCTGGTGGAGCAGGCGAAGCGCCTGCTCGGGGTCGGCCAGGGCGTGGCGCGGTGCCGGGATGAGCTGTGCCGGGACGACGGGAGCGGTCATGGCACCGTGGACGACGGCAGCGCCGCCGGCGACGGTGGGAAGGTAGCTGGCGGGGGCGGGCTGGTGCGGCATCGGACTCTCCGTCTCGGGTGGGTGGCAACCACCGTGCGCCCACTCAGTCGCTGACCACATCGGCCAGGTGGCCTAGCCCGTCCTCCTCCTCGCGGGTAGCGAGGACGGCGGCAAGCTGCACCCGCGAGCCGATCGCGAGCTTGGCGTAGATGTTCGACAGGTGCGCCTGGACGGTCCTCGTGGAGAGGGCGAGCTCCTCGGCGATCTGCGGGTTCGTCTTCCCTCGCCCCGCCTGTACGGCGACCAGCCGCTCGGCGCGCGTCAGCCGCTCCAGCGGATGTGGCTCACGCTGCGGAGGCCGCGAACCAGCCGCGTGCGCCAGCAGGACGCCGGCCTGGGCGGCCGTGCGCGTCGCCCCGAGGTCGTGGAAGACATCGGTCGCCTCCCGGAGGATCTGGACGGAGCGCAACGGGTCTCCCCGGTCCATCCACGCCCGCGCCAGGTCGACATCGGCCTTGGCCTGCCAGTAGGGGCGCTTCGCCTCGGCGTACCCCTCACGTGCACGCACGAGCAGCGCCACGTCGTTCGCGAGCAGCCCTGCGCACTGGTCGGCGCAGGCGCGTGCGCCCGCCCCGCCGGCGAGCTCCGCT
>NZ_DATIHB010000040.1:0-9279 GCF_035481145.1 Nocardioides sp. | reverse complement strand
GTCATCTACAAGCCGGTAGCGGGGGAGCGGCCGCTCTGGGACTTCCCGGGCGCGGTGCTGGCCCACCGCGAGGTCGCGACGTACGCCGTCTCCGAGGCGCTCGGCTGGCACGTCGTGCCGCGCACGTGGCTCGGCGAGGGGCCGCATGGTCCGGGGATGCTGCAGGAGTGGATCGAGGAGGACGGCGCCCCACCGGCCGTCGACGTCGTTACGCCGGGAGAGCAGCAGTCCGGCCAGCGCGTCGTGCTCGAGGCGCGCGACGAGAGCGGGCGTCCCGTCCTGCTCGTGCACGAGGAGTCGGCAGCCCTGCGCCGCATTGCGCTTCTCGACATCCTGGTCAACAACTCCGACCGCAAGGGTGGCCACGTGCTGAGCCGCGGCGCCGAACGCTGGGGCATCGACCACGGCGTCACGTTCCACGTCGAGCCGAAGCTGCGCACGGTCCTGTGGGGTTGGCTCGGCGAGCCGCTCACCGCGGAGGAGTCGGCGGACATCCAACGCGTCCTCGTCGACGGAGCCCTCCTCGGCGAGCTGCGGAGCCTGCTCAGCGGACCCGAGGTCGACGCGTTCCTCGCCCGTGGGCGTGCGCTGCTCGAGGCGGCTGTCTTCCCGGCGCCCTCGGGGGACTGGCCGGCGATCCCGTGGCCCGCGCTGTGACGGTGGGGGCGACCGTCTAGAGTTCCCACATGCGCGCCTGGTCCGCTCCGGAGATCACCCCCCTGCACGTCAAGGGACCCGTCGTCCGGGTCCACGACACCGCCACGGGCGGTCTCGTCGAGACCACTCCCGCCGCCGGCGGTGCGCGCATGTACGTCTGCGGCATCACGCCGTACGACGCCACGCACATGGGCCACGCCGCGACGTACGTCGGCATGGACCTGCTCAACCGCGCCTGGCGCAACGCAGGTCATCCGGTCACCTTCGTGCAGAATGTCACCGACGTGGACGACCCGCTGCTGGAGCGGGCGACCAAGGTCAACGTGGCCTGGGAGGAGCTCGCGCTCCGCGAGACGCAGCTCTTCCGCGAGGACATGGAGGCGCTGCGCGTCCTGCCGCCGGACCACTACATCGGCGCCGTCGAGTCGATCCCGCTCGTCATCGCCCTCATCCAGAGGCTCCAGGACGCCGGCGTGGTCTACCACGTCGAGGGCGACCTCTACTTCGAGGTCGCCTCCGACAAGGCCTTCGGTGACGTCTCCGGCCTCGACCGAGAGCAGATGCTGGCGATCTTCGGCGACCGCGGCGGCGACCCCGAGCGCGCCGGCAAGAAGGACCCGCTCGACTGCATCCTCTGGCGCGCCGAGCGTCCCGGCGAGCCCAGCTGGGACAGCCCGTTCGGCAAGGGACGCCCGGGCTGGCACATCGAGTGCACCGCGATCGCGCTCGAGCACCTCGGCACGTCGTTCGATGTCCAGGCCGGTGGCTCCGACCTCTCCTTCCCGCACCACGAGATGTGCGCCGGTGAGGCCCAGGTCGCGGAGGGCGAGCGGTTCGCCCATGCCTACGTGCACGCCGGCATGGTCGGCTACGACGGCGAGAAGATGTCGAAGTCCAAGGGCAACCTGGTCTTCGTCAACGAGCTCCGTCGCAGCGAGGTCGACCCGGCCGCGATCCGCCTCAGCCTGCTGCGCCACCACTACCGTGAGGACTGGGAGTGGACCAGCGAGAACCTCTGGGCCGCTCAGGACACCCTCGAGCAGTGGCGTGACGCGCTGCGACACGGCGTCGGTGCCCCGGCTGCTCCGGTCGTGGAGCAGGTCCTGGCCGCTCTGGCCAACGACCTCGACGCCCCGGCTGCGGTCGCGGCGATCGACGACTGGGCCGCCGCCACCACTGGTGGCGACCACAAGGACATCTACGCCGCCGACCAGCTCCGTGCCGTGCTTGACGCCGCCCTCGGCCTGAAGCTCTGAGTCACTCGCTATCGCGGCGCTTGAGGTATCGCTCGAACTCGCGGGCGATCGCCTCACCCGACGCCTCGGGCAGGTCAGCGGTGTCCCGCGTCTCCTCGAGCGCACGGACGTACTCCGCGATCTCCTCTTCCTCCTCGGCCAGCTCGTCGACGCCGCGCTCCCAGGCACGGGCGTCCTCGGGCAGCTCGCCCAGGGGGATCGCGCAGCCGAGCAGATCCTCGAGCTCGTGGACCAGCGCGAGTGACGCCTTCGGGCAGGGCGGCTGCGCGACGTAGTGCGGCACGGCCACCCAGTAGGAGACCGCGGGGATGTCGAGCTTGCCGCAGGCGTCCTGGAAGACGCCGACGATCCCCGTGGGCCCCTCGTACGACGACTGCTCGACCCGCAGCCGGTCGACCAGCTCGGGCTCGGTGGCTGAGCCCGTCACCGGAAGCGGACGGGTGTGCGGGGTGTCCGCCAGCAGTGCCGCGAGAGTGACCACAAGCGAACCGCCGAGGTCGTCGCAGGCAGCCAGCAGCTCGGCGCAGAACTGGCGCCAGCGCATGTTCGGCTCGAGTCCGCGGATCAGGACGACGTCGCGGTCCAGACCCGGGGGTGAGGCGATGGCGATCTGCGTCGAGGGCCATCCGATGCGCCGGTGGCCGTCGGGACCGGTCTCGATGTTGGGCCGGTTCATCTGGAAGTCGTAGAAGTCCTCGGGGTCGATCGCCCCGATCACCTCGGCGTTCCACACGTCCATGAGGTGGTCGATGACCGACGACGCGGCGTCGGCGGCGTCGTTCCATCCCTCGAACGCAGCGATCACCACGGGGTCCACCAGGTCACGGACGTCAGCCATCTCGATCACGTCCTCAGCCTAGGGCCCCGTCCGTGACGCGAGTGATACATGGTGGGATCCACGACACAGGTCCCCTAGACTGGTCTGCGGCCGAGAGGCGTTGCAACGGGACCCGTCGGGATGACGCGCCCGCCACGCTCGGCTTGACTGAACAAGGACGCCTTCCGATCTGGAAGGGACCCCGTGTCGCACGCTGACAACCCCACCACGCCGCTCGTCCGCCCCGATGCGACCGCAGAGCTGACCGCCCTGCTCGCCGAGCGCATCCTCGTCATCGACGGTGCCATGGGCACAATGATCCAGCGGCACACCCCGGGCGAGGCGGAGTACCGGGGGACGCGGTTCGCGGACTTCCACCTCGACGTCAAGGGCAACTCGGACCTGCTGGTCCTCACCCAGCCGGACATGATCCGGGGGATCCACCGCGAGTACCTGGCGGCCGGTGCCGACATCGTGGAGACCAACACCTTCGGCGCCACGACGATCGCCCAGGCCGACTTCGAGATGGAGTCGCTCGCCTACGAGATGAACCTCGCCGGCGCACGCCTCGCGCGCGAGGCGTGCGACGAGTTCAGCACCCCCGAGCGACCGCGCTACGTGGCCGGCGCGCTCGGCCCGACCCCGAAGACCGCCAGCATCTCGCCCGATGTCAACGACCCCGGCGCCCGCAACGTGTCGTACGACGAGCTCGTCGCGGCGTACCTCGAACAGGCCAACGGACTGGTGGACGGCGGCGCCGACATCCTGCTGATCGAGACCATCTTCGACACCCTCAACGCGAAGGCGGCGATCTTCGCCGTCGAGACGCTCTTCGAGGAGCGCGGCCGCCGCTGGCCGGTGATGATCTCGGGCACGATCACCGACGCGTCGGGTCGCACGCTCTCGGGCCAGACGACCGAGGCGTTCTGGAACTCCATCCGCCACGTGAAGCCGCTCTCGGTGGGCCTCAACTGCGCGCTCGGTGCGGCGGAGATGCGGCAGTATCTCGCGGAGCTGTCGCGCCTCGCCGACTGCTTCGTCTCGGCCTACCCCAACGCCGGCCTGCCCAACGCGTTCGGTGAGTACGACGAGACCGCCGCGCAGATGGCGTCGGTCGTCCAGGAGTTCGCAGCCTCGGGCCTGGTCAACGTCCTGGGCGGCTGCTGCGGCACGACTCCGGAGCACATCGGTGCCATCCACGACGCCACCGTGGGTCTTTCCCCGCGCGTGCCGCAGGCCGTGGAGCCCGCCATGCGCCTGTCCGGCCTGGAGCCGTTCAACATCACCGACGAGTCCCTCTTCGTCAACGTCGGCGAGCGCACCAACATCACGGGCTCCGCGCGGTTCCGCAACCTGATCAAGGACGGCGACTACGACACGGCCCTCCAGGTCGCGGCGCAGCAGGTCGAGTCGGGTGCACAGGTCATCGACGTCAACATGGACGAGGGCATGATCGACGGCGTCGCGGCGATGGACCGCTTCCTCAAGCTGATCGCGTCGGAGCCCGACATCAGCCGCGTGCCGATCATGGTCGACTCCTCGAAGTGGGAGGTCATCGAGGCCGGGCTCAAAACCATCCAGGGCAAGCCCATCGTCAACTCGATCTCGATGAAGGCCGGCGAGGAGGAGTTCCGCACGCAGGCACGCCTCTGCCGCAAGTACGGCGCCGCCGTGGTCGTCATGGCGTTCGACGAGGAGGGCCAGGCCGACAACCTGGAGCGGCGCAAGGAGATCTGCGCGCGGGCGTACCGGATCCTCGTCGAGGAGGAGGGCTTCCCGGCCGAGGACATCATCTTCGACCCCAACGTCTTCGCGGTCGCGACCGGCATCGAGGAGCACGCGACGTACGGCCTCGACTTCATCGAGGGCACCCGCTGGATCAAGGAGAACCTTCCGGGCGCGAAGATCTCCGGCGGCATCTCCAACGTCTCCTTCTCGTTCCGGGGCAACAACCCGGTGCGCGAGGCGATCCACGCGGTCTTCCTCTTCCACGCGATCAAGGCCGGCCTCTCGATGGGCATCGTCAACGCCGGTGCCCTGGTCGTCTACGACCAGGTCGACCCCGAGCTGCGCGACGCCATCGAGGACGTCGTGCTCAACCGGGTGGCCGACACGCAGGCCGCGACCGAGCGCCTGCTCGAGCTCGCCGAGGCCCACCGTGGCTCGGGCGAGGTCGCCGAGGCGGCCGCGGAGGAGTGGCGCTCGCTGCCCGTCCGCGAGCGGATCACCCATGCGCTGGTGAAGGGCCTCGACGCCCACGTCGAGGCCGACACCGAGGAGCTCCGCGCCGAGATCAAGGCAGCCGGCGGCCGCCCGATCGAGGTCATCGAGGGGCCCCTGATGGACGGCATGAACGTCGTCGGCGACCTCTTCGGCGCGGGCAAGATGTTCCTCCCGCAGGTCGTCAAGAGCGCCCGTGTCATGAAGAAGGCCGTGGCCTACCTCATCCCGTTCATCGAGGAGGAGAAGGCTGCTGCCGGCACCACCGGCCAGAAGGACACCAACGGCACGATCGTCATGGCGACGGTCAAGGGCGACGTCCACGACATCGGCAAGAACATCGTCGGCGTCGTGCTGCAGTGCAACAACTTCGAGGTCATCGACCTCGGCGTCATGGTGCCCGTGCAGAAGATCCTGGACGCCGCGAAGGAGCACCAGGCAGACATCATCGGCCTCTCCGGCCTGATCACGCCGTCGCTCGACGAGATGGTCACGGTCGCCACCGAGATGCAGCGCCAGGGCTTCGACATCCCGCTGTTGATCGGTGGCGCGACGACGTCGCGCGCCCACACGGCGGTCAAGGTGGACCGCAAGTACGACGCACCGGTCGTCTGGGTCAAGGACGCCTCGCGCTCCGTCCCGGTCGCCGCAACCCTGCTCAACGACGAGCTGCGCCCGAAGTTCATGGACGAGGTCCAGGCCGACTACGACGCGCTGCGCGAGCGGCACGCGTCGAAGAACGATCGGCCGATGGCCTCCCTCGAGGCGGCCCGGGCCAACGCGCCGCAGCTGGACTGGTCGGCGTACCACCCGCCGCGGCCGCACCTGCTGCTGCAGCAGAGCCACGACGTCAGCGCGGTCGCCAACCTCGGCGAGCGCCACGCGACGCAGTACGTCCGGGTCTTCAAGGACTACTCGTTGACCGAGCTGCGCAAGTACATCGACTGGCAGCCGTTCTTCAACGCCTGGGAGATGAAGGGCTCGTTCCCCGACATCCTCAACAACCCGGCGTCCGGTCCGGCGGCCCGCAAGCTGTACGACGACGCGCAGGCGATGCTCGACCAGCTGATCGAGGAGAAGTGGCTCTCGGCCTCCGGCGTGATCGGGCTCTTCCCGGCCAACGCCGTCGGCGACGACATCGAGCTCTACACCGACGACAACCGCACCGAGGTCCGGACCGTCCTGCACCACCTCCGCCAGCAGGGCGAGCACCGGGAGGGCATCGCCAACAAGGCCCTGTCGGACTACGTCGCGCCGAAGTCGACCGGCCTGAAGGACTACGTCGGCGCCTTCGCGGTGACGGCCGGCCTCGGCTCCGTGGAGAAGGTCCTGGAGTTCAAGAAGAACCTCGACGACTACAACGCGATCCTGCTCGAGTCGCTGGCCGACCGGCTTGCCGAGGCGTTCGCCGAGCGGATGCACGAGCGGGTCCGCAAGGAGTTCTGGGGCTACGCGCCCGACGAGCACCTCGACAACGTGGCGCTCATCAAGGAGCAGTACGCCGGCATCCGGCCGGCACCGGGCTACCCGGCCTGCCCCGAGCACACCGAGAAGCGCACGCTGTGGGAGCTCCTCGACGTCGAGGCGGCCACGGGGATCGAGCTCACCGAGTCGATGGCGATGTGGCCGGGTGCCTCGGTCTCCGGCTTCTACTTCAGCCACCCCGAGTCGCAGTACTTCGTCGTGGGTCGCCTCGGTCGCGACCAGGTGGCCGACTACGCCGAGCGAAAGGGCTGGACCCTCGCCGAGGCCGAGCGCTGGCTCTCCGCCAACCTCGCCTACGACCCCGAGGACTGAGCGCTCCTGCTACGTAACGTCATAGGACCTGGCTGCTCTAGCGACCAGGTCCTATGACGTTGCCTGCGCGGGAGTCGGCCCGTAGGAGTCGGCCGGGGCATTCGCCCGTCGTGAGAGCAGGATGAGCGGGATCGCCACGGCGGTGATCGCCGCCGAGACCACGTACGACGCGGCGTACCCGCGCACGTCAGCAACGCGGCCGAGGACGGGCTGGGCCCACACGCCGCCGGCCGAGCTCATCAGCGAGTCGGCCGAGAGCAGGGTGGCGCGTTGCCGCGACGGGATCAGCCCGTTGAGGTAGCTCTGGCGCACGGGCGTGAAGGCCGCGAAGGTCAGGCCCCAGAGGCCGGTCAGCGCGAGGACCGCTGCGAAGGAGTCCACGGTGCCGATCGCCACCATCACCCCCGCAGACACGAGTGAGATGACGACGAGCGCCGAGGTACGCCGTCGGGCGATGCGGCGCACCTGACCCGCGGCCAGGCCACCGATCATCTGCGCGACCGCGACAGCAGCAGCGACCAGACCAGCGACCTGGTAGGCGTGCGGATCGCCGTACAGCTCGAGCAGATAGGGCTGGAGCGCGTAGAACGCATAGATGCCGACGCCGCCCGTGGCGATCGCCTGCACCATCAGCCACCGGATCGGCGGCACCTTCCAGCCGAGGTCGACGGTCTGCCGCGCGAGGCGAGCGACCTCCTGCGCCGTGGATCCGTGGCGCTCCGGCGTGAAGCCGAGGTCCCGCATCGCGACAGCGGCGAAGACGAACATGACGAGGAGGATGCCACCGCGCAGGAGGTACGGAACGCCGACGCTGGTCTGCTGCGCGATCCACCCGCCGGAGACCGAGCCGACCAGCATCGCGGCGCCGGAGGCGACCTGTCCGCGACCGAAGACGGTGTCGAGCGTCCCGGTGAACCCGACGCTCGCGAGGGCGTCGACCAGCCACGCCTCCACGGCACCGGAGAAGAACGTGAAGCCGAGCCCGATCAGTACCGACGCGGCGAGCCACATCCAGAACGGACCCCGAATCTGCCACAGGCCCACGTAGGCGAGTGTGGAGACGGCCAGCGTGACCGTCCCGAGGAGGTAGGAGGCCCGCCGTCCGACGGTGTCGGCGACGATGCCGGTCGGGATCTCGAAGAGCACCATCCCCGCGGTGAACGCCGCGTTGGCCGCGAAGGCCTGGAAGTTCGACAGGCCTGCATCGAGCAGGAAGATCGTGTTGATGCCCCAGATCAGCGACGCGGCCAGGGTGTTGCCCACCATCAGCACCAGGTAGGTGCGCTGGACCGAGCGAGGCGTCGTCACGATCCGCACGCTAGCGGCCGGTGGCCGCCAGCGTGCGGAGTCGGGTCAGGCGCGCTTCTTCAGGTAGCCGGTGTAGGCCTTGAGCAGGGCGACCGAGACGGCCTTGAGAGCCGCCTGCTCGACCAGCGGGATGCGCGAACGGGCGGTCAGGGTCCACTCGACCAGCGTGCCGTCGCCGGCGGGGGAGAGGACGACCTCGCCCGAGTAGTCCTTGAACGGAACGCCGGCGAGCGCCTTGTAGCCCAGGCGCGTCGGCGCGTCGAACGCGGTGATCTCCTCGACGATGGCCGGGGCCGGGCCGGGCGCGGCGATCCGGCGTACGGCGCCGACACCGTCGCGCTCCGGGGCGCCGGGCTTCTCGACGGTGGCGGTGATCGGGCCCCACTTGCTCATGCCGGCGTGGTCGGCGAGGACCTCCCAGGCGCGGGTGATCGGGACGTTGACGGTGGCCGTGCTCGTAGCTCGCATGGCCTGATCCTAGGATCCTCGTGTGAAGCACACGGCGGTCCTCTGGGACATGGACGGGACCCTGGTCGACACGGAGCCCTACTGGATCGCGACGGAGTTCGAGCTGGCCGAGCGGTTCGGTGGCACCTGGACCGAGGAGCACGGGCTCGCACTGGTCGGCAACGACCTGCTCGCATCGGGGCGCTACATCCTGCGTCACATGTTCCCTCCCGACGCCCCGGGCGCACAGCTGTCACCTGAGCAGGTCGTCGACCTGCTGCTGGACGGTGTCGTCGCCCGCGTCGAGCAGGAGGTGCCGTGGCGCCCGGGCGCACGCGAGCTCCTGGCCACGCTGGTCGATGCCGGTGTGCCGTGCGCGCTCGTCACGATGAGCTACCAGCGATTCGTCGAGCCGATCCTCGCGCAGCTCCCAGTCGGAGCCTTCACCGAGATCGTGACCGGCGACAAGGTCGCTCAGGGCAAGCCGCACCCCGAGGCCTACCTCAAGGCTGCTGCCGGTCTCGGCGTCGAACCGTCGGCGTGCATCGCCATCGAGGACTCCAACACCGGCGCCACGTCTGCCGAGGCGGCCGGCTGCACCGTGCTGGTCGTGCCGTGCCACGTCGACGTCGAGCCGGGGGAGCGGCGGGTCTTCCGCGAGTCACTCGTGGGCATCGGCGTAGACCAGCTCCTGACGCTCTCGGCCTGACGAGGTCGTCAGTCGGTGTCGGCCGCGGTCAGCTCACCCGCGGCCGCCAGCGCCTCGCGGACCATCGG